>JBOGIW010000221.1:0-2566 GCA_050748045.1 Vicinamibacterales bacterium | reverse complement strand
CTTCAGCGTCACGCTGACCCGATCGCCCGGCGCCGCCCGCAGGCGCGTTTTCCGGAACTCCGGATGGCTGACGTGAATCGTGTACCGGGTCCCGCGCTCGAGGTCCCCCACCGCGTACGCGCCCAGGAGATCCGTGACGACCACCCGCACGGCGGTCTCATCCGGGTGCACGATAGTGAGGACGACCCCGGGCAGCGGGGTCCCCGTGTGGTCGTGAACGATGCCCCGATGCGCCGGGGCGTCCTGGGCGGCCGCGCCCGTCGCGGTGCCGAACACCACGACTGCCGCCCCGATGAGCCTGCGAATCCTGGCACCCATGCCTCATGCCCCTGGAGGGACATGTGTTGAGACGCGGGGAAACGGCTCAGGGGTTCTGCGGTGGCTCCGGGCGGTCGAGGTGGACCGTGATGTGCGCGTAGGGGATGCTGATGTTGCGCTCCTTGAGGGTCAGGTAGATCCGCCGCCGCAGCTCCCGGCCGATCTCCCACTGCTTCAGCGGAACGGTCTTGATGCGCGCCCGGATCGTGACCTGGCTCTCGGCGAACGCATCCACGCCGGCGACCTCGAGCGGCTCGAGGATATTCGGCTTGAAGAGCGGGTCGTCCGTCATGGACGCGGCAGCGTCCCTCATCGCGGCGATGACGCGGTCGGGCTCGTCGCCGTATTCCATGCCGATGTCGATGACGTAGTACGAGAAGTCCTTCGACTTGTTCGCGAGCGTCTTGACCTCCCCGTTGGGGAACACGTGCACGGTGCCGTCGTAGTCCCGCAGCACGATCGTGCGCAGGTTCAGTTCCTCGACGAGGCCGCCCTGCCCGTTCACCACGGCCACGTCGCCGACGCGCACCTGGTCTTCGAGAATCAGGAAGAAGCCGGAGATGATGTCGCGCACGAGCGTCTGCGCGCCGAAGCCGATGGCCAGGCCCGCGATGCCGGCGCCAGTGAGCACCGGCGTGATGTCGATGTCGAGCTCTCGGAGCACCATCAGCACGGCGATGGCGCCGACGACGATCGTCAGCGTCTTCTGGAGCAGGCGCGACAGGGTCTGGGCGCGCTTCGTGCGCTCGATGACGTCGAGGCCGGTGCCGTAGCTCATCTCGCGCTCGAACCGGCGCGCCGCCGCCGAGCCGATGCGGATGACGAAGTACGCGGCGACCCAGATGACGCCGATGCGCAGCCCCGCGTTCAGGAGCCACCGGCCGAGCGCCTCCGGCTCGACGGCGACGACGCCGCGGTAGCCGGCCAGCCGCAGCGCCGGCAGCGCCAGCGCGGCCGCCGTCACCACGAAGATCGCCACCTTGATCACCCGTTGTGGGCGCTCGATGAACAGCGTCTCGTGCTCGGGGTCGGCCACGACGCCGCGCAGGATCGCGCTGACGAGCCGGGCGGCGAGTCCCGCGACGAGATACGCCGCCAGGAGCGCAAGCGTGAGGGCGAGCGTGAGCTCGGGCCAGTTCGCGGGGAGGCGCGCGCCTTCCATCGGGCGGGAATCAGTCGCCGGCGCGCGTGGCGGTGGACTGGATCACGATCGTCAGCGGCACCTCGCGCCCGTTGCGGATGACGACGACGGTGGCGGTGCTGCCGATCGTCGCGTCCTGGATGAGCCGCTGGAGCTGCGCCGGGTCGTCGACCTTCTGCCCGTTGAAGGAGACGACGATGTCACCCGGCTCGACGCCGGCGCGAAACGCCGCGGAGTTGCGACGCAGCGCCGTCACGAGCGCGCCCTGCACACCGGGCGCTCCGAGCTGATCGGCGATCCGCGTCGTCAGCGGCGTCAGCTCGACGTAGCCGATGCTGCCGCGCCGGACCTCGCCGAACTGGATCAGCTCGTTCATGACGCGCCGCGCCAGGTTGCTCGGCACCGCGAAACCGATGCCCTGGTAGCCGCCGCTCTGGCTGTAGATGGCCGTGTTGATGCCGACCAGCTCGCCACGCTGGCTGACGAGCGCGCCGCCGGAGTTGCCCGGGTTGATGGCCGCGTCGGTCTGGATGAAGTCTTCGTACGCCGAGATACCCACCCGGCGGCCGACGGCCGAGACAATGCCGAGCGTCACCGTCTGATCGAGCTGGTACGGGTTGCCGATGGCGAGCACCCATTCGGCGACCTTCAGCGTCGAGGAGTCGCCCCACGGAATCGTGGGCAGCCCCTTCGCGTCGATCTTCAGCAGCGCGAGATCCGTCGCCGGGTCGACGCCGACAATCGCCGCGCGCAGCTCGCGCTTGTCGTCGAGGGCGATGGTGATCTCGGGCAGGTTCCGCACGCTGATGCGTCCGCGGTCGCCCGCGATCACGTGGTTGTTGGTCAGCACGTAGCCGTCGGGCGTCACGACGACGCCGGAGCCGAGGCTGCTCTGGACGCCGCGCCGCGACCCGAAGAGGTCGTCGGCGTCGCCGAAGAAGTACTGGAAGAAGGGATCGCTGGCGAAGGGCGAGCTCGATCGGCGCACCACCGTCAGCGACGAGATGTTCGTCACGGCGGGAATCGTCTGGCCCGCGACGCGGCTGAAGTCGGGCAGCGCCGCGGCTGCCGCCCCTGCCGGCGCCGCGACCTCGGGCGCGGCCTGCG
>JBOGIW010000220.1:0-26556 GCA_050748045.1 Vicinamibacterales bacterium | reverse complement strand
GCGCGGCTCCTCGGGCGCGAGCACCTGCTGTCGCGCGAGGAGGTCGACCGGCTCCAGGGGCTGCGCGGCCTGTACGGGATTGCGGCGCCCGCCGCGATCTGCACCGATCCGTCGCAACCGACCGGTGACGAGGCGCTCTGCCAGGTGCTCGAAGCGCCGGCGTCCTCCACCGAACGGCTCGTCCCCGACGTCCCGGGCTTGCTCGAGGCGGCCCGCCTTCGCTCTTCGAGCTTCCCGCCTTCGCCTTCGGCTTCGGCGCGGCAGGCAGGCGCAAGCAGAGACGGTGAAATTCGGCTAACATACCGCGAGCTCACGGCTCTCATTGCAGACGCTGTACGCAACCTTCGCGACTAAGAGAGGATTCAGATGGGTGAGGCGTTGGGAATGGTGGAGACCAAGGGACTCGTCGCCATGATCGAGGCGGCCGATGCCATGGTCAAGGCCGCGAAGGTGACGCTGGTCGGCTGGGAGAAGATTGGCGCCGGCTACGTCACGGCAATTGTCCGCGGAGACGTCGCGGCGGTGAAGGCGGCGACCGACGCGGGCGCGGCGGCTGCGCGACGGGTCGGCGAGCTCGTGTCCGTTCACGTGATCCCGCGCCCGCACGCCAACCTCGAGGATGCCCTCCCGATCGGCAAGGCGAGCGCCGGCGCCGGCAAGTCGTAGAGTCCCGGGGTTCCGATGATACTGGCCCGCATCGTCGGGACCGTCGTCGCCACGCGCAAGGACCCGAAGCTCGTCGCCAGCAAGCTGCTGGTCGCCCGCCCGATGGATCCGCACGGCAAAGCCGAGGGCCACTACCTCGTCGCGGTCGACACCGTGGACGCCGGCGTCGGCGAAACGGTGCTCATCGTGAGCGGCAGTTCCGCTCGCATGGCCTCCGGTATGAAGGACTGTCCGGTCGACGCGGCGATCGTCGGCATCGTCGATACCGTCGAAGTCACGCCGGGCGATTGACGTTCGAAGAGTCTTCGTGCAGCTCGCCAAGGTCATCGGCGATGTCGTCATCACCCGCAAGGACGAGGCCCTGACGGGCGTGACGCTGCTCGTGCTGCAGCCCCTCGATCCGCAGGGGGAGCCCATCGGCCGCACGCTTGTTGCCGTGGACGCGGCGGGCGCGGGCGTGGGGGAAATCGTGTTCTTCGTGCGCGGCAAGGAGGCAAGCTTCCCGTTCCATCCGGCGGACGTGCCGGCCGATGCCGGTATCGTCGGCATCGTCGATCACTGGGACCTCGGCTGATGCTCATCGCCCGCGTCGTGGGAACGCTCGTCTCGACGCAGAAGCACCGCACGTTCGAGGGCGCGAAGCTGCTCCTCGTTCAGCCCGTCACGCTGGACAACCGGGCCAGCGGCCCGGCGCTCCTCGCGGTCGATTCGGTGGGCGCCGGCGTTCACGAGAAGGTGCTGGTGGTGATTGAAGGGCGCGCTGCCGGCGAAGCGCTCGGACGCAAGGCGGCGCCGGTCGATGCGGCGATCGTCGGCATCATCGACAGCGTGGACGTGCAGGAATGACCGAGCAGGAGTTGCGGGCGCTCGTGCGGGAGGCGATCGCGAGGCATCTGGGGGTCCCGCGCGCGGCGGCCCCCGAGATGGTGCCCGTGGCGTTCCTGCGGGAGCATCTGAGCCACGCGCAATTCGCCGTGCCATCGGGCCCCGAGGGCACCTGCATCATCGAGCCGTCGGTGATGTGCACCCACTGCGGCTACTGCAAGTCGTACGGGCATTGAAGCCCTCGGCCCTCCTCACGCGACGGATTCCATCGGCTCCGATGCGTGCCCTCGAGGCGGCGTGCGAGGTCGACCGCCACGACGGTGCGGGCGCGATGCCGCACGACGAGCTTGCCGCGCGTGTCGCCGGCAAGCAGGCGCTCGTGTGCCTGCTGACCGACACGGTCGATCGCGCCGTCATCGATGCCGGGCAGCACCTGAGAGCGATCGCGAATATCGCCGTGGGGTACGACAACATCGACATCGCCGCCGCGCGCGAGCGGGGCATCGTCGTCACGAACACGCCCGACGTCCTGACGGAAGCGTCGGCTGACTTCACGTGGGCGCTCATCCTCGGGATCACCCGGCGCATCTCTGAGGGCGAACGCCTGCTGCGGCGCGGCGAGTGGAAGGGGTGGGCGCTCGACTTCATGCTCGGCAGCGAGCTGAGGGGCAAGCAGCTCGGCGTCGTCGGCTTCGGCCGCATCGGCCGCGCGGTCGCCGCACGCGCCGGGGCCTTCGGCGTGCGGGTGGTCCACGCCTCCCGTGGTCCCGAGGGCATGCCGGTGGATCGCCTGCTGGCAACCTCGGACGTCGTCTCGCTCCACGTGCCGCTGACGCCCGAGACGACGCACCTCATCGATCAACCGGCGCTGGCGCGCATGAAGCGGAGTGCGTACTTGATCAACACATCACGCGGGCCGGTCGTTGACGAGGAGGCGCTGGCGTGGGCGCTTCGGGAACGCATGATCTCGGGCGCCGCCCTGGACGTGTACGAGAAGGAGCCGGAGGTGCATTCCGATCTGCTGAAGCTGGAAAACGTGCTGCTCGTTCCCCATCTCGCCAGCGCAACCGTGGAAACGCGCACGGCGATGGCCGACCTCGCCGTTCGGAACGTGCTCGCTGTTCTCGGCGGCCAGCCGCCCCTCACTCCGGTGCCATGACGGCGAAGAGGCCGGCGGAGAAGGTCGTCGAAGAGGTCATGCGCGCGCTGGCGCGCGCGATCACGGGTCTCGAGCTGCCGGCGGTCGAGAAGATTTCCGAAGAGCAGGCCGAGGATCCGTTCAAGATTCTGATCGCGACGGTCCTCTCCGCGCGGACCCAGGACGCGACGATGCACGCCGCCTCGACGCGTCTCTTCAGGCGCGCGCGCACGCCCCGGACGATGGCCAGACTGCCCGTCACGGAGATCGAGAGGCTGATCTACCCGGTCAGTTTCTACCGCTACAAGGCCCGCTACGTGAAGGCCTGCTGCGAGATGCTCGTGACGCGCTTCAACTCGCGAGTGCCCCGCACGATGGAGGAGCTCGTCATGCTGCCGGGCGTGGGCCGCAAGACCGCCAACCTGGTCCTGATCCTCGGCTTCAAGAGCCTGCACAACATCTGCGTCGATACGCACGTCCACCGCATCTCGAATCGCCTGGGATGGGTGCGGACCAAAGTGCCGGACGAGACCGAGCAGGCCCTCTACCGCAATACAGCCCGGCGCTGGTGGCCGTACATCAACCTGTACCTGGTCACGTGGGGCCAGAACGTCTGCCGTCCCGTCTACCCGCGATGCGGGGATTGCGTGATCGCCGGGCAATGTCCAAGAATTGGAGTCACGCGAACAGGGAGGAGCCCGCAATGATTCGATCCGCGATCGCCGCGCTCGTGTTTGCCCTCACGGCCGCGCCCGCCGCCGCGCAGGCCGGGAAGACCTCGCCCGGCGCCGGTCCGGTCATCGTGTTCGAGACCGCGAAGGGGACCATCGAGGTCGAGACCTACCCGAACGAGGCGCCGAAGACCGTCGCGCACATCCTGGCGCTCGTGAAGCGGAACTTCTACAACGGTCTCCGCGTTCACCGTGTCGCGAAGAACTTCGTCGTCCAGTTCGGCGATCCGCAGACGCGCGACATGACGAAGAAGGAGACGTGGGGGCGTGGCCCGGGGGCCGGCAGCGGCAAGCCGATCGGCGCGGCTGAGATGCACAAGAACCGGCCGCACAAGCTCGGCGCCGTGGCGATGGCGCATGCCGGCAATCCTGCTCAGGCCGACAGCCAGATCTACATCACGCTCAGGCCGACGCCGGAGCTGAACAGGAACTACGCCGTCTGGGGCCAGGTGATTTCCGGGATGGACGTCGTCCAGAAGATCGAGGTGGGGGACATCATCAAGAGAGCAAGCGTGAAGGGCGCAGCGGCGGCGACGCAGTAGTCACGAGATTCGCGATCTCGGGATAGCGCTCCACCAGCTCCGGCGGGTACTCACCCTCGATCGGCTCGCCGAGCTGCGCCTTCAGCATCACGGCGTTCACCACCGACTTGGCGGCGAAGTGGTTGTTCGTGTAGAGGTAGCTCTTGTTCACGAGCTCCCGCGCGGCGCCCGCGTCGCCGGAGAATTCCTTCAACTCCTCCGCCGAGTACAGATAGTTGTAGCGGTCGTCGCGGTGCTCGTGGCGCC
Organism: Vicinamibacterales bacterium; assembly: GCA_050748045.1. Classification (GTDB taxonomy): domain Bacteria; phylum Acidobacteriota; class Vicinamibacteria; order Vicinamibacterales; family UBA2999; genus CAVYVZ01. The sequence goes on along the minus strand of JBOGIW010000220.1, from coordinate 22,408 downwards.
ACCACTCGGCGGCGTTCCGCCCGTGGAGGCGCATGTAGTAGAAGCCCGGGATGTTCGGCAGCCGGTTCTGGCGGATCGACAGCTTGAACTTCGGCTCGTCGATCTGGACGAGCGCCGCGCCGAACGCGTTGAGGAGCCCGATCGTCTCGCCGAACGCATCGCTCCAGCTTCGATGGCGGAGCTCCACCGCGACGGGGTAAGCGGAGAACGCGCGGAGCAGTTGTGCCAGGTAGTCGCGCGCGGCGGGCGTGTTCTTGAAGCTCGCCGGGAACTGCGCCAGAAGGGCGCCGAGGCGGCCGGTCGTCGCGAGCGGCTCGATGCCGGCCTTGTAGTCGTCGATGTCCGCCTGCGTCACCTGCGCCAGCAGGTCGAGGAGCGGACCTTCCGAGCCGGGCGCGGACTCGAGCGCCTGCTCCTTGAACATCTTCGGGTGCGTGAACTTCTGGTACAGCTTCATCGAGAACTCGAAGCCGCCGGGTGTCCGTTCGGCCCACGCGCGCGTGATATCGGCCCTCGGCTGGCCGTAGAAGGTGGAGTTCACTTCGACCGTGTTGAAGTGCTCGGCGTAGAAGCGGAGCTCGTCGAAGTCCTTCGTCCCCGCCTTCTTCGACCGCGTGGCCGGGTAGAAAATCCCGTTCCACTTGCCCTTGCCGGAGGGATAGCTCCAGCCCGAGGTGCCGATGCGGATCTCGCCCATCAGAGGTTCGCGTAGGCGTCCTTGTCGAAGCCGAACGTCACGGTCCCGCCTCTGACGAGCACGGGCCGGCGAATCAGATTCGGCTGCGCGAGCATCAGGTCGATCGCCTCTTTCTTGGACCTCGGCAGGGGCCGGATCTTGAAGACCGGGCTCCGCGTGCTGACGTACTCGAGGAAACGCTTGGGATCGACGTGCCGCTCGAGGAACTCCCGAGACGGCGGGTTTCGGTTGATGTCGACCTCCTCGACGGCGACGCCTTTCTCCGCCAGATACCTTCTGGCGTTCTTGCAGGTCGTTCAGGTCGGTTTCGTGTAGAAGACCGGTTTGGCCACGGCCCCTCCCTTGAAAAGCTGCATGTTACTATTTCGCCTCTCGATGACCGATCACGCCAGACGTGACGCGCTTCGCCCCCACGCGCGGCATTTGGCCGGCCTTCTCGCATCCGAGGGAGGCGCCTGCATTCTCGGTTCCCTCCAGCAATTGCGCCTCCTGTGGAACCAGGCTGGCAGCGACGAGGGCCCGCCAGGCGGCGAGGCATCCGTGGGGGCCGCGGATGGGCCGCCGTATCGGATCGGCATCTGGACCGGCGACCGGGTTGGCGGGGCCTTCCGGCGGATCCCGTACGTCGAGGCATGGAACAGATATGCCGATGTTGACCTGATTCCGCCGAAGAGCCACAAGAAACGCGTGCTGCTGCTCGGAGAGTCCTCCGCCCGCGCGTATTTCTACGATCCTGTCGTGACCGTCGCGGGCCTGGTGGAGGCCTACGTCAAACAGCACCATGACGCCGTGGAAGTGATCGATCTGGCCATGATTGGCCAGGATATGAATGGACTGGAAGCCATCCTCGAATCGAGCGGCGCGCTTCAACCGGACGTCATCATCGTGTTCGCCGGCAACAACTGGATCTTCGAGCCTGTCCCCCCTCTCGACGAGCTGCTCCTGGAGCAGGCGTTTGCGCAGGGCGACCTTGCAGAGGCGAAGAGGCTGCACGTCGACGACATCCTCGTCAGGCGCGTTCACGCGTTCCTGCGGCTGATGCAGACGGTGCTTCGGCGAACCAACGCCTACGGCCTGTTCGTCGTGCCGGAATTCAATCTCGTGCATCACGTCGATCAGACGGTCGACTTCGTACCGGCCATCCCGGTCGATCGCATGAAAGCGTGGATCGAACGGCGCTCTCGAGCGGAAGAAGCGCGGCGAAACGGACATCCAGCCGACTGTGCTCGATACGCGCGCGAAATGGCGGACCTTGACCAGGGGCTGCACCCGGCACCTCATCGACTGCTGGCCGAGTGCGCCGCCGCCATCGGAGACACGCACACGGCCTATCGACATTACTGTGGCGCGCGCGACGTGAGCTCGGGGCTGCTGGCGTATTGCACGCCGCGCTGTCCGACGAGCGTCCAGGACGCGATTCGAGCGGGGTGTCGCGCCACTGGGATCGGCCTCGTGGATCTGTGCGAGGTGTTCACGCGCGAGCACGGGTTGCCCGACCGGGCGCTCTTCCTCGACTACTGTCATTTGACGCTGCTCGGCCTTCGGCTGGCATCGAGAGCGATCGCCGCGCACCTCCTGCCGGTCGTCGGCGGTCCGGCGGCCGCGGGCGAGGTCGAGGCTCGCGCCCCCGCGATCAGCCCGCGTGACGAGGCGACGGCTCATCTCCTGGCGGCCATTCACAACGGGCATGTCGGGGCCAGCCTCGACGCCGTCACGTACGGCTGCGAGCGTGCGCTCGGGATCTGCCCCGAGGCGGACGAGTTGATGCTGTGCTTCCTGGATTTTCGCAGCCGCCGCTCTCCCGATTGGATGGCGCGTTCCTATGACGTGGCGATGGCGTCCCGGTCGATGCAGCGGTGCCTGCTCACGCAGCCGCTCCCGGCGTACTTGACGCTTGGTGACGTGCCTCTGTACCAAGCCATCGAGGACGTGCTCGACGCGCGCGGCATCGGCGCACGAGCGCGCTTCGAGCAACTGCGGCTGGACGAGGCGCAGGCCGACGGCGACGAGATCGACCTGTTCCGCTCCCGGAGAATCACGATGACGCTGCTCGAAAGCCGTCGTTACGGGTACTACCGGTCGCGGCATCGAACGTCGTGTTTCTATCTGCTGACACGAGCGACGCCGGGCGTCATGGGCCGTGTGACCTGGCGTGCGCCGCATGACGGAGCCTCTGCCGTGGTTCGCCTCAACGGCGCGGTGTTGATCGAGGAGTCGATCGGGCCGAGGTGGACCACGGTCGGCTTCGACCTCCCCGCAGACATCCTTCGATCGGGAACGAATTGCCTCGAGATTGAATGGTCGATTGACGGCGCGCGGGAGCCGTGTCGCAGCCGCACCCGCTACAGCCCGCTTCGGCCCCCTCCGGAGGCGTACCACGTCTTCGGCGAAATCCAGGACCTGACCGTGCGCAGCGGTTGTGCGCCATGAGCCGAGTGGTCGTCGGGATATCCGCGCATTTCCACGATTCCGCGTGCTGCATTCTCGAGGACGGCCGGCTCGTCGCGGCGGCGCAGGAAGAGCGCTTCACGCGCGTCAAGGACACGAACGCATTGCCCATCCAGGCGTTTCGCTTCTGTCTGAGGCAGGCCGGCGTCTCCGTCGCCGGCGTCGATTGCGTGGCGTACTACGAGACCCCGGTCAAGAAGCTGGAGCGCCAGCTCTGGATGGGATTGCCCGAGGTGCCCATCGCCGACGAGCGCGCGCTGTTCAGGTTCGACGCCACGAGAGCGGAGCGGGAGATCCGGGACTATCTGGGATTCGAGGGCCCGCTCGAATACTTCGACCATCATCTCTCGCACGCGGCGAGCAGCTACTATTTTTCGGGTTTTCAGGACGCCGCGATTCTCACGGTGGATGCCGTGGGCGAATGGGCGACGACGACGTACGGCCATGGCCGCGGCGACGAGATTCAGTTGTTCGAAGACGTGGAGTTCCCGCATTCGCTCGGGCTGTTCTACAGCGCCATCACGGCCTACCTCGGGTTTCGGGTGAACAGCGGCGAATACAAGGTCATGGGCCTCGCCCCCTATGGCAGCCCGAAGTACGTCGATGCCCTCAGGCAGGTGGTCCAGGCGGGCGAGCATGGCCAGTTCCGGCTCGCGCTGGAGTTCTTCGATTTCCTGCGCGGCGCCCGGATGTTCAGTCCCGCGCTCTGCGACCTGCTCGGGCATCCTCCGCGCGAGCCGGGATCGGAGCTGGGGCAGTTCGAGAAGGATGTCGCCCGAAGCGCACAGGTCGTTCTCGAGGACCTGCTGTTGGACAAGGTCAGGTATCTTCACACGAAGGTGCCGAGCCGCAACCTGGCACTCGCCGGCGGCGTGGCGCTCAACTGCGTGGCCAATGGAAAGATCCTGCGGGAAGGACCGTTCGAGTCGCTGTTCGTGCAGCCCGCGGCGGGCGATGCCGGCGGGTGTCTCGGAGCGGCCGTGCTCGCCGACAGGCGCCTGAGCGGACGCGTGACGCAGCCACGGCTCGAACACGCGTGCTGGGGACCGGCCTTTTCGTGTGAGCAGATCGCGCGGCTCTTCGAAGGCACCGCTACCCCCTGCCACCACTTCCACGGCACGTTCGACGATCTGGCCCGTGAGACCGCCAGGCGGCTCAGCGCGGGGCAGGTCATCGGATGGTTCCAGGGCAGGATGGAGTTTGGTCCGCGCGCGCTGGGCAGCCGGTCCATCCTCGCGGACCCTCGCGATCCCGGCATGCGGGATCGCATCAACGAGCTGGTCAAGAAGCGCGAAAGCTTCCGCCCCTTCGCGCCCGCGCTGGTTGCCGAACAGGCGCGCGACTACATGGATCTGAACCAGCCGAGTCCCTTCATGCTGCTCACGTGTCAGGTGACAGCCAGCGTCCCATTGCCTGCCATCACGCATGTGGACGGCTCCGCCCGGCCGCAGACCGTCTCCGCGGACGTCCTGCCTCGCTTTCACGCGCTGCTGCGGGCGTTCGAAGCGGTCACCGGCTGTCCGGTGCTGTTGAATACCTCCTTCAACGAGCGCGACGAGCCGATCGTCTGTACGCCCGTGGACGCCATTCGCTGCTTCCTTCGATGTGGTCTCGATGCGCTGATTCTCGAAGATATCCTGCTCGATCGCCGCGACGTCTCCCCGTCGTGGCACGACGCCGTCAGCCGCATGCCTCCCGTCAGATCGGAGCCCGCGGCCAACGTGTACACCCTCCTGTAATCGCCCGATCGCTCGTCGAGCGCACGGCGCGCGGCCGGCGTGCACACGAAGACCGATGTGCGATAATCCCCCCTTCGTCCTGACCCAGACGACCGCCGAGCGTGCGGAGGCTCGATGATCTCACGCGACTTGCGTTACGCGGTACGCCAATTGGCCCAGATACGAGGGCTGACGCTCGCCGCGGTCGTCTCGCTCGCCATCGGCGTCGCCGCCGTCGCGACCACGAGTACCTGGGCGGACCAGATGCTCTGGCGTCCGCTGCCCGGGGTTCACCCCTCCGAGGGTCTGATCATCCTCACCTCCCGCGGCTCAACCGGAATTCCCGGGGGTCTTTCCTACCCGGATTACCTTGATGCGAGGACCGCCGTCGCCGACCTCGCGCCGGCCGCCGCGACCGCGCTGACGCCGGTCACGCTGTCGGCCGCGGACGGGCAGTCCGCAGAACGGGTCTTCGTCGAGCTCGTCTCGGACAACTATTTCGCCACGCTCGGCGCGGCGATCGTCAGCGGGCGCGACTTTCGTCCTGAGGAGGCAAGTGGCGCCGGCCGGCCGGTGGCCATCGTAAGCAACGCCTACTGGAGGGCCCGCTTCTCGAGCGATCCCGCGATCCTCGGAAGGGTCGTGCACTTGAACGGCCAGCCATTCACCGTCGTGGGCGTCGCCGATACCTCCTTCCGGAGCGGTTTCGTCGCGGTGCAGACGGATCTGTGGCTGCCGCTCGTGGTGCAGGGCAACGTGACGGCCTCCGATTACCTCACGCCTCGAGGCCGCCGCTGGCTCCAGGGCATTCTGCGACTTCGGCCTCCGGCGACGCTTCAGGACCTCTCGACGAGGCTGGACGCGGTGTCGCGCCGGCTGGCTGCCGATTACGCCTCGACGCATCGAGGACGCACGCTCGTCGCCGACCCGATCTGGCGCTCGCCAGCCGGCGCGCAGGCAGCCCTCCGGCCGGTGCTCCTGCCGCTCGGCGCCCTCGCGGTGTTCGTATTCCTGCTGGCCTGCACGAGCGTGACGAACATGCTGCTGGCGACGACGCTGCGCCGGCGCCGTGCCTTTGCGATTCGCCTGGCGCTCGGCGCGTCCCGGATCCAGCTCGTCCGCCAGCTCGTCGCGGAAGCATTCATCCTGGCCGTTCTGGGAGGCGCGGGCGGATACGCGATGACGATCTGGGCTGTCGACCTGCTGAAGGTCTTCCAGCCCCCGACCTCGTTTCGCGGTGACTTCAACGTCGCCATTGATTGGACCGTCGGGGTCGTCGCGCTCGGCGCCGGCCTTGCCAGCGCATTCATGATCGCGCTGCTGCCTTTGCTCGATACGCTCCATTCGACCACGAGCGCGCTGCTCCGGGAGGAGTCTCATCTCATCATCGGTGGGCGCCGCCGCCGGATCGCGAGTGCCCTGACGGCGCTCCAGGTGAGCTTCTCGGTGGCCGTGCTCGTCGGCTGCGGCCTCTCCCTGCGAAGCGTCGAACGCTCGCGCACCCTCGACCCCGGCTTTCGAGCCGAGGGTGTGACGCTTGTGAGTTACGACCTGACGGGCAGCGGCTATGACGAGGGCAGGGGAGCCACGTTCCACCGGGAGCTGCTCCAGCGCGTTCACCAGCTTCCAGTCGTCGAGACGGCGAGCCTCGCCTCGACGGTTCCGTTCGGCCTGGAAGGGCAGAGCGTGGTGCCGATCGAGATCGACGGGTACACGCCGGGGACCGGTGAGGACGTCCAGGCGCGGCTCAACCTGGTGGGCCCGGCGTACTTTCGTACCATGTCGATTCCGCTGGCGGCCGGCAGGGAATTCGAATGGCACGACGATCAGGGATCCCGCACGGTGGCGATCGTCAGCCGCCGCTTCGCGGCCCGCTATTTTCCAGGCAACGATCCCCTGGGACGTGGTATCCGGTTCCGAGATCGGACGTTCACCATCGTGGGCGTCGCCGCTGACGTGCGCTACGTCGCCGTCGAGCCGGAAGGGATCCCGATGGTCTATCTCTCGTCGCTGCAGAACTACCGCGCCGCCATGACGCTCCACGTCCGGACCCGCGCCGCCGCCGGCCTCCCCGAGTTCAGACGTGTCGTGGACGGGCTCGACCGCGGCGTCCCGCTGTTCCGCGTCACCACGCTCGACCAGCAGATCGAGGCTGCCACCTTCGTCCAGCGCTTCGCGGCCTCGCTCAGCCTCTTCCTGGCGATTGCGTGCCTCGTGCTCACCGCGGCCGGCATCTATGGGCTGCTCAGGCACAGTCTGGCCGAGCGTATTCCAGAGATGGCCATCCGGCTCGCGCTGGGCGCCAGCTCGCATCAGGTAGCCGGGATCGTCTTGCGACAGGCGCTTCTCATCACGGCCGCCGGCGTGGTGGCGGGCGTGGCGGGAGGAATGGCGGTGACCTCGTTGTTGACGGGACTGCTCATCGACATTGCGCCAACCGATCCGGTGGCGTGGGGCGTCGCCGTGACGACCGCCGCTGGTGTGGTCATGGTCACGGGCGCGGCCGTCGCCAGGCGCGCCGCGCGAATCGTCCCGCTTGCCGCTGTCAGCCCTCGTGCGTCGCGCTGGTAACCGGCCGGCTCAGCTCTCTAGGCGAGCAGCGCGTACGCCAGTTCCAGAGGATCGAGTCGCAGCAGATCGGCGGCCCCATTGAACTTGTTGAGCATCCTCTCTTCCAGATCGTAATAATCCTTCAAGGCCGGCCGTCGCACGGCCTCGAATTGTTTGAGAGCGGTCTCGATGCACGACGCTTCACGCAGACAGGCGGCGAGGGCCAGTGCATCCTCGATGGCCAGCAGCGTCCCGGAGCCGATGGAGAAATGCAGGGCGTGCGCCGCGTCACCCACGAGAACCGTGCGTTGACGCTGCCAGCGCGCGTTGCTGACGCGCATGAACCGTCTCCACGTGAGGGGCTGCCGGAAACGCAAGCTCTCGCCCTGCAGCGGCTCGACGAACACTCGCGACAGAAACGCACACGTCTCCTCGCTCGTGCTCTCCGCCAGGCCGGTCTTCCGCAGCGTGTCCTCCGTGCATTCGACGATGAACGTGCTGGCCGTGTCGGAGAACGGGTAGGCATGAGCGGTGAAGATTCCCTCCGGCGTCTCTTCGAAGGCCAGGGACAGCGACGCGAAGCGCCGGGAGGTGCCGAGCCAGGCGTAGTGGGCGACGCTGGCCCGGACGACGGTCCCGAAGTCCGCCTCGTGCTGGGCGCGCAGCGCCCCGCGAGCGCCCTCGGCGACCACCAGGAGGTCGCACGCGGGCTCGAAGGGCGGCGCCACGTGAACACCGAACCGGAGCTCGACCCCCGCGTCGCGGCACCGCTGCACGAACAACTCGAGCATCGCCGCGCGTGAAATGCCGAGGAGCGGCATTCCCGCCACCTGGACGGCCAGCCCGCGATGGCACACACGAATCTCATGCCAGCTCACGCTTCGCTCGAGGAGGCCTGCGGCGAGCGGCGCGTCGGACGCCTCCAGCAGCGCGGCTGTCCGCCGAGGCAGGGTGATGCCCCAGCCGTAGGTGTCGCCCTCACGGCGCCGGTCGATGATGGTAACGTGATGGGCGGGATTCTGCTGCTTGAGGAGGAGTCCAACACACAAGCCGGCCGGACCCCCTCCGACGATGGTGACATCCACGTGACGTTCTGCGTTTCATAGTACTGAATTGCTGACGGTCAACGAAATCTTCTACTCGATCCAGGGGGAGTCGACCCACGCCGGCCGGCCGTGCGTGTTCGTGCGGCTGACCGCGTGCGATATCCGCTGCTCCTGGTGCGATACCCCTTACGCGTTCCACGAGGGCCGCAAGCGCTCGCTCGACGATGTGCTCGCCGAGGTGGACGGGTACGACTGCCCGCTCGTCGAGGTGACCGGCGGCGAGCCGCTGCTGCAGGAGGACGTGTATCCGCTGATGCAGGGCCTGCTCGAGCGCGGGCGCACGGTGCTCATCGAGACGGGGGGGCACCGCAGCACGGCGCGCGTGCCCGAGCAGGTCATCACCATCCTCGACGTCAAGTGCCCCGGGAGCGGCGAAGCCCACCGGAACGACTGGTCGAACCTCGCCCGGCTGCGGCCGCACGACGAGGTCAAGTTCGTCGTCAAGGACCGGACCGACCACGAGTACGCGCGCGACGTCGTGCGCCGGCACGATCTGGCGCGTCGCGCCTCCGCGATCCTCTTCTCGCCCGTGCACGGCGTGCTCGATCCCAGGCAGCTTTCAGCGTGGGTGCTGGCCGATCGGCTCCCCGTGCGCGTCCAGCTCCAGGTGCACAAGTACATCTGGGACGCGGCGACCCGGGGCGTGTGAACCTCTGCCAATGCCGGACTCGAGAAATGCCGTAGTCCTCTTGAGCGGCGGCCTGGATTCCTATACGGCCGCGGCGATCGCGCGTCGCGATGGCTACGATCTCTTCGCGCTCACGGTGCGCTATGGGCAGCGCCATGCCCGCGAGATCGCGGCGGCGCGCGCCGTTGGACGGGCGCTCAGCGTCGCGCGGCACCTCGAGATGGACGTGGACCTTCGCGTCTTCGGAGGGTCGTCGCTCACGAGCGACGCGCCGGTTCCCAAGGACCGTGCCCTCGATCGGCCGGACATCCCGTCGACCTACGTGCCGGCGCGGAACACCGTGTTTCTCTCGCTCGCGCTCGCCTGGGCCGAAACGCTCGGTGCGCGCGACATCGTCATCGGCGTCAACGCCCTCGACTATTCGGGCTATCCCGACTGCCGGCCCGAGTACATCGCGGCGTTCGAGCGGATGGCGGCGCTCGCCACCCGGGCCGGCGTCGAAGGCGCACGCGTCACGATCCACGCGCCGCTCCTGGCGCTCTCGAAGGCCGACATCATCCGGACGGGTGTGGCGCTCGGCCTGGACTACGCGTTGACCCACAGTTGTTACGACCCCGATCCCTCGGGCCGGCCCTGTGGTCGATGTGACAGTTGCGTGCTGCGCGCTGCAGGCTTTGCGCACGCAGGTGTGGCCGACCCCGTGCTCGCCCGCTGAATCCTGCTAACATTTCGCAGCGCTCACGCGCAGCTCCGCGAATGCGACGGTTCTGGTCACAACCGCTTCGGCGCCAGCTCTTCATCGCGATTCTGCTCCTGCTCGTCCCGCTGGCAGCCGCGGCCGCGTGGGCGGGCTTGCGTGCATTCGAGGAGCGCGTCGCCGATCTCCGCGACGAAGCCGTGGTCGCGTCGACGACCACCGCCGCGTATCTCAACCGCTACCTCGGCAGTCTGGATCTGATGTCCACCGCCCTCAGTCTTCACCCGGCGGTGCAGGGATTCGATCCGGTGGCCGCCGCCGATCTCTTCACGCGCACGCTGCCGCAGCAGCCGGCGCTCCTCAACATGGTGCTGGCCGGCTCGAACGGCGAGGAGGTGGCGCGTGCCACCGACACGGCGCCGCAGGTTCACACGGGCGGAGACTGGGCCGCCCCGGTCCTGGCGTCCGGCCGGCGCATGGTCACGCCGCTGCAGACGAGCGGCGGCGTCAACTACGTGCTCATCGGGTACCCGGTCAGGAACAACGAGGGGGCCATCACCGGCGCCCTCGGCTTCCGCATCCGGCTTCGCACGATCCAGAGCGTCTTCGAGCAGGTGCCGCTGCCGGAGGGCTCCGTGGTGACCGTCACGGACCAGAAGGGGACCATCCTCGCGCGGACGGTCGGCTCCGAGCTGTACGTCGGCACCAAGACCTCCCCCAAGCCGAGGCAGTTGTACGAGATTCCGCCCGCCGAGGAGCTGACGGGCGTGGACGGCGTGCGCCGGATGTATGGCAACGCGCTCGTGTCGGGTGGGCCCTGGGTGGTGAGCGTGGGGATCCCGATGAACGTCGCGCTGAGCAAGTCGGCGTGGCTCTGGGCGCGCAGCTTCGCGATCCTCTTCGTCGGCCTGATCGGCTGGGTGGTGATTGCGCTGGTGATCTCGCGCCGCTTCGTGCGATCGATGAGTCACCTCGAGACGGCGGCCAAGCGCGTGGCCGCCGGAAACCTGCGCCCGCTCGACCGGCTGCCGATGCCGAGCCATGAGCTCGCGCAGCTCCAGGAGGCGTTCGACTTGATGGTGCAGCGCCTCGACGAGGCGAGGCAGACGCTCGACCGGCAGATGTCCGACGAGCGGCAGATGACCGAAGAGCTGCAGTCGCTGCAGCGGCAGGTGATCCGCCAGGAGCGCCTCGCGGCCGTGGGCCTGCTCGTCTCGGGCGTGGCGCACGAGATCAACAATCCGCTGCAGGCGATCCTGGGCTTCGCCGAGCTGCTTCAGATGCAGCACCGCCTCCCGGATTCGGTGACCGCCGACCTGAAGCTGATCCAGAAGGAGAGCGCCCGCGCCTGCGGCATCATCCGGAACCTCGCGCTCTTCGCGCGGCAGCAGCCCGGCCAGGCCTCGCACGTGCGCTTCACCGATGTCATCTCGTCGGTCGCCGAGCTCCGGCAGCGTCGTCTCGAGTCCGAGGACATCGAGCTCGTCGTCGACGACCGCTCGACGCACCACGTCATGGCGGTCTTCACCGAGCTGCAGCAGGTTGTCCTGAACTTCGTTGTCAACGCCGAGCAGGCGATCGTCATGTCGGGCCGCCTGCCCGGGCGCATCACGATTCGCGCGAAGGATACCGGCGACCGCGTGGTCATCGAGGTGGAGGATACCGGGCCGGGCGTCGCTCCTGACAACGAAGCGAAGCTGTTCCAGCCGTTCTTCACGACCAAGCCGGTCGGCCAGGGCACCGGCCTCGGCCTCTCGGTCAGCTATGGGATCATCGACTCGATGGGCGGCGTGATGGGTTATCGACGCGTGCCCGCCGGCGGGGCCATCTTCTATTTCGATCTGCCCGCCGCGTACGCCGAGACGCGATGACCGAGCGCCTCTACTACACCGATCCTTCCTGCACCGCTTTCGAGGCGGCGGTCACCGAGTCGTTCACACTCGACGGGCGGCCGGCCGTCGCGCTCGATCGCACGGCCTTCTATCCGACCTCGGGCGGCCAGCCGTGCGACACCGGTACGCTCGGCGGCGCGTCCGTGATCGAGGTTGTCGATCGAGACGACGGGGTTGTCGCGCACGTGCTTGACCGCGAGCTTTTCGCCGGTTCGCGAGTCGAGGGGGCCATCGACTGGGCGCGCCGCTTCGATCACATGCAGCAGCACACGGGTCAGCACGTGCTGTCGTCCGCCTTCGATCGTCTGCTGGCCAATCGGACAATGAGCTTTCACATGAGCGCGGCGGTCTCGACGATCGACCTCCTGGGCGACGCGACGCCAGCCTCGATTGCCGCGGCGGAGCAGGAAGCGAACCGCGTCGTCTGGGAGGACCACCCTGTGTCGATCCGGTTCGTGCCGGCGGAGGAAGCGGCCACGCTGCCGCTCCGGAAGGAGCCCGCGCGAGGCGGCGTCCTGCGCCTGATCGACATCCCAGGCGTCGATCTCTCGGCGTGCGGCGGCACGCACGTGTCGCGGACGGGCGCGATCGGCGTGATTGCGGTCACCGCGTGGGAGCGTTTCCGGGGCGGCACGCGCCTCACGTTCGTGTGCGGCGGCCGCGCGCTGCGGCTGTTCCGCGCCTATCGCGACGCCCTCGCCGGCGCCACGAGGCTGCTCTCGGTCGTCCCCGACGAGCTGCCAGACGCCGTCGAGCGCGTGCAGAGGGAATCGAAGGAGCTGCGGCGCACGCTGAAGGCGATGCAGGAAGCGCTCGCCACGCATGAAGCGGCGCGCTTCGTGGCCGAGGCGCCCGTCGTGGACGGCGTGCGGATCGTCGCGCGGGCGATCCACGGCTGGGACGCGGCAGGCCTGAAGGCGATCGCCACGGCGGCGGCGTCCCGCGACTCGGTGGTCGCGGCTCTCGTGTCGTCCGCCTCGCCCGCGGTGGCCGTTGTTGCGTGCTCGCCCGACGTGAAGGCCGACGCCCAGGCTGTGCTGAACGGCCTGGTCGCCGAGTTCGGTGGCCGCGGCGGCGGCAAGCCCAGCCTGGCGCAAGGCGGCGGTCTCGACGGGGACGGCACCACTATCGTGGCGGCCGCGCGCGCCGCGATTGAAGGACAGTTGTCTCGATGAGACTCATGCTTGCTGAGTCCGCCCGGCTTCACTGCACGGTCAGAGGAGCTCTCGAGAACGACGCGAGCCGCGCGGCCAGGCGGTCGATAGTCGCCGTCACGTCCGACGCCGCCCCCTCGAAGTTGTTCGCCATGATGGCGAACGCGAGCGGCTCGCCGTCGGCGGTCTTCACGTAGCCTGCGAGCGTCCGCACGTTCGAGAGCGAGCCGGTCTTGCCGATGGCGTTGCCCTCGGCCGGCGTGTCCTTCATCCTGGAGGCGAGCGTGCCATCGCGGCCGGCCACCGCCTGCGCCTGCATGAAGGGTGACGTGCCGCTGGCGTCGTAGAACCGCTGAAGAATCGCCAGCAGCGTTTCCGGCGCGACGACGTTGCGCCGCGACAGGCCCGACCCGTCGACGATCTGAATGCCGTCCTTCGGGATGCCCCACGATTCCAGCCGCGCGCGCGCCGCGTCGAGCGCAGCGTCCGTGGTCCGCGGACCGCCGGGTCCGGTGGCCAGCCGGAGGACCGCTTCGGCGTAGAGGTTGATGCTGTCCTTCACGAGCGGCTTCACGATCTCGGAGAGCGGGCGCGAGCGGTGCACGTGCAGCGTGGCCGCGTGGCTCCAGTCGGGTCGTGCCGGGAGATCGTCGGCGTCGATCGCCGCGCCGGCGACGTCGATGCCCGCGGCGAGCACGCGGTTCCGAACGGCCCGCGCGAACCACTCCGTCGGGTTGCCCGCCGCAATCGACACGGTCGCCGGCTTCTCGCCGACGCCAATCGTGCCGTTCAGCGTCAGCATCGGTTCGCCCGGCCTGAGCTCGGGCCAGAGGTTCTCCGGCGTCCCCGCGGCGGCAGTGCGCGCGCGGTTCGCCACTGGAAGGTCGCGCGCCTCGGCCGGCAGCTCCACGATCGCGGGCAGCCCCTCGAGGGGGGCCGGAGACACCACGATGTCCAGCCGGTTTTCCGCGAGGTTCAGCGCGCCGGGCATGGCGCCGTAGGTGTATCCGAGGTCTTCCCACGACCACGCGAAGCCGGGCGTCGGTTCCTCGTGCGCGTCGTCATCAGCCACGACCCGCCCGTCGATGCGCGTAATCCCGTGGGCCCGCAGCGCGTCGATCCAGGGGGCGAACGAGTCGTCTCCGCCACGCCCGAGCACGCTGGGATCGCCGCTGCCGGCGATGACGAGGTCCCCTTGGAGGACGCCCTTCACCACCGGGCCCGTCGCCAGCATCGTCGTCTCGAACGCGTGCTCCCAGCCGACGGCTTCGGCGGCCGTTGCCACGCTCACGAGCTTCATCGTCGATGCCGGCAGGAGGAGCGTGCGGGGATTGCGTTCGTACAGCCGGTCGTTGCGGGCGAGGGACTGGACGACGATGCCCCAGGTCCCGCGCCGGTGCCCGGGCTGATCGAGGAGGCTGTCGAAGTCGGCTGTCAGGTGCCGGACAGGATCGACGGCCTCGACCGGGACGGGGGGCAGCGTGACCGGACGGCTCCTGGCACAACTCCCACTGAATGCCAAATGCAGAATGCAGAATGCAGAGGCGGACAGGGCCTGCATGTTGCGTTTTGCGTTCGGCATGTCGCGGTTATTCCCTGAGTGCGTCCAGCGCTTTCAGCGCGTCTTCGTACGGCGCGGTTTCGACTTTCGCTGCACCCGGTTCGTCCCCGCGCGCGGCGTGGACGTCGGACCCGCTGCGGCCGAACTGAACAGTTTCGGACTTGCCGTCGAACGTGGCCGTCACGATGACGTCCGGCGTGCGCAGGGCGGGTGGCGTCGTGGCCGTGAACGACTCGGCGCGCAGGTTGGAGAGCTTGCTCAACAGGTCCTCGACCTTGGCCGTGTCGGCGCTCTTGTCGCCGCTCTGCCAGATCTCCTTGCCGTCCTTGTCCTTCGTCTTCTCGAACGTGTACAGCTCGGGGCCGCGCGTCACTTCAACCTTCTGCGCGTTGAACGAGCGGAAGTCGAACACGTCCTTGCGGCGGAACTCGCCGGGATCCTTCCTGAGGTCCGTGGCGAGGCTCTCCTCGACGGCGAATACCATCGGCCGCGACGCGTCCTTGGCGTAGACGGAGCCGCCGTCCGTCGCGCCGAGCATGAGCGTGGCGCGGGCGCTTCCCGTGCTGACTGTTGCCGTCAGCGACGGCTTCTCGAGCCCGTACTTCCTGAGCCCGGCCGGCTCAGCTTCCACAATTCGCTGCATCTGCCCCGACGAGAGGCGCGTGAGGAGCCCTTCGATCGCGCCGTAGTCGCCTCGCGCGGGCGCGGGTCTGGCGATCGTCCACTCGCCGCCGCTGCGCGCGAACTGCAGCGCCGTCGCGCCGCGGGCGATCTCCAGCGAGTCCACCTTCTCGCGCTCGAAGTCGAGAATGCTCTTGTCCTGCAGGTCGAACGGCGTCCGGTTGAACGTGTTGTCGAGGAACGACGAGACGAGGAACACTTTCGGATCGTTCTGCAGCTTGGCATACAGGTCGCTGCCCGTCGGCGTCTTCTCGCCGATGAGCAGGTGCCGGAAGTCGGTTTCGCCCTTGAGCCGGAAGGCCACGTCCACGCGCGGCGGGTTCAGGCCGTAGCGCCCGAGGTCCGAGGGATTCCCGTCGATGACGCGCTGCACTTCGAGCGAGCTGAGGTTGCTCGTCACCGCCGCCAGCTCCGACGCGTCGGCTTCCACCTTGGCCGGCTCCACGAGCTGCCAGCCGGCCGCCGTCCGCGTGGCGCGCGCCGCCTCGCCGCCGGCCGCCGTGATCTGCACCTCTTCGATGGCGTCGGCCTCGACGGAGGCGAAGGCTTTCTCCTTTTCCGGGGCGCCGCCGGCCGGCGTGTCCCACTCGTACATGTAGATGTAGCCGCCGAGCGCAGCCAGCACGATTACGGCGGCGATCGTCGAGGTCAACCCGCGCACTGCGTCACCCCCTTCGCCGCCGCGACCAGGCGTAGACGCCGGTGCCCACGATGATCGCCGGCACCAGCAGCACCGAGAACCACCAGACCGCGGCCACCTGCTGCGGCGTGATCGTCAGGCGGGAATCGCCCGGCTCGCGCGGGCGGATGGCGATCAGGGTTTCCTGCGCCGTGAGCCAGTTGACGGCATTCATGAAGAAATCGGCATTGCCGACGGTGCCGGCGTAGGCGTTGCTCCCGAAGTCCGAGTCGCCGAACACCGCAATCCGGGTCTGCGGCGGCGTGGCGGGCTCTTTCTTCTCCGCGTCCGCTTTCTCCGCGTCTGCCGCCGGCGGCTCGGGCGCCGTGGTCGTCACGGTGGCGGCCATTCCCACGGGTCCCGGCTTGTCGCCGCTCTCCGGATCCAGCTCCGGCTGTCCCCCGGCGCGGAGCTGCTTCACGTCGGTCTCGGCCCAGGCGGCCGGCGCCGTCTCCACGAGCCTCTGCACCGTTCGCCCGTCGGGTGGCGTGGCCACCGGGGCCACGGAGCGCGCGAGGGGGAACACGGTGCTGATCCGGTACCCGTCCGTGATCGGATGCGGCGGATACGGCGGAGCGGCCACGGCGAAGGTCGCCGTCGTCGAGCGGCCGCTGAGATCGAGCACGACGTCGTTGCCGACCTCGATCCCCCACTCCTTGGCGAGGGCCGTCAGCTTCGGGAGCGGCTGATCCCGATCGCCGATGGCCGGATCGAGCATCATCAGCAGCCGCCCGCCGCGGTCGAGATACCGTCTCAGCGCCTCCATCTCGGTGTCGAGGAAATCGGCGGTCGGTCCCGTGATAGCGAGCACGGTCGCGTCGTCGGGTACGTCCTTGTGCTGCGTCAGCACCAGCGGCTCGACGATGATGTTGTCGCCTGTCAGCAGGCCGGCGATGCCGGCGTATCCCGCGCCATCGGTCCCCGACGGGTCCTTCTCCCCGTGTCCCTGCACGAAATAGAGCTTGCGCTGCTGTCCCGTGACGGCTCTGATCACGGCGCCGGTGATCTCGCGCTCGTCGATCGTGGTGACCTTCTCCGTCCGTTCCTTGTAGTCGACGACGAGCGTCGGGTACGACTGGACCTCGTACTGCTTCGTGCGGGCCGGGTCGCGGTCTCCGTCGACGTATTCAATGGAGACGCGATCGGATGCGTAGTCGTACTGCGTCAGCCGCTCGCGATGGCGGTCGAAGTTCAGGCTCTGGTCGAACAGGACGAGCGTCATCGGCGCGTCGAGCCCGCCGAGCACCTTCTCGGTCTGCTCCGAGAGGCTGTTGACGGCGTTCTCCGTCAGGTCCCACCGCTTGTTGCGGCGGGTGGACAGATAGTTCACGGCGACGAGAATCAGGAGCACGACGATGACGCTGGTGCTGGCGATCGCGCCGTAGCGCGTCTGCCGCCGGCGGAACGACGCACGGATCTCGCGCCACTGCGACCCCGTGTAGATGAGCACGAGGGCCAGGCCCGCCCAGGCCATCCACATGCCGATGCGGTCGGGACTCGGCTCCGCGGTCGTGATGAACCGCGCGAGCGGTCCGAAGCGCACGCCGAACGCCGCCACGACCAGCACGACGCCCAGCCACCCCAGGACATCGAAGACCCGTTTCATCGCTCACCCTCTCCAGCGCTCGCTGTCAACCGATCGGACCGTCAGGAACAATCCAAACGTGATGAAGCTGAGGTAGTACACGAGGTGCCTCGTATCGAGCACACCCTTCGTGAAGTCGTCAAAGTGCCCGGTAATGGACAGGTACTCGTAGATGAGCCTCGAGCGCGGGCCCGCGAACGATCCGACCCAGTCGATCACCCACAGCATCAGGAACACGCCGAATGTGGCGACCCCGGCGACGATCTGGTTGCGCGTCATGCTGGAGATGAACAGGCCGACGGCCACGAAGCAGCCTGTCATCAGCAGATAGCCCAGGTAGGCAGCGGCGAGCGGCTTCCACTCCGGGGTCGAGTAGAGGAACAGGATGAGCAGGTGCGGCAGCGTGATGGCGAGCATCGTTGCGATGAGCGCCATCGTGCCGAGGAACTTGCCGAGGACGATCTGCGCGTCGGTCACAGGCGACGTGAGGAGGAGCTCCATGGTGCCGCTGCGTTTCTCCTCCGCGTAGGTGCGCATGGTGACCAGCGGCAGGATGAACAGCAGGATGACGCTGACGTTCATCAGCACCGGGCGGATCAACTGCTGGTTGATGTTGACGCTCGACGGCCCCATGCCCATCGCGCCCATCTGCGTGCTCTGGCGCTCGAAGTAGAGAAGAATCTGTGCGAAGAACCAGCCGTAGAGCACCGCGAAGACCGCCAGCAGCACGTACGCGATCGGCGACGCGAAATACTGTTTCAGCTCCTTGTGCGCGATAGCGAGGATGTTCGTCATTGCGCGACCTCCACCGGAGCGGCGACGGCCGCATCCTCCGTTGTCAGGCTGAGGAAGATCTCCTCGAGGCTCATCCGCATCGGCCGCAGCTCCAGCAGGCCCCACCCGCTGGTGACGATGGCGGATGCGAGCTCGCGGCGCACGTCGCGGCCGGCCTCGCTGTCGATTTCGAAGCCCGTGACCGGACCGCGCGCGTCAGAAATGGCGACGCGCGTCACGCCCGGTACGCGCTCCAGCGCCGCCTGGACGTCGGCGCCGCCGCCGTCCACCTGCACGTACATCGACTCCGATCCGCGAAGGCTGGCCGTGAGGTTGTCCGGCGTATCGACCGCCACGACGCGCCCCTTGTTGATGATCACGACGCGCTGGCAGGTCTGCGACACCTCGGGCAGGATGTGGGTGCTCAGGACGATCGTGTGATCGCCGGCGAGCGCCTTGATGAGCTTTCGGGTCTCGATGATCTGCTTCGGATCGAGTCCTGCGGTCGGCTCGTCGAGGATCAGCACGTCGGGGTTGTGCAGGAGCGCCTGCGCCAGGCCGACGCGCTGGCGATAACCCTTCGACAGTTTCCCGCAGTGGCGCCGGCCCATGTCGCCGATGCTCGTGCGCTCCATGACGGCGGCCACGCGCGTCCGGCGCTCGTGCCGCGGCACGCCCTTGATCCGCGCGACGAAGTCGAGATAGTCGCGCACCGTCATGTCGGGATAGAGCGGCGGCGTTTCCGGCAGGTAACCCGTGCGCCGCTTCGCCTCGATCGGCTGATCGAGGACGTCGAAGCCGGCGACGATCGCCCGCCCCTCGGTCGGCGGCATGTACCCGGTCAGGACGCGCATGGTGGTGGTCTTGCCCGCGCCGTTCGGTCCGAGGAACCCGAGGATCTCTCCGCGCTCCACGCGGAACGTCACATCGTCGACCGCCGTGAACGGCCCGTAGCGTTTCGTGAGGTGCTGTACCTCGATCACTGTGTCAGCTCCGCTGCATTGGCTGGTTTGTCGGGTGTAGGCTCGGCGTCAGACGTCCCGCGCCAAACGGTAATCGTAGCCAAAGGGTCGAAAGTCGGCAAGACGGCCCCGCCAGGTGAGGTAGAGTCTACGTCCGGAGGAGACACCCATGTCCGCCGACGTCGGAAGCCAGGCCCCCGATTTCACGCTGCCGAACCAGGACCGTCAACCGGTCACGCTCCACGACGAGACCGCGAAGACCAACGTGGTGCTCGCGTTCTTTCCCGCGGCCTTCAGCTCGGTCTGCACGAAAGAACTCTGCACCTTCCGCGACCAGCTCGGTCCCCTGAACCACCTCGCCAAGGCCCAGGTGTACGGGGTCAGCGTCGACACCCCGTTCGCGCTGAAGGCGTTTGCCAGCGCCGAGCGGCTGCAATTCCCGCTCCTGAGCGATTTCAACAAGGACGTCATTCGCGCCTACGACGTGGTGAACCCCGACATGATCGGGCTGAAGGGCATTGCCAAGCGGGCGGTGTTCGTCATCGATCGCGCCGGCACGATCCGCTATCGTGAAGTGCTCGACGATGCGCGGAACGAGCCGGGCTACGAGCA
The DNA here is from genome assembly GCA_050748045.1 of Vicinamibacterales bacterium. Classification (GTDB taxonomy): domain Bacteria; phylum Acidobacteriota; class Vicinamibacteria; order Vicinamibacterales; family UBA2999; genus CAVYVZ01. Next base: position 2,664 of record JBOGIW010000220.1, on the reverse strand, counting down.
ACTGAACGGCGCCCTGGCGGCGCTCTGACGCCGACGATCGCACGCGCGTACCCTCTCTGACGCCGGGTTGGCCCAGAGGGCCGGAACGCGCTAACATATGAACAATTGTTCATATGTCTCATCGTTCACTCGAGCCCGATCGGCCGCCGCTGCTGCCGCCCGAGACCGTCGGGGCGCTGGCCGACATCTTCAAGGTGCTCGGCGATCCGACGCGGGTCCGCATTCTCGACGTCCTGGCGCGCGGGGAGCTGTGTGTGTGCCACCTGGCGCAACAGCTCGGCTTGACGGAGTCGGCCGTGTCGCACCAGCTCCGGCTTCTGCGGAACACGCGGATCGTGCGCTCCCGCCGGGAGGGCCGGCTCATCTATTATGCGCTCGACGACAAGCACGTCCTGACGCTGTTCCGGCAGGGTCTCCGGCACGTGGAGGAGCATGGTTGACGCTGCGCGCGCCTGCGTCGTGTGCGAGCTGCACGCCGAAGCCGTCTTTCGCGTGGAGGGGATGGACTGCAGCGAGGAGGTGACGATTCTCGAGCGCCGGCTGAAGGCGGTGGCAGGCGTGGAGGCCATCGCCGCCGACCTGATGGGTCAGCGGCTGCATGTGAAGTACGACGCCGCGAAGCTGACGACGTCGGCGCTCGTCGACGCGATCGGCGATACCGGCATGCGGATGTGGCTCGAGCACGACGAGCCAGTCGCGGGCGCGGCCGTGCTCGAGTGGAGGACGCGGCTGATGGGCCTGTCGGGCCTCGCGCTCGTCGCGGCCTGGTCTGCGACGGATGCGAATCCGCCCGTGTCGGCCGCCCTCTACGCCCTCGCGACCATCGCCGGCGGCGTGTATCCGGCGCGGCGCGCGCTGACGGCCATCCGCACCAGGACGCTCGACATCAACGTGCTGATGGTCATTGCCGTGGCCGGCGCCATGGCGATCGGCGAGTGGTTCGAGGCGGCGAGCGTGGTCTTCCTGTTCTCGGTGGCGCAGTGGCTCGAGGTCCGCACGCTGGAGCGTGCGCGCCAGGCCATCCGCGCGCTGATCGATCTCTCGCCGCAGGAGGCGCTCGTCAGGCGGCACGGGCACGAGCGCCGCGTGCGGGTCGACGAGATCCAGGTCGGCGACGAGATCATCATCCGGCCCGGTGACAAGGTGCCGCTCGACGGCGAGGTCGTGGCGGGCCGGAGCGATCTCAACGAGGCGCCGATCACGGGCGAGTCGCTGCCGGTGGACAAGGCCGCCGGCGACGAGGTGTACGCGGGCACGATCAACGGCCACGGCGCGCTGGAGGTCCGGGTCACCCGTCTGCGGCGCGACACGCGCCTGGCGCGCATCACGCACCTGGTGGAGGCGGCCCAGGCGCAGCGGGCGCCGGTGCAGACCTTTGTCGACCGCTTCGCGCGCATCTACACGCCGGCCGTCATCGCGCTGGCGCTCCTGGTCATCGCCGTCCCGGTGCTCGCCGGCGGCGATCCCACCACCTGGATCTATCGCGCGCTCGTCCTGCTCGTGATCTCCTGCCCATGCGCGCTGGTCATCTCGACGCCGGTGTCGATCGTCGCGGCGCTCGCGGGCGCGGCGCGCAACGGCGTGCTCATCAAGGGCGGCGCCTACCTCGAGCGGCTCGCATCGGTCCGGATTGTCGCGCTCGACAAGACCGGGACGCTCACGCGGGGCGAGCCGGAGGTCGTCGCCGTGGTGCCGCTCAACGGGTCGGGCGCGCGCGAGGTCGTGGAGACCGCCGCCGCCCTCGAGGCGCGATCCGGCCATCCGATCGCCCGGGCCATCGGCCAGCATGCCCAGGCCATCGGCCTGCGGGCACGACCCGTGTCGGCCTTCTCCGCCCTCCACGGGCTGGGAGCCGAGGGTTCCGTCGAGGGCCGCCAGGTGCTCGTCGGCAGCGAGCGTCTGTTCGCCGAGCGCGGCCTCGCGCTCGACGAGGCCGACGAGGTCATCGCGGGCCAGCGCCAGGCGGGTCGCACGCTCGTGCTGCTGGCCGTCGATGGCCTCACGACCGGCGCCATCGCGGTCTCGGATCGTCCGCGCGACACGGCGCGCGACGCCGTCGAGCTGCTGCGCGAGCATGGCGTGCGCCGCGTCGTGATGCTCACCGGCGATCACCCCGCCACGGCCCGCAGCATCGCCGCGGAGCTCAGGATCGACGAGGTGCGCGCGGCGTTGACGCCCGAGGAGAAGCACGAGGCGGTTCGCGAGCTGCGCGCGCACGGGCCCGTGATGATGGTCGGCGACGGCGTGAACGACGCGCCGGCCCTCGCCGCCTCCGACGTCGGCGTGGCCATGGGAGCGGCCGCCTCCGATGCGGCGCTCGAGACCGCCGACGTCGCGCTCATGTCGGGCGAGCTGCTGAAGCTCCCCTACGCCCTCCGCCTGGCGCGCGCGACGCTCCGCAACATCAGGACGAACGTGGCCATCTCGCTCGTGTTGAAGGCCGCCTTCCTCGTCCTTGCCATGACCGGCCACGCGACGCTGTGGATGGCGATCCTCGCCGATACCGGCGCTTCCGTGATTGTCGTCGGGAACGCGCTCCGGTTGTTGCGGGCGAGGTGATCACTCCGCGGCTGACTCGTACTCGCTGCAGCTTTCACTGATCACGTACACGCAGAGACGCCGAGGCGCGGAGACGTGAGCGTTCGATTGGCCGGCCTGCGAAGC
>JBOGIW010000219.1:0-19952 GCA_050748045.1 Vicinamibacterales bacterium | reverse complement strand
ATTCAGTACTACGCCGACGTCTCGCGGCTGCTCCTGCCGCACATCCGCGATCGCGCCATGGTGATGAAGCGGTACCCCCACGGCGCGGCCGGGGATTTCTTCTTCATGAAGCGCGCGCCGTCGCCGCGGCCCGCCTGGATCCGGACCTGCGAGATCGGGCACGAGTCGGGACACGTCATCAACTTTCCCGTGATCGACGATCTGCCGTCGCTGCTCTGGGTGATCAACCTCGGCTGCATCGATCTGAACCAGTGGTACGCGCGCTGTGATGATGTGGACCGGCCCGACTACGTGCACTTCGACCTCGATCCCGGTGACGGCGCGACGTGGAACCAGGTGCGCGACGCCGCGCTCATCCTCCGCGAGGCGCTCGAGACGATCGGCATGCGGCCGCTCGTGAAGACGAGCGGCTCCAGGGGGCTCCACGTGTACGTGCCGATCGTGCGCGGCCCCGTGCAGAAGACTGTCTGGACCTTCGCGAAGGCGCTCGCCGTGGAGCTGGCCTCGCGGCACCGAACCCTGATGACGTCGGAGTATCGCGTCGCGAAGCGGCCGAAGGGGCGCGTGCTCGTCGACTACAACCAGAACGCCTGGGGGCGCACCCTGGCCAGCATCTATTCGGTTCGACCGCGCCCGATGGCCACCGTGTCGACCCCGGTGAGCTGGGACGAGGTGAAGGCCGGCGCCGCCATCGAGGATTTCAGGATCGACAACGTTCGCGAGCGGTTGGCGAAGCAGGGAGATCTGTGGAAGCCGCTGCTTTCGCCGCGCCGCCGGGTAGACCTGGGAAAGTTCATGCAGCCGTGAATCCGGCGTCACGAATCGTCCGCTACTCCCCGAAGAGCTCGCCCACCGGCTTGAGGTCGTCAATCCTGTCGCAGACCGCCTTGACGACGACGAGCATCGGCACGGCGAGGAGGGTCCCCCACAGACCCCATACAAAGCCCCAGAAGATGAGGCCGACGAACACTGCCACCTCGTTGGTGCGCGCGGCGCGGCTCGTGAGCCACGGCGTGAGCAGCCATCCTTCGACGCTCGTGATGACGAGCGAAATGCCGGACACGTAGACCGCCATCGGCACCGTGCCGAACTGCAGGAAGGCGACGACGGCCGTGCCGCCTGCAACGATCACGGGACCGAAGTAGGGAATGCTGTTGAACACGCCGGCCAGGATCGCCCAGACGCCCGCCTTGTCGAGACCCACCAGCCTGAAGGCGACGTAGGTCGCCACGCCGACCACCACGCTCGTCACGACCCTGACGAAGAGGAACCGCTCGATCTGCGCGTTGATGTCGTTCAGGATCTGCACCGTGATCTTCTTCTTCTCGAGGGAGGGCCCTGCCAGCCGCACGAGCTTGCGCTTGAAGAGGTCGCCCGTCGCCAGGAGAAAGAAGACGAAGAACAGCACCAGGATGGCCTGGCCGGCGAACGCCACGGCGTTTGCCGAGCCCCAGAAGAGGTACTCGCGGAAATCGATGGCCGGCTCGTCGATCTCCACGCGCTGCACGCCCCGTCGCGGCGGGTTCGGGCCGGCCGTTGCGTCGGCCGTCCTCTGCAGCTCCTCGGCGGCCTCCTGCATCTGCGCGATCGCGCTGGGCTCTCCGCGCCTCGTCCCAAGCGTCTGCCGCAGTTTCTGCGCGGCTTCCGGAAGCCGCGCCACGATGTCTGCGGCATCGTCGCTGAGCGTCCAGACGGTGTACCCCAGGCCACCGGCCAGCAGTCCGACCACGAGGGCCGAGGCGGCGGCGCGCGGCACGCGTACCCGGGTGAGCCAGATCACGAGCGGTTCCAGCGCGTAGCTGATCAGGATGCTCAGGACGATCGGGATGAACACCTCCTGCGCCCACCAGAGCACGGCCATCGCCGCGGCGAGCGCAAGGACCGTCAGCGAAACACTGCGGACGTTGACGGCGGCCGGAGCCGTGAGGTCCTCGGACATCAGGAGTGCGCAGGGGCGACGGCAAGGCCTGCGCTCGCCTGCAGCGACTGGTTGATGGCCACGGCGGCCTTGGCGCCTTCGGCGGCTGCGACGACCACGAACTGCACGTCGCGCGACGCATCGCCCACCACGTACAGCCCTGGCACGCGCGTCTGCCCGAGATGGTCGGTTTTCACGGTCCCCTTCTGCGTGAGCTCGCAGCCGAGGCGCCTGGGCAGGTCCGACTGCGGCGTCTGTCGGGTCGAGACGAACACGGCGTCGCACGCCACCCGATCGCCGGTATCCAGCACGAGCGCGCGAACGTGACCCTCCGCGTGATCGAGCCGCGCGACGCCCCGCTCGACGACCAGGACGCCGTGCGCCGCCAGCTGGGTCCGATGTGCGCTCCGGATCCGCGCGCGCCCGTTCGCGCAGAGGACGACGCGCTCGCTCCAGGTCTTCAGCGACAGCGCAAGACCCGCCCCGGAGGCGCCCTGGCCGATGACCGCGATGGGGCGGTCGCGCACCTCCCACCCGTCGCAGTACGGGCAGTGGTGCACGGTGATGCCATAGCACTCGCTGAGGCCCTCGATTTCGGGGAGGTGGTCTCGCGCGCCTGTCGCGACGAGCACCTTCCGTGCGGTCAGCCACTCTCCTGTGTCGAGCTGCACGTCGAAGCTGTCCGGAGCGCAGACGATGCCGGCGACCGAGACGTGTCGGAGTTCGACGCCGTAGGGGCGCAGTTCCTCGCGAGCGAGCCGCAGGAGCTCCACCGGAGGGAGCCCGTCCCGCGTGAGATAGCCGTGAAGGGCCTGGGCGGCGGCATTGCGGGGGCGTCCGGCGTCGCAGACGACGACGCGGCGCCGGCACCGCCCGAGCATCAGCGCCGCGCTGAGACCGGCCGGACCGCCGCCGATGACCACCACGTCGAGCACGTGACCTGCGGTGCAAAGGCATGGCCGCAGCACTGCGCGCGGACCGCACGCTCCCGGATTGCGGCCGCCGCGGGAGTCCAGTTGCGGGTCAAAGCGCTTAACATACTGAATATAAACAACTTACAATTGTGAACCTCACCGGCTTTCGTGTGTTGAACCCGGACAGGTGCTTCAGAATTGAACAGACGCTTCAACATCAACTGAATCAACTGTTTACCAGCCAATAACCGGGTTTGTGCAATATTGTGTGCTCCGTCACGGCACACCCGCACGCGAGGTGTGCGGGCCGCCCGCACACTGGCGGCGACGCGTAAACGCTTCTTCATCAGGACTTTGAACCCCGGCATGACGAGCTCAACAGCCGTGGCCGTGGAATTGCTCTGCTGGGCCCCGTCATGAGTCGATCGACCCCTGTCGTGTGTCCGGAGCCGGACGGTCCGGTGGGACCGACGACAAGCTGGCGGCAGGCCGTTCCGGTGCTTCAGGGCTGCGGAGTCACGCTTCGCGAGCTCGAGGCGGCCGATGCGCCGGCGCTCTTCGCGATGCTGACGACCGCGGAGGTCGCGAGGTTCATTTCGCCGCCTCCGACGACGATTGAGGGGTTCGAACGGTTCATCTACTGGTCACAGCGGCAGCGAACGATCGGGCAGTACGTCTGTCTTGGGGTCGTACCGGGCGACGTGGCACAGGCAATCGGACTGTTCCAGGTCCGGTGCCTCGAGCCGTCGTTCGCCACGGCCGAGTGGGGCTTTGCGATCGGCTCGGCGTTCTGGGGCACCGGCGCCTTTATCGAAGGAGCACGGCTCATGGTGGATTTCGCCTTCGACAGTATCGGTGTGCATCGCCTGGAAGCGCGGGCGGCGGTGCAAAACGGGCGGGGCAACGGGGCGCTCCGGAAGATCGGTGCCGTGCAGGAAGGCGTGCTTCGACGCTCGTTCCTGCGCAACGGCCACCACCTCGACCAGGCGCTCTGGTCGATCCTCGGCAGTGATTGGCGCCAGGCCAAAGCGGTCTGGGGTCCGAAGGTGCATTGATGATTCGCATTCTTGAGAACGACGTCGTGAAGCGCGCCGCGAGCGCGCTCGTGCTGGGAGCGTTCCTCCTGGCGGGAGCGGTGCCCGCGTACGCGCAGAGGCAGAAGGGCAAGCGGCCGCATGTCGATCGCATGGTCGAGAAAGCCCTTCGGGACGGCCGCGACATCCCGGTGATCGTCCGCTACAAGGACGCGGCCGCCGGCGAGCGCGTCAGGAAGCGGTCGAGCGGCAAGCGCGAGCTCCGCCGTCACCTGCGCCAGAGCCGCGCGCTCGGGATGAAGGTCAATCACCGGGCCCTGCGCGAGCTCCTCGACGACGAGTCCGACGACATCGAGTCGATCTCGTACGACGCGCCGGTCAAGGGCCAGCAGTTCGATCTGCTTTCCGAGCCCGCGCCGGTGTCCGTTGACGCCAGCGCCAGCAAGGTGGCGCGAAGCCGGTACTGGGTATCCGGGTCGGGCATCGGCGTGGCGGTCATCGACTCGGGGGTGCGGCCGCACGCCGACCTGCCGTCAACCCGAATCAAGGCGTTCGTGGACTTCGTGAACGGCGCGACCAGCCCGTACGACGACTACGGCCACGGCACGCACGTCGCCGGCATCATCGCGGGCAACGGCTACTCGTCGGGAGGCCAGTACACGGGCGTTGCGCCGAACGCGGGCATCGTCGGGTTGAAGGTGCTCAATCACAACGGCGCCGGCCGCACGAGTGACGTGCTGGCGGCCCTGGAGTGGGTGCTGGCCAATCGCACGACCTACAACATCCGCGTGGTGAACCTGTCGCTCGGCCACCCGATCTACGAGCCGGCGGCGACCGATCCCATGGTGCAGCTCGTCGAGCAGCTCACGCGGCAGGGCATTGTCGTCGTCGTGTCGGCGGGCAACATGGGCCGCAACGCGCTCGGCCAGACGGTCTACGGCAGCATCACCTCGCCGGCGAATGCGCAGGGCGCGATTGCCGTCGGCGCCGTCGACACCATGAACACGCGGTCACGCGGCGACGACACCGTTGCCCCGTTCAGCTCTCGCGGTCCGACGCGCTTCGACCGCTACGTCAAGCCCGACGTGCTCGCGCCCGGGTACCGGATCGCATCGCTCGTGTCCACCGGCAGCACGCTCGCCGTGAAGTACCCGAACCTGGTGGTCGGCTCGAGCTACTTCCGGCTGAACGGCACGAGCCAGGCGGCGCCGGTCGTATCGGGCGCGGCGGCGCTCATGCTGCAGGCCAACTCCTCGCTGACCTCGCACACCGTGAAGGGGATCATCCAGTTCACGGCGCAGCGGATGTCCAATCTCGACGTCATGACGCAGGGCGCGGGGCAGGTCAACATCGCGGGCGCGGTGCGGTTCGCGAAGCTCGTTCACGCGTCGGCGCTTCCCGGCAAGCGCTGGCTCAAGGGGCGGCGCAACCCGATCCAGGCCGACCTCCTGTTCGGCGAGACCGCCTACTGGGGCAAGGCCGTCATCTGGGGCACCACGATCAAGCCGTCGACCAGGGCGCTGTACATGCGGCTGGCGCAGTGGGACGACAACATCGTCTGGGGCTACATGGACGACAACATCGTCTGGAGCATGACCGACAACATCGTCTGGAGCATGACCGACGACAACATCGTCTGGGGCTTCACCGACGACAACATCGTCTGGGGCTTCGACGACAACATCGTCTGGAGCATGGACGACAACATCGTCTGGAGCATGGACGACAACATCGTCTGGAGCATGACCGACGATTCGGTCCTGGCCTTCAGCGAGATGCTGATCGGCATGTCGTACGAACAGGAAGGGGGGCAGCAGTAATGGAGAAGATGCCCTACACCCCCGACATGGATCGAGCCGTCGCGATGCTGGCGCCGGACGCTCTGCGGACTTCGTCGGTTGTCACGACCGACTGGAAGACCGGGCTGCCGATCCTGACCGGGTCGCGCCTCTCGCTCCGCGAGCTGCGCGTCTCCGATGCGCCATCGCTCTTCGCGATGGTCGCGAGCGAGGAGGTGACGCGCTTCATCTCGCCGCCGCCGGCGACGGTCGAGGGCTTCGAGCGGTTCATCATGTGGGCGAACTCCGAGCGCGCGGCGGGCAACTACGCCTGCTTCGCCGTCGTGCCGCACGGCATGGACACCGCCGTGGGGCTCTTTCAGGTGCGAAGGCTCGAGCCGGATTGGGGCACGGCGGAATGGGGCTTTGCGATGGGCTCGGCCTTCTGGGGCACGGGTCTCTTCGCGGAAGGCGCCCAGATGGCGCTGCAGTTCGCGTTCGAGACCATCGGCGTGCACCGGCTCGAGGCGCGCGCGGCGGTCCAGAACGGCCGCGGCACCGGCGCGCTGCGCAAGCTGGGCGCCGTGTGTGAAGGCGTGCTGCGGCGCTCGTTCCTCCGGAACGGCCAGTACCTCGATCAGGCGCTCTGGACGATTCTCGACGACGACTGGCGGACGTCGATGCACGTCGCCATTCCAACGATCCACTAGGCGGCAGCGGTCTCTCTCTCCTTCGGTTCCTCTCTCCCTCACCCGGCGGGGCGGCGGCCTCGCCGGGTTTTTTTCCGACTCAAGGACTCTCATGCCGGGTTTCGATCCGCGGACGCTCGGGTCCCATGTCCCGCGATCAAGAATCAGGAATGACCCTGCGTGTCGCCGACTTCGACTTCGAGCTCCCCGAGGAGCTCGTCGCGCAGCACCCGGCAGCCGAGCGGGGCGACTCGCGGCTGCTGGTGCTGTCGCGATCGTCGGGCGCGATGACGCACTCGCGATTCGAGCGCATCGGCGACTTTCTCCGCGAAGGGGATCTGCTCGTCCTCAATAACACCCGGGTTTTTGCGGCGCGACTCTTCGGCCACCGCCTGCCGAGCGGTGGAGCCGTCGAGTGCCTGCTGCTCGGTCAACGCCCGGCGCAGGAGCACCCACTCGCCAGCAGTCCGTCCGGTCCGGCCACGGGCATCGTCACTGGAGTCGAGTCCAGCACCTGGGACGCGCTGGTGCACCCGGGCCAGAAGCTCAAGCCTGGCGCGCAGATCCTCTTCGAGCGCGACGGCGTGGAGCTGCACGGCGAGGTGCTCGGCCGCCATTTCCACGGCCGGCGCACCGTGCGGCTCTGGACGACCGGCGGCCGCAGCGTAGCCGCCGCCGTCGACGCGATCGGACACGTCCCGCTTCCGCCCTACATCCACCGCGACGACACCACGCAGGATCGCGAACGGTATCAGACCGTGTACGCGCAGGAGCGCGGGTCGGTCGCCGCTCCAACCGCGGGGCTGCACTTCACGGACCGGATCCTTGCCGACCTCGACGAACGAGGCGTCGAGCGTGTGGAGGTCACGCTTCACATCGGCTACGGCACGTTCAAGCCGGTGCGCGTCGAGCGTGTCGAGGATCATGTCGTCGACCCGGAGACGTTTGCCGTCGGTGAGACCGCCGCAGCCGCGATCACGCGTGCGCTCCGCGAGCGCCGGCGCATCATCGCCGTGGGGACCTCGACGGTGCGCACGCTCGAGTCGCTGAACGCCGACGCGCACGGCGTGGTGCGACCGGCGGCCGGAGAGACCGCGCTCTTCATCCACCCGGGACACGACTTCCGGATCGTCTCGGGCCTGGTCACCAACTTCCATCTGCCCCGGTCGTCGCTCCTGATGCTGGTGTCTGCCTTCGCCGGCCGCGATCGCGTCCTGACAGCCTACCGCGACGCCATCGCGCAGCCGTACCGCTTCTACAGCTACGGCGACGCGATGCTCATCCTCTAAGGAACAAGGAACCAGGAACAGAGAACCGAGAACACCGAACCGAGAACCGGGAACCGAGAACTGGGAACCGAGAACCGAGAACAGAACGGAGAACACGAACCGGGAACCAGGAACCAGGAACCCGGAACAAGAGGGAAAGGGCATCAGGTTTCGACGAGCGCGGCTGCCAACAGCGGGATCAAGATCTCGTGGTGGCCGATAAGCGAGTACCCGCAACCGCCTGTCCCAGCCACCGGGCGGGTGACCACGTTTGTGTGCGGGCGATAGAGGCGCATGAAGTCGATGTTGACGGTCGTCAGCCCTTCGAGGGCCACGCCCCGGTTCCTGGCCAGCGCGACCGCTTTCAAGAACACCTCGGGCAGCACGACCGCGGATCCGCAGTTCAGGTATACGCCGCCTGCGAGCTTCGAGACCGTGGAGGCGAAATAGCGGAAGTCGCGCAGGCTGGCATCGCCGAGCGCCGCGCCCGACGCGGCCGGGTGCATATGGATGACGTCGGTGCCGACCGCCACGTGAACGGTCAACGGAATCGACAGACGATGGGCGGCGACGGCAATGCTGGCCTCGGCATGCGCCGCATCGAGGGACGCGAGCATCGATGCGACCGTCTGTCCCAATCCACGCGCGCCGGCGGCAGCCGCCCGAATCGCCTCGTTCAGCATGCGCCCTGTTTCATCCGCCATACCGAACTGTCCAGGGCCGAGGGCCTCGTCCACGTCTTCCGACGTCGCTCCTGAGAGTGCCACCTCGAAGTCGTGGATGATGCCGGCGCCGTTCATGGCGATGGCCGACACGTATCCGCGGCGCATGAGGTCGACGACGATCGGCGAGACGCCGGTCTTGATCACGTGGGCGCCGATCCCCCAGACGATGCCTGCGCCGCGCTGCTTCGCCTCACGAAGCGCGGCGATGACCGCCTTGAGGTCGCGCGCGCCGACGAGGTCCGGCAACGATGCGACCCATTCTGTGAACGTGGCGCCCGGCGCATGCGCTTTCGCAAATTGCTCCACGTGCGCCTTGCTGGTCCGCGACGCGAGCGGATACGTGTGCACGCCGGACAGGTCGAACTCTTCGTACTCGAAGCGCATGCGCGTAACTTAACATCCGTTCCCGGTTCCTGGTTCCAGGTTCCGTGTTCGTGTTCCCGGTTCTCTGTTCCCGGTTCACGTTCTTCGTTCCCGGTTCCCTGTTCACGGCTGCGTAGTAGAATGATGAGTTCAGGCCGGAGTAGCTCAGGTGGTTAGAGCATGCGTCTCATAAGCGCAGGGTCGGCAGTTCGAGTCTGCCCTCCGGCACCAACCTTCGCTCACGCCTGCCAGCGCGTGAGCTACGGGTGGCAAGCCGTGACGGCTTGTGGGCCGTAGGCGTGTCGCTTGCCCGGCCGGGCCGGAATTGACTTCATCGCTTCAGCAGAGGGTTCGGCGCACCATCCGGCGGTATGGGCTTTGTCCTCCGGGCACGCGTGTGCTCGCCGGCCTTTCGGGCGGATCCGATTCGGTCGCGCTGACGTTCCTCCTGCGCGAGCTCGGCGCGCACCTGGACTTCGAGCTGGTGGGCCTTGCGCACGTCAACCATGGACTCCGCGACACGGCCGGGCGCGACGAGGACTTCTGCCACGACCTCGCCGCGCGGCTCGCGCTGCCTTTCATCACCCGCCGTGCCGACGTCAAACGTCTCGCCGCCGTGGCGGGGCTGTCGGTCGAAGACGCGGCGCGGCGGTTCCGGTACGACTGCCTGGAGCAGGCTGCGGCCGAGCTCGGCGCCTCGCGGATCGCCGTCGGCCATACCCGGGACGATCAGGCGGAGACCTTCGTGCTGAAGCTGGTGCGGGGAGCGGGGCTGACGGGACTTGGCGCGATTTACCCGCTACGCGAACCGATCATCAGGCCCTTGCTCGAGGTGGGCCGGACGGAGCTGCGCGACTACCTCGCCGGGCGGGACGAGCCGTGGGTCGAGGACGAGACCAACGCCGATCTGAGCAATCCGCGCAACCGCGTCCGCCTCGAGGTGCTGCCCTACCTCGAAGTGGCCCTGGGGCTGCCTGCGCGCCGTGCCATCGCACGAGCGGCCGGACTGGCGGGGGAGGATGCCCGCTGGCTCGACGAGCTTGCGGGGCAGCGGCTGGCCGGACTGTGCGTCGAGACGGCGGCGGGCCTCGAGCTCGACGCCGACGAGCTTCGCTCGACGCCACGCCCGCTCGCGAGGCGGATCCTCCTGGCCGCCCTGCGCATTCGCGCGAACAGCCGTGAAGTGAGCCTCGAGCACGTCCAGGCCGCGCTGGACGTGCTGACAGGACTCGCGGGCGGGGCCGACGTTCCGGGTTCCCGTGTGGAACTTCGCGGCAAAAAGCTGGTCTTACTACAGTAGGTTACCGTGATACGCTGGACACTGACCCGGTTGGGAGGCACGGCTTGAACTCAACGCTCAAGAGTCTCGTGTTCTGGATGGTCCTCATCGTCGTTGGGGTCATCGTCTGGAACCTGTCGACGCGCTTCCAGCCGAGCTATAAGTCGCAGAGCTTCAGCGAGTTCATGGCGAACGTGGAGAACGGCTCGGTGATGCGGGTCACCATCCAGGGCAACGAGATCACGGGGGTCACCAAGACGAACGAGCCGTTCCGCACGTATGCCCCCGCGCAGTACGAGGGCCTGGCGAACCGCCTCTACGAGCGGAACGTGGCGATGACGGCCAAAGAGCCGGCGGCCAGCCCCTGGGCGGCGCTCCTGTATTCGTGGGCGCCGATCCTCCTGATGATCGGGTTCTGGATTTTTTTCATGCGGCAGATGCAGAGCGGCGGCAACAAGGCGCTGTCGTTCGGCAAGAGCAAGGCGAAGCTGTCGTCGAGCGCGCAGAAGAAGGTCACCTTCAAGGACGTAGCGGGCGTCGACGAAGCCAAGGACGAGCTGCAGGAGATCATCGAGTTCCTGCGCGAGCCGCAGAAGTTCCAGAAGCTCGGCGGCCGCATCCCGAAGGGGGTGCTGCTCATGGGACCGCCGGGAACGGGCAAGACGCTGCTGGCCAGGGCGGTCGCCGGCGAGGCGAACGTGCCGTTCTTCTCGATCAGCGGCTCCGACTTCGTCGAGATGTTCGTGGGCGTCGGCGCCTCGCGCGTGCGCGACCTCTTCGAGCAGGGCAAGAAGAACGCGCCCTGCATCGTGTTCATCGACGAGATCGACGCCGTCGGCCGCCATCGGGGCGCCGGTCTCGGCGGCGGGCACGACGAGCGCGAGCAGACGCTGAACCAGCTCCTCGTCGAGATGGACGGCTTCGAGTCGAACGAGGGCGTCATCCTCGTGGCCGCCACCAACCGGCCCGACGTGCTCGACCCGGCCCTCCTGCGTCCGGGCCGGTTCGACCGCCGCATCGTCGTCAACCGTCCCGACGTGAAGGGGCGCGAGGGAATCCTCGCGGTCCACACGAAGAAGATCCCGCTCTCCGACGACGTCGACATCGCCATCCTCGCGAGAGGATCCTCGGGCTTCTCCGGAGCGGACCTCGCGAACCTGGTGAACGAGGCGGCGCTCAATGCGGCGCGCTACAACCAGAAGGTCGTTCGCATGCTCGACTTCGAGTTCGCGAAGGACAAGGTGCTCATGGGCGCCGAGCGGCGATCGATGATCATCAGCGAGAGCGAGAAGCGCGTCACGGCGATCCACGAAGCCGGGCATGCGCTGCTGACGGTGATGCTGCCGCACGCCGACCCGATCCACAAGGTGACCATCATCCCGCGCGGGATGGCGCTCGGCCTCACGCAGCAACTGCCGATCGACGAGAAGCACAACTACTCCCGCGAGTACCTCGAGGATCAGATCGCCATCCTGCTGGGCGGCCGCATTGCCGAGGAGATCACCATCGGCAGCATCACGACGGGCGCCGGCAACGATCTCGAGCGCGCGACCGATCTCGCCCGCCGCATGGTGTGCGAGTGGGGCATGAGCCACGCCATGGGTCCGCTCACTTTCGGCAAGAAGGAGGAGCAGATCTTCCTCGGCCGCGAGATTGCGCAGCACCAGGACTACAGCGAGGACACGGCGCTGCACATCGACCAGGAAGTCAAGCGCTTCGTCACCGACAACTACTCCCGTGCGCAGGCGCTCCTGGTGCAGCACAAGCAGCGGCTGCTCGAAATAGCCGATGCGCTGCTGGCGCGGGAGACGCTCGACGCCGATCAGGTGAACCGCCTGGCCGCGGGCCAGCCGCTCGACGAGCCGGTTCCGGCCGCCGCGGCGAACACGCCGCCGTCGCCCGACGTCCGCGGCCGCGCGAAGGAGCGGCCGGCCTCGATCGTTCCGCCGATTCCGCCGCGGCCGCTGACGCAGGAATAATCCACGACGTTGCGCGACTCCGGCTGCAGGCTGTCACCGCCGCGAGGTCGTGGCGTGTGCGCGTCGGCGGCGTCCGTCGATGTTGAACAGTGAATCCTCCGTTTCGCGGGTCCGAGTCGCGCCCATGCATCCCCGACGACGATTCACGGTGCCGCTTCCTCATGGGAGGTCGCTCCTGCTGGGGGATCGCACGCTGGTGATGGGGATCATCAATGTCACGCCCGACTCGTTCTCCGACGGCGGCGAGCTGCTCGATCCGGCGAAGGCGGTCGAGGCAGGCGTACGGATGGCCGGCGAGGGAGCGGACATCCTCGACGTCGGGGGCGAGTCGACGCGCCCCGGGGCGCGGCCGCTCGCCGCGGCGGACGAGCGGGCGCGGGTGCTGCCGGTTGTCGAGGCGCTGGCGACACGCGTGACGGTGCCCATCTCGGTTGATACCTACAAGCCGGACGTGGCCGACGCGGTCCTCGACGCGGGCGCGGCCATCGTGAACGACGTGAGTGGCCTCCGCTACGAGCCGGCTCTCGGCGAGGTGGTGGCGCGGCGCCGCGCCGCGCTCGTGCTCATGCACACACGCGGCCGATCCAGCGACATGTACGAGCAGGCGTCGTATCACGACGTGATTGGCGAGGTGCTCGACGAGCTGCGTGAGAGCATCGCGTTCGCGACCGGGGCCGGCGTCGGCCGCGAGGCGATCATCGTCGATCCGGGGCTCGGGTTCGCCAAGGAGCCCGCCCACAGCTTCGAGGCGCTCGCACGGATACACGTGCTGGCCGAGCTTGGCAGGCCGATTCTCTCCGGTCCCTCGCGCAAGTCGTTCATGGCCCGCGCCGTCGGACGCGACGTGCCCGCCTCGGGCCGCGACTGGGGGACGGCCGCAGCCGTGACCGCCTCCGTCCTCGCCGGCGCGCACATCGTCCGTGTCCACGCTGTCGCCGCGATGGCCCAGGCGGTCCGCGTCGCCGATGAGATTCGGAAGTATCATCGCGGCGAATGACCTGGCTGACCGAGCTGCTGCAGCGTCCCGCGCTCTCCATCGAGTGGTGGGACGTGCTCGACATCGCGATCGTCTCGGTCCTCGTCTACGAGCTGCTCCTGCTCATCCGCGGCACGCGCGCCGTGCAGATGGCGGTTGGCGGCGGCTTCCTGATTGGCCTCTTCTTCCTGTCTCGCTGGCTGCACCTCGAGACCGTCAACTGGCTCATCCGCAACCTGGCCGGCTACGTCGTCTTCGCCGTGATCGTGCTCTTCCAGTCCGACATCCGGCGCGCGCTCGCCCACTTCGGCCGGGCGCCCTTTTTCCGGTACTTCGCGCGCACGCTCGACGGCGAGGAGGACATCGTCGAGGAGATCGTCGTGGCGTGTACCACGCTGGCGGCGCGCCGCATCGGCGCGATCATCGTCATCGAGCGCGAGATCGGACTGCGGAACTACATCGAGGGCGGCATCCCGCTGGACGCCACGGTGACCTACGACCTGCTGGCGAGCGTCTTCCAGCCGGGCGCTCCGCTCCATGACGGGGCCGTGATCGTCCAGGGCGAGCGCATCGCCGCGGCGGCCTGCTTCCTGCCGCTGTCCGTGAATCCGCGCCTCAGCAAGGATCTCGGCACGCGCCATCGGGCCGCGCTCGGCCTCACCGAGGAGAACGACGCCGTGGCCATCGTGGTGTCGGAGGAGACCGGGTCGATGTCACTCGTCATCGGCGGCGATCTCGAGCGCGACGTCTCGGCCGATCGCCTGCGCGACGACCTTCGCACGCTCCTCGGTCCGCGCCGCGCCGCGGCCGACCGCCGGGACATCCGGAGCGCGATGGCCTGATGGCAATCCGCGGCTTCCGTCACCTCGGGCTGAAGTTTCTCTCGATCGCCCTGGCCGGGCTGCTGTGGCTCGTCGTGGCGGGCGAGCAGATCGTCGAGCGCGCGCTGCGGATCCCGATCGAGTTCACGAACCTGCCCTCGCAGCTCGAGCTGACCGGCGACACGCCGACCGTCGCCGACGTGCGTGTCCGCGGATCGTCGGGCGCCCTCACGCGGCTCGGTCCCGGCGAGCTCGTCGCCGTGCTGGATCTCCGCGCGGCGCGACCGGGTCAGCGCCTGTTTCACCTGACGGCCGCCGACGTGCGGACGCCGTTCGGCGTGGAGGTCGTGCACGTGAATCCCTCCAACGTCGCGATTGCGTTCGAGCTCTCCGCGTCGAAGGTGGTGCCGGTCGTGCCCGCCGTCGAAGGGGATCCGGCCGAGGGCTACGTCGTCGGGACCGTCAGGGCGGATCCCGCCACGGTCGAGGTCATCGGCCCGGTCAGCGCGCTCGGCAAGCTGACCGAGGCCGTGACTGAGCCGCTGAGCGTGGCCGGGTTATCGACATCGGTCCGCGAGTCCGTTACGATCGGCGTGCCCGACCCGTCGGTGCGTTTGCGCTACCCCCAGAGCGCTGTCGTCACCGTGAACGTCGCCGCCGCACCCGTCGAACGGCGCTTCACCGGCGTCACGGTGACGGCCAAAGGCGGGCGTCCGAACAGTCGTGTCACGCCCGCCCGGGTGAGCCTCGTCGTGCGGGGCGCGCGCGAAGTGCTCGACCGGCTCGATGCGACGGCTTTCGAGGCGGTCGTCGACCTCGAGGGGCTCGGAAGAGGTCGGTTCCTGTTGCCGGTCCGTGTCTCGCCCCCGCAGCACCTGACGGTGGAGCAGGTCGAGCCCGCGCAGGTGCGGGTTCTGATCCCGTAATCACCATTTACACACTTCACCGAATCACCGATGGCCCACCTGTTCGGCACCGACGGCGTTCGCGGCAAGGCGGGCCGGTTTCCGCTCGATGCTCCCACCATCCGCCGGCTGGGAGGCGCGCTGGTGCGTGCGCTGCGGCACGGCGACGGATCGGGCGATTCCGGCGCGCCCCTTCGATTCCTGGCGGGTCGGGACACGCGCGAGTCGGGCTCCTGGATCGAGCGCGAGCTGGCGCACGGGATGCGTTCGCAGGGCGCGTCGCTGACGACGGCCGGCATCATTCCGACGCCTGCCATCGCGTACCTCACGCCGCGCATGGGGTACACGGCCGGCGTCGTCATCTCCGCCTCGCACAATCCGTTCGAGGACAACGGCATCAAGGTGTTCTCCGGCGCGGGCGAGAAGTTCACGGAGGCGCTCGAGCGGCACGTCGAGGCCATCATGGCGGACCCGTCCTGGGAGGTTCCGGGCAGCGATGCGCCGGCGATTGAGCAGATCGACTATCGCGCGGAGTACGTCGCGCACCTGAAGCGCATCCTCCCCGATGTGAGCCGCGCCGCCGGCATGCGGATCGCGATCGACTGCGCCAACGGCGCCACCACCACCGTGGCCCCCCGGCTCTTCCAGGAGCTCGGGTTCCACATCCACGGCATCGGCTGCGAACCGGATGGGCGCAACATCAACCTGGGCTGCGGATCCACGGCGCCGGATGCCCTCGCGAAGCTCGTGGTCGACGGCGGCTACCGGTTGGGCATTGCCTTCGACGGCGACGGCGATCGGGCGATTCTCGTCGACGCCGGCGGCCGCATCGTCGACGGCGATGCCGTGATGCTCATGTGCGGCAAGCAGATGAAGGCGGAAGGCCGGTTGAAGGGCAACGCCGTGGTGGCCACGGTGATGAGCAACATCGGTCTCGAGATGGCCCTTCGCGACGCCGGCATCGGCGTCGTGCGCTGTCCGGTGGGCGACAAGTACGTGATGGAGGAAATGCTTCAGCGCGACCTGTCGCTCGGCGGCGAGCAGTCGGGGCACGTGATCTTCCCCGAGTACCTGTTTACGGGCGACGGCCTCGCGACGTCGCTGAACGTGCTGCGCACGATGATCGTCACCGGACGCGAGCTGTCCCACCTGGCGTCCGAGCTGACGACGTATCCGCAGGTGCTGCTCAACGTGCGTGTCGAGCGGAAGGTCGACCTCGAGATGGTGCCGGAGGTCGCCGCCGTGATGCAGTCGGTCGCATCGCGCCTGGCGGGCAACGGCCGCCTGCTGGTGCGCTACTCGGGCACCGAGCCGCTGCTGCGCGTGATGCTCGAAGGACGCGACCAGGACGAGATTCGGCGCTGGGGCCAGGAGATCGTGGACGCCGTGAAGCAGCACGTGACCCCATGATCAAGCTCTCCGTCAACGTCAACAAGGTTGCGACGGTCAGGAACTCGCGCGGGGGCCGCGTGCCCTCGGTGACCGATGCGGTGCGCGTCTGCCTCGAGGCGGGCACGCCGGGGATTACCGTGCACCCGCGTGCCGATGCGCGACACATCACGGCTGCCGACGTGCGGGACGTGGCGGCACTCCTGGTGCCCTACAAGGGGAAGGTCGAGCTGAACATCGAAGGCGATCCCAGGCCAGACCTGCTCGCGCTCGTGCACGAGGTTCGCCCCGACCAGTGCACGCTCGTCCCCGTTCGGCCGGGCGAGATCACGAGCCAGGCCGGCTGGTCCCCCGACGCGCCACGCGACCTGCTCGAACGGACGCTTCGCGATCTCAAGGCCGACGGCATCCGGGTCAGCCTGTTCGTCGATCCGCTCGGCGCGCCGATCGATTGGGCGGCCGACCTCGGCGCCGATCGCATCGAGCTCTACACGGAGCCGTACGCGCGCGCCTTCGAGCGCGGCGCCGCCGAGGCTCATGCCTCGTTCACCCAGTACGTCGAGGCAGCGGAGCACGCGCACGCGCGCGGCCTCGGGATCAACGCCGGCCACGACCTCGACCTCGACAACCTCGTGATCTTCCGCAGGCTGCCCCATCTCGCGGAAGTCTCGATCGGCCACGCCCTCATCAGTCATGCCCTGTTCGTCGGGCTCGCGCAGTCGGTGCGACAGTACCTCGACGTACTCGCAGCACACTAACTCATGCCGTTCCAGGTTCCGGGTTCCGGGTTCCGGGTTCTTGTTCGAGGTTCTGTTCGGAGTTCGTTCGTTCGGGGTTCGTTCGTTCGGGGTTCGTTGTTCTGTGTTCTAGGGACGATGGTGGCCGTTGCGCAGACGGCGTTCCTCGTTCCACATTCGAGTCACCTGCCATCCTTACAGCCGGCGCGTCGAACACAGAACCCCGAACCACGAACCCGGAACCCCGAACAGAACCTCGAACAAGAGCCCGGAACACGGAACCGGGAACGCGGAACAGCAGTGACGGTTTCCGGGCGCACGGTGGTTTTCCGCGCGGCCGACGGTCGCGCCGTGTCCGGCCTGCTGATGGAGGCGTCCGAGCGGCCGGCGCCGGCCGTGGTGCTCGTGCCGATGCTCGGCATGGCACGCGACGAGTGGCAGGACGTCGCCCGGCGACTCGCCGAGGCCAACGTCACCAGCCTGGCCATCGACCTGCCGGGATCGTCGCTGCCGGCCGGCGCCGCGGCGCTCGCCGCGTGGCACACCGACGTGCGCGCCGCCGTGGATTACCTTGCAGGCCGTCCCGACGTGCGACCCGGCTCGGTCGGCATCGCCGGGGCGTCGCTCGGAGCGAACCTGGCCGTCCTCGCCGCCGCGGCCGACGCACGAGTCCGGTCGCTGGCCCTCGTGTCGCCCTCCCTGGACTACCGGGGTGTCCGCATCGAGACGGCCATGCGCCAGTACGGCCCGAGGCCCGCGCTGCTCATGGCCAGCCTGAAGGATCCGTACGCCGCCAGGACCGTGCGCGAGCTCACGAAGGAGCCGCCCGGGCCGCGCGAAACGCGGTGGGCGGACGCTTCCGCTCACGGCACGACCCTCTTGCACCAGGAGCCGGACCTCGTCCGGGCCCTCGCGGAGTGGTTCCGCCGTACGCTGGGGTGAATTAAGATCGTCTCTGGTCTCTGATCTCTGGTCTCTGATCTCTGGTCTTTGGGTCTTGGGCGTTGGAAGTCGGGCGTTGGGCGTTGGGAGTTGGATGTGACCGCCAGCCGCGGACTGCGGATCGCGGAGCGCGGACTGCGGATCCGGGTGGTTACTCGGCGACTTCGTTCTGATGAAGGCTGAATCGATACTGTTTGCCGTCGCCGGGATGTTCTTTGGATTGATCGTCGGGTGGATCATCGGCGATCAGCTCGCCAGACAGCCCGGTTCGACCGCGGCGACCGCGGAGGCAGCGCCTGCGGCCGGTGGCGACGGCCAGGATGGGCAGGCGCAGCAGCCGGCCCCGGTTGTGCTCGACGAAGGCCGCGTGCAGGCGCTCCAGACGATCGTCAGCAACGACCCGCAGAACGCCGAGGCCCGGGTGCAGCTTGCGAACACCTACTTCGACGGCGAGCGGTATCAGGACGCGATCAGGTGGTACGAGGAGGCCCTCCGGCTCGATCCGAAGAACGTCAACGCGAGCACCGATCTGGGCGTGAGCTACTACTACCTCAACCAGCCGGACCGGGCGCTCAGGCAGTTCGATCACTCGCTGTCCATCGACCCGCGCCACACGAAGACGCTGTTGAACCAGGGCATCGTGCGCGCGTTCGGGAAGCAAGACCTCGACGGCGCGACGACCTCGTGGCAGCGGGTCGTGGACCTGGCGCCCGACAGTCCCGAAGGCCAGGCGGCGAAGCGCGCACTCGACAGCATGCGCTCGGCCCATCCAGGCGGCTAGATTTCCGGGTCTGGCACCGCAGGGGCCAGCCCCGTATTGCATATGCTCCGCATCATCCTCCTCGCGATCCTGCTGATGATCGTCGCCCGCATCTTCTGGCGCGTCGTCGACGGCATCATCGAAGGGGTGTCGGGCGAGCGGAGGCAGGTCCGGCCGGGCGGGAGGCTGCAGCGCGATCCGGTGTGCGGCACGTACGTCTCGCCGGGCTCGGCGCTTTCGCTGACTGCCGGTGGCACGACGCAGTACTTCTGCTCCGAGAAGTGCCGGAATGAGTACCTCGCACGCTGAAGAACAGATTCGGGCCGACATCGTCGAGGCCGGCCGCCGTCTGTACGCCCGCGGCTACATCGCCAGCAACGACGGCAACATCAGCGCGCGTCTCGACGACAGGCGGCTCGTCACCACCCCCAAGGGCATCTCGAAGGGGTTCATGACCCCTGACATGCTCGTGATCGTCGATTACGACGGGAAGAAGCTGGCCGGCGATCGTGACGCGTCATCGGAGCTCCCGATGCACCTCGAGATCTACCGCAACCGGCCGGACGTGAACGCCGTGGTGCATGCGCACCCGCCGCTTGCCACCGGCTTCGCGGTTGCCGGCATTCCGCTCACCCGCGCCGTGCTCGCCGAGGTGGTGACGACGCTCGGCAGCATCCCGATCGCGGAGTACGGCACACCCTCCACGAGCGAGCTGCCGGATGCCGTGCGCAAGTACATCAAGGCGCACGACGGTCTGCTGCTCGCCAACCACGGCGCCGTCACCTGCGGGCCGGCGGTAATGCCGGCGTACTACAAGATGGAAACGATCGAGCACTTCGCGAAGATCAGCCTCGTGGCGCGGCTGCTCGGCCGCGAGCACCTGCTGTCGCGCGGGGAGGTCGAGCGACTCCAGGGGCTGCGAGGCACGTACGGTATCGCCGCGCCGGCCGCCATCTGCACCGACCCGTCGCAAGCGGCCGGCGACCAGGCCCTCTGCCAGGTGCTCGAAGCGCCCGAATCATCGACGGAACGGCTCGTGCCGGACGTCTCCGGCCTCGTCCGGCAGGCGAGCAGAGACGGTGAAATTCGGCTAACATACCGCGAGTTGACGGCGCTCATCGCCGATGCCGTCCGCAGTCTCCGGGACTAGCCACGAGGACCAAAGACCAAAGACCAGAGACCAAAGACCAAAGGACCAGAGACCAGAGACCAGGACCAGAGACCAGGGACGAGAGACCAGAGACCGAAGACGAGAGACCGAAGACGAGAGGAACCGCAATGGGTGAGGCGTTGGGAATGGTCGAGACCAAGGGGCTTGTGGCCATGATCGAGGCGGCCGATGCCATGGTCAAGGCCGCGAAGGTCACGCTGGTCGGCTGGGAAAAGATCGGCGCCGGCTACGTCACTGCCATCGTGCGCGGCGACGTTGCCGCCGTGAAAGCCGCGACCGATGCCGGTGCGGCGGCGGCACGCAG
>JBOGIW010000218.1:0-7361 GCA_050748045.1 Vicinamibacterales bacterium | reverse complement strand
GGCTCGGGTCTCGATCTCTGGTGTCTGGTCTCGGGTCTCGGGTCCTTGTCTTTGGTCCTTGGTCCGACCGGGGACCGGAACCCACGGACCGAAGACCAGGAACCCGGAGCCAGGGACCAGAGACCAGGGACTAGAGACCAGAGACCAGAGACTAGAATGCTGCCGTGAACGACATCCTCGTCGCGCGCGGGCTGGCCCGCAGCTTCGGCGCCGTCCGCGCTGTCGAGGACGTGAGCGTCACCGTCCGGGCGGGCGAAGTGGTAGGCCTGCTCGGGCCGAACGGTGCCGGTAAGACGACGACGCTGCGCATGTTGGCGGGCATCCTCACGCCGGAGCGCGGCGACGTGCGCGTCTGCGGCCTGGACGTGCACCGCCAGCCGCTCGAGGCGAAGCGCCGCCTCGGCTTTCTGTCGGGCGACACGCACCTCTATCAGCGCCTCACCCCGGTCGAGGTGCTCACCTACTTCGGGACCCTCTACGGGCTGCCCGACCGGCGGATCAGGGAACGCGTGACCACGCTCGTGGCCGAGCTCGAGATGGACGGCTTCAAGGACCGGCCGTGCGCGACGCTCTCGTCGGGCCAGAAACAGCGCGCGAACATCGCCCGCGCGTTCCTGCACGATCCCGACCTGCTCATCCTCGACGAGCCGACCACCGCGCTCGATGTCGTCAGCGGCCAGTTCGTGGCGCAGGCCATCCGGCGCAAGCGCGGCGAGGGCCGCGCCGTGCTCTTCTCGACGCACATCATGAGCGAGGCGGAGTACCTGTGCGACCGCATCGCACTCGTGCATGCGGGCCGCATCATCGACGAAGGCCCGCTGCCCGACCTCCTGGCGCGGTCGGGGCAGAAGAACCTCACCGACACCTTCCTCCGCTACGTCACTTCATGAGCATCCGCCCGCGCATCGTCGCGACGATCTGGAGGAAGGAGCTCAGCGAGATCCTCCGGGACCGGCGCACGCTCTTCATCACGCTGGTCTTGCCTGTCCTCCTCTACCCGATGCTGCTGATGGGCATGACGCGGCTCGCGGAGTCCGAATCGGAGGCGTCGTTCGCCGAGCCGTCGACTATCGCCGTCTGGGGACAGGTGCCTGCGGCGCTCGAGCGTGAGCTGACCAGCCGTTCGCGGCTGAGCGTGGAACGGGACCTCGGCCTGCCAGACGACCTCCGCGAGCGCCTGTCGTCTGGTTTGATGCCCTTTCCCGGAACGCGCGTCGTCGAGCGGGCGAACCAGAAGCCACGTGATGCGGACGTGCCTCCGGATGCCGAGGAGGTCCCCAACCCCGTGCTCGACGCCGCGCGCGCCCTCGTCAACTCCCGGCGGGCCGACGCGGTCCTCGTGGTCTGGGGCCGTGCCGAGACCACCTCGATCTACTTCGACTCGGTGCGCCAGGAGTCCGACCTCGCGCGCACGCGCGTGCGGCGCGCGCTCGAGGCGTATGCCGGACACGTCGTCCGGCCGCCCTTCGACCTCGCCGTTCGCGACGTCGCGCCCGCGAGCCGCCAGGCCGGACGCGTCGTCGGCACGATGCTGCCCTTCCTGCTGCTCACGCTCTGCATCATGGGCGGCCTGTATCCAGCCATCGATCTGACGGCGGGCGAGAAGGAGCGCGGCACCATGCAGACGCTGATGTGCGCCCCCGTGCTCCCCGGGGAAATCATCGGCGGCAAGTTCCTGGCCGTCTGGACGCTCTCGCTCCTGTCCGCGCTGGCCAACATCGCGAGCCTGGCGACGACGCTCACGCGCACGCTGCCGGTCGATGCCTCGGCGATTCCGACATCCGCGTACCTGCTCACGGGCGTCATCCTCGTGCCGGTGACGATGCTGACGAGCGCCCTGTTTCTGGCGCTCGCGGTGTTCGCGAAGGACTACAAGGAAGGCCAGAGCTTCCTCACGCCCGTCTACATGGCGCTCGCCCTTCCGGGGGCTGTCACCATGCTGCCGACGATCCAGTTGAACGCCTGGACGACGTTCGTGCCGATTGTGAACATCGCGCTGCTCATCAAGGCGCTGCTCATGGGCGAGGCGCGGACCGAGCTGGTGTTCCTGACGCTCGCGTCGTCGGCCATGTACGCGGCGCTGGCGCTCAGCCTCGCCGTGCGCGTGTTTCAACGGGAACAGGTGCTCGTGGGCGGCCGCGAATCGGTGCGCGATCTCTTCGGCCTGCGGCCGGGCGGGAGGCGCGTGCCGTCGCCCTCGCTGGCGCTCGTCATGTTCTCCGTGGCGCTCGTGGCCTCGTTCTACGGATCGCTCGTGCTCGAGTCGCGAGGGTTCCTCGTCAGCCTGCTCGTGATGCAGTACGGCTTCTTCCTGCTGCCGGTCGTGCTCGCCGCGCGGTTCTTCCGCATGGATCTGCGGGAGACGTTCTCGCTGGCGTGGCCGCGCGTGGTGCCGCTCATCGCCGCCGCGGTGCTGGGCCTCACCGCGTGGATGTTCGCCAGCGGCATCCTGCTGCGCATCGCGCCGCCGCCCGAGACGCTCGTGCGCGCGCTCGAGAAGCTGGTCCGCCTCACCGACGAGGGAGCGCCGCTCTGGGTCGTGTGGCTCGTCGTGGCGGTGACGCCGGCGATCTGCGAGGAGGCGCTCTTCCGCGGGTTCATCCTCAGCGGGCTCCGGCCGCTCGGCGCGGTTCCGGCCATCGGGATCTCGGCGCTGCTCTTCGGCATCGCCCATGCTTCGATCTACCGCCTGCTGCCCACGTTCTTCCTCGGCCTCGTGCTCGGCATCATCGTCTGGCGGACGGGCTCGCTCCTCGGCAGCGTTGTCGCGCACGCCCTGAACAACGGGCTGCTCGCGACGCTGACCGAGTCGCCCGGCCTCGCACGGCTCTTCGGCGTCCAGGCCGGAACCGATGCGCTGCCGTGGACCCCGACCCTGGCGGGAACCGCCGCCGCGGTCGCCTCGCTCTTCGTGCTCGTGGCGATGTCCGAAGGTGGGATGTGGCTCGTTCGGAATCGAACGGGCTCCGCCGCCCAGCCGGCGGGAAGCACTCCGGTAAGTAACTGAGTGGCCGTCGATTGCACACCCCGCCTGCGTCCGGCACGCTGTTCGCTGTAGCGTCCACGCCGCCCCGTCCCTGTCGACGGGCGGCGCACCAGGGACGGAGAACCGGGACGATGAGTGGCTCCCTCGTTCCGGTTTCTCCGCCTCCCACTCCGGCATCCAGTCCGTGAACGTTGGGAGTTCGAGATTGGAAGTTGGGGATTGAGAGTGGGAGAGATGGGAGTTGCGGGATTGAGAGTTGGGGATTGGGAGTTGGGGATTGGGAGTTGGAGATTGGAAGTTGGGGATTGAGAGTTGGGGATTTGAAAGTTGGGACTGGGAGTTGGGGATTGAGAGTTGCGATTGGGAGTTGGAGATTGGGAGTTGGGAGTTGACCTCCGCCACGCCGTCCGGCTTCTAATCAAGTCGCCATCCTTCACGGCGATCGCCGTCGGCACGCTGGCGATCGGGATCGCCGCCAACGCCGCGATCTTCAGCGTCGTCGACGCGCTGCTGCTGCGGCCGCTGCCCTACCCGGAGCCCGACCAGCTCGTGATGCTCTGGCAGGACCAGCGGGCGCGCGGCGGCCCCGAGAACGAGTGGCTCGCGCCCGCCCACTTCTTCGACTGGCGCAACCGGTCGCGCTCGCTCGAGGCGTCGGCCGTGTTCCGCGGCGCCAGCCCCGCGTTGACCGGAGCCGGCGAGCCGGAGCAGCTCCGCGGCTGGCAGGTGAGCCACGAGTTCTTCCGCACGCTGGGTGTCGCGCCGGTCCTCGGGCGTGACTTCAGCGCCGCCGACGATGCGCCCGGCGCACCGGGCACGGCGGTCTTGACGCACGGCCTCTGGACCCGCCGCTTCGGCGCGGATCCGGCGGTCATCGGCCGCACGATTGCGCTCAACCGCGAGCCGTACACGGTGATCGGCGTGCTGCCGCCCTCGTTCCGATCGCCTTTCGATCGGCCGGAGATCTTCAGGCCGTTGCGGATGAACGCGGCGCGGCCATCGCGCGGCGCGATCGTGCTCCAGATGCTGGCGCGGCTCGAGCCCCAGGTGAGCCTCGAGCGGGCGCAGGCGGAGCTGACGACGATCGGCGCGGCGCTGGCGGCCGAATACCCCGAGACCGACAAGGGCTCGACGATCCGGGTCACTCGCCTCCACGACGAGATCGTCGGCGACGTGCGCACGCCGCTCGTGGCGCTCTTCGGCGCGGTCGCGCTCGTGCTGATGATCGCGTGCGCCAACATCGCGAGCCTGCAGCTTGCGCGCGCCTCGGTGCGCTGGCGCGAGATGGCCGTGCGGACGGCGCTCGGCGCCTCGAGGGCTCGAATCGTGCGGCAGCTCCTCATGGAGAGCGTCGTCCTGGCGGCACTGGGGTCGCTGGCCGGGCTGCTGCTGTCGTCGTGGATGCTCGACTCCCTCCTGGCGCTCGCGCCCGACGGCACGCCGCGTCTCGACGAGGCGCGCATCAACGTCGCCGTCCTGGTGTTCGGGACGACCATCGCGGTCGCGACGTCGCTCGTCTTCGGCCTGGTGCCGGCGCTCCACGGCGTGCGCGGCGACGTGGCCGCGGCGATCAAGGAAGGCAGCAAGGGCGGCGGCGCGTCGCGGGCCGGCGTGACGGCCCGGAGCCTCTTCGTGGTGGCCGAGCTCGCCCTGGCGCTGATGCTGCTCGTCGGCGCGGGCCTGCTGATGCGCAGTCTGGCGAACATCCGCGCCGTCGACCCCGGTTTCACGCCCGATCGCCTGCTGGCCGGGATCGTCAGCCTGCCCGCCCATGGATACGAGAAGCCGGTCCAGATCAAGGCGTTCTATCGGGCGCTCGTCGAGCGGCTCGAAAGCATTCCCGGCGTCCGCGCGGCCGCTGTGGTGAACGTGCTGCCGTTCAGCGGCGAAGACACCGACACGGGCTTCGTCATCGAGGGCCGGCCCGCCCCGACCGATCCAGCGGATCGCCCGACCGCATGGTATCGCGTCGTCAGCCCTGGATACCTGCGAACGGCCGGCATGCGGCTCGAAGCGGGGCGCTTCATCGAGCCCGGCGACCGCGAGAGCGCCGAGGGCGTGGTCGTCGTCAACCGGACGCTGGCGAACCGCTACTGGCCCGGCGAGGATCCGCTGGGCAAGCGCATTTCCAACGGCGATCGCGTCTTTACGATCGTCGGCATCGCCGGCGACGTGCGTCACCGCGGCCTCCGCGAAGATCCGCGCGGCCAGATGTTCCTGTCGTATCAGCAGGTCGACGACCGGCGCATGACGCTGGTGCTCAAGACGGCGGGTGAGCCGGCGGGCGTGCTGCCCGCCGTGCGCGAGCACCTGGCGGCGCTCGATCCGAGCCTGCCGCTCTTCAACGTCACGACCGTCGAGGCGCTCCTGGCGGACCTTCTGGCGCTGCCCCGCTTCATGACGCTGCTCATGGGCGCCTTCGCGGGCGTTGCGCTGCTGCTTGCCGCCATCGGCATCTACGGCCTCATGGCGTATACCGTCGCGCTGCGCACACAGGAGCTCGGGATCCGCATGGCGCTCGGCGCCGCTGCCGGAGACGTCCTGCGGCTCGTGCTCGGAGACGCCGCACGCGTCACGGCGGCCGGCGTCATCGTCGGCGCGCTCGCCGCCTTCGGCGCCGCGCGCTTCATCCGTGCGCTGCTGTTCGGCGTGACCGCCTCCGACCTCCCGACCTTCGCGTTGACGGCCCTCGTCCTCGGCGCGATCGCGCTCCTGGCCAGCTACCTCCCGGCGCGGAAAGCCGTGCGGGTGGATCCGGTCGCGGCGCTTCGCGACGGCTAGCCTCGCTGTCATATCTGAATTGCCGCCCTTGTACGTTGTGCGTCCACACCTGAGTGGAGCGGACGACGGCTGTGGCCGGCGAAGCCCGCCGGCAAGGTCCGCGGCAACAAAACGGTCGCCGATCTGGTCCTCGAAAACCGCGAGTAATTGCGTATCTCGACGCAAGCGGCTTGAACATCATAGGCCGGCGAGCGAGTAGCTCGTGCTCCGCCCGCCGGCGACATTCCGAACGAGGACACCGCGCTCGACGAGTTGCTGGATGTCCCGCAGCGCCGTGTCCTGCGAGCTCTTCGTCAGCGCCGCCCACTTCGACGTCGTCAGCTTCCCCTCGAAGCCCTCGAGCAATCGGCTGATCACCAGCCGCTGACGCTCGTTGAGCGGCATGTCGCGCAGCTTCTCCCAATAGCGCGCCTTCGCGATCACGCCTGAGAGCGCGGCCTGCGCACCCTCAATGGCGCGCGTGAGGCAGCCAAGGAACCACTCCATCCACGGCGTGATGTCCATCGTCCCTTGCTGCGTCTGTTCGAGGATGCGATAGTAATCGCTGCGCTCCTCGCGAACCTGCGCCGACATGCTGTAGAACCGCTGCGAGCTTCCCTCCGACCTGGCCAGCCCCATGTCTGCGATCGCCCTCGCAATCCGGCCATTGCCGTCGCCGAACGGGTGGATCGTCACGAACCAGAGATGCGCAAGCGCGGCCTTCAGCACCGGTTCGGTCGTCACGTCGGCGTTGAACCACTCGAGGAACCGTCGCATCTCTTCGTCCAGCCGTTCGGCCGCAGGCGCTTCGAAGTGCACGCGCTCGCGCCCGACTGGGCCGGACACGACCTGCATCGGCGTCGCGCTGTCGTCACGCCATGCGCCCACCGTGATACGGTGCATCCCGCTCCGCCCGGTCGGGAACAGCGCGGCGTGCCAGCCGAAGAGCCGCTCCTGCGTGAGCGGGTGGTCGTAGCGCTGGGTCGCGTCGAGCATCATCTCCACGACACCTTCGACATGACGGTCGGCAGGTTTCAAGCCGCCGATATCCATCCCGAGCCGGCGCGCGACCGACGACCGCACCTGGTCGGCGTCCAGTTTCTCGCCCTCGATCTCGCTGCTCTTCAGGACGTCGTCCGTGAGCGTGCGGAGAACGGCCTCCTCCTTGACCTCGAACCCGAGCGCTTCCATCTGGCCGATCAGGCGACCCTGCAGGTGCCTGGCCCCAGCCAGTGGCGCCGCCAGGCGCTCGTGATCCCACCGGAAGCTCGGCCAATCGGGAAGCTCATGGATATAGGCTGCCATTCGCCGCAATTCTCGCGGTGATTATAGCCGGTATTCGCCGCATCGACCAGTCAATGACCGCATCAGATGCGGCGAATGCAGGGCGCGTTCACCGCCGAGACTGCTTTGTCGGGGGCGCCGTAGGTCAGCCCGCCAGTCCGGCCGCCGGCCGGCGTCTCCAACCTCTTCAACGACCGATCGCTTTCCGAACACTCTGGCCACGGTATCGGGGTTCGAATCCCTGACACCCAGCCAATTTCCAGTTTCGTTGCCGTCGACGAGTAGATCGAACGGCTTAATGTAAGAAACTGAAAGACTTCCACGGTCAAAG
>JBOGIW010000217.1:0-3831 GCA_050748045.1 Vicinamibacterales bacterium | reverse complement strand
ACCTCGCGCACGACGCCCCACGCCTCCGGCGGGAGCGCGCCCACGACGACCGGCACGCCCGGCTTGATGATCCCGGCCTTCTCGCGCGCGATTTCGGCGAGCGTCTCGCCGAGATGCGCCTGGTGATCGAGTCCGACGCTCGTGATGGCCGCGGCCAGGGGAGTGACGACGTTGGTCGCATCGAGGCGGCCGCCGAGCCCGACTTCGAGCACGGCCACCTCGACGCCCGCCCGCCGGAAGAGCTCGAAGGCGATGGCGGTGGTGGCCTCGAAGAACGTGGGCGGCGCGGTCAGCGCGCCGGCGGCCCTCAGCGCATCCGCCCGCTCGAGGACGTGCGCCGCCGCCGACTGGAGGTCGCCGTCCGAGACCGGCTGGCTCCCGATGACGAAGCGCTCGTTCAGATCGACCAGGTGCGGCGACGTGTACCGGGCCGCGCGCACGCCGGCGGCGCAGAGCGCCGCGTGCGCCATGGCCGTGACCGAGCCCTTGCCGTTGGTGCCCGCCACGTGCAGCGACGAGAAGGCACGCTCCGGATGGCCGAGCGCCTCGCACAGGGCCGCGATGTTCGCCAGACCGAGCTTGATGCCGAAGGTCTCGAGCGCAAAGAGGCGATCGAGCATTCCTGATTCCGATTCGAATTCTCGACGATTCGGATTCGCAACTCGGAATCTGAATCCGGATTCCGAATTCGGAATCCGTATCCCTAGTCGGAATCAAGAATCCGAATCACCATCACGTGAATGCCCGCCGGCCGCCACGGCCGCCGCACGCGGCGGCGCGGCGACCGTGTCGCTGACGCCCATGAAGCGGAGGACCCGGCCGAGCATCGCCCGCATGTCGCGGCGGTCGATCACGAGGTCGATGAAGCCGTGCTCGAGGAGGAACTCGCTGCGCTGGAACCCCTCCGGGAGCTTCTGCCGGATCGTCTGCTCGATGACGCGCGGCCCGGCGAAGCCGATGAGCGCCCTCGGCTCGGCGATGTTGAGGTCGCCGAGCATCGCGAAGCTCGCCGTGACGCCGCCGGTCGTGGGATCGGTGAGGATCGAGATGAACGGCAGCCTCGCGCGGTCGAGACGCGCGAGCGCGGCCGACACCTTCGCCATCTGCATGAGCGAGAGCGCGCCTTCCATCATGCGCGCGCCGCCCGAGCACGAGATCACCACGACCGGCTGCTTCCGCTCGAGCGCCATCTCGATCGCGCGCGTGATCTTCTCGCCCACCACCACGCCCATGCTGCCGCCGATGAAGCTGTACTCCATCGCCGCGACCACGACGCCGAGGCCCTCGATCGCCCCGGTCGCGACGACGCAGGCGTCCTGCATGCCGGTCGTCGCGATCGTGGAGCGGAGGCGATCGCGATAGGGCTTGGTGTCGGTGAACTGCAGCGGGTCGGTGGAGGCGAGGGTCGCGTGATGCTCGGTCCACAGCTCCTCGTCGAAGAGCGACTTGAGCCGCTCGGCGGCCGTCATGCGGAAGTGATGGCCGCACTTCGGGCAGACGTTCAGGTTGGTCGCGAGGTCCTTGTTGTAGATCGCCTGCGTGCAGCCGGGGCACTTCACCCAGAGCCCCTCGGGCACGCGGCTCTGCGCTTTCTCGGCGGCCGGGACGATCGGCTTCCGGGCCTTCTTGAACCACGCCATCCAGTGGAGATTACCGCAAATCACGTCCGGGGGACGTAGTACTGCGTCCCGCGGTTCATGGTCTTTATCTGGCGAATCAGATCGTCGAGCGCCTGGTCGCTGGCGTGGAGGTCGACCTGTGACGTTTCCACGACGAGCAGGGGCGTCGCCGTGTAATGGAAGAAGAAGTGCTGGTAGGCCTCGCTGACCTCCCGCAGGTACGCCGCGTCCGGCTCCGGCACCTCCTGCTCGGCGGCCCGCCTCCGTGCCTTCACGCGCCGGACGAGCACGTCGGTCGGCGCCTGCAGGTAGACCACCAGGTCGGGCGACGGGACGTCCCGGGCGAGCAGGTCGAACAGCCGCTGGTAGATGAACAGCTCGTTGTCGTCGAGATTCAGATAGGCGAAGATCTTGTCCTTGTCGAAGAGGTAGTCGCACACCGTCGTCTGCGCGAAGAGATCCGCCTGGCGGAGCGCCAGCAGCTGGCGATGGCGGTTCAGCAGGTAGAAGAGCTGCGCCTGCAGCGCGGCTCCAGGCCGCCCCCCGTAGAAGTCCGACAGGAACGGGTTCTCAGGATCCTCGAGGACCGCCGTCGCGTCGAGCCGCGTCGAGACACGCTCGGCAAGCGAGGTCTTCCCCACGCCGATCGGTCCTTCGATGGCAATGTAACGGAACATGCTGGATTCTGAGTCTGAATTCTCACGATGGATTCGAATGCGAATGCGAATTCCGCATTCGAATGCCGAATGCCGAATGCCGAATGCCGAATCCGAATCCGAATCCGTAGTCAGAATCCAGAATCGGAATCCAGAATGCTATCATCTCCGCATTGTGCGGATCGATCGCCTCGAGCTGCGCCTGCTGCGTCTTCCGCTCGTGCACTTCTTCGAAACCAGCTTCGGTCGCGTCTCCGACAAGCACTTCCTGCTCGTGACGCTCGCAGGCGAAGGGCAGACCGGGTTCGGCGAGTGCGTCGCCGAGACGGATCCGTATTACAGCGGCGAAACGAACGAAACGTGCTGGCACATCATCACGGGGTTCGTGGCGCCCCGGGTCCTCGGCACGCGATTCGAGCACCCCCGCGACGTGCTCCCGGCGTTGAAGGCGGTGCGGGGGCACAACATGGCCAAGGCGGCCGTGGAGATGGCCGCCTGGGATCTCTACGCGCGGCAGCAGGGCGTGCCGCTCTCGCGCGTGCTCGGGGGCAGCCGCACCGAGATTGTCTCGGGCGTCTCGATCGGCATCCAGGACTCGCTCGACGAGCTCGTCGCCGCCGTGGAGCGCGAGCTGGCCGCCGGCTACCGCCGCGTCAAGATCAAAATCAAGCCCGGGTGGGACATCGAGGCCGTCGAGCGCGTGCGCGCGCGCTTCGGGAACATTCCGCTGATGGCCGACGCCAATGCCGCCTACACGCTCGCCGACGCCGCCCACCTCGCGCGCCTCGACCCGTACGACCTCATGATGATCGAGCAGCCGCTCGAGTACGACGACGTGTGGGACCATGCGCGGCTGCAGGAGCAGATCCGGACGCCCATCTGCCTCGACGAGTCGATTCACAGCGTGCGCGCGGCCGAAGAGGCCATTCGCCTCGGGGCCTGCCGCATCATCAACATCAAGCCGGGGCGCGTCGGCGGCCACCGCGAATCGATCCGTCTCCACGATCTCTGCCAGGCGCACGGCATTCCCGTCTGGCACGGCGGCATGCTCGAGTCGGGCCTCGGGCGGGCGCACAACATCCACCTGTCGACGCTTCCCCATTTCTCGCTGCCCGGCGACATCGCCGCGAGCAGGCGCTACTTCAACCCTGACCTGATCGAACCGCCCATCGAGGTCTCGCCGAACGGCACCATCCACGTGCCCGACGCGCCGGGCATTGGCGTCACTCATGTACAGGAACGCATCGACGCGGCGACGACGCGTCTGGCTGTCCTCGACCCCGTGGCGGCCTGAGCCGGCCCGGTGGGGTTCGGGGCAGGTGCCTCGGGCCATGGGATTGGCGCCGTGGGCGTTGAGCCTGGCAGTGTCGGCCTGCGCCACCGCCCCGCCGCTCTCCCCGCCGGCCATCACCTGGGAAGAGAAGCTGGCGTGGATGATCCGCCTCGAGGACCGGCGCATCCTCCGCGATCCCAACCCGCCGCCGCCCGTCGTCCTGCGGCCGGCGACGGGACGCCGGCCGGCGGTCGTCGCGCCGCCGGCGCCGTCCGATCTCCTG
>JBOGIW010000216.1:0-6321 GCA_050748045.1 Vicinamibacterales bacterium | reverse complement strand
CTCTTTACCGCGGTCGTCTCGCTGCTGGCGGGCGCGCTCGTCGGCACGGCGCCCGCCATTGCGGCGGCACGTGGCAACGTCCAGACCGCGCTCAAGGACACCTCGCGCGGCGTTGCCGGCGGTGGGCTTCGCCGGCGCCTGCGTGCGGCGCTCGTGGTCGGCGAGGTCGCGCTCGCGGTGGTGCTGACTACCGGCGCCGGCCTGCTGCTGCGCAGCTTCGTCACGCTCCTCAATGTCGATCCCGGATTCAGATCCGAGAACCTGCTGACGCTGCAGATCCAGTTGCCGAACCGCATCACCACGCCCGACGCACGCCGCGCGTTCTACGCCGACATGTTCGAGCGTCTGGATTCGCTCCCCGGCGTCGTCGCCACCGGAGGGACGACCCGCCTCCCGCTCGGCAGCACGAACATCAGCACGCGCGTGATGGTGGACGGCCGAACGATGACGCCGGCCGACATGCCGGAGGTCGAAATGCGCCGCGCCGTCCACCACTACTTCCGCGCGATGGGCATGCCGCTCGTGCGGGGCCGCTCTTTCACCGCCGAAGACGGACCGACGTCGCAACCGGTCGTCGTCGTCAACCAGACGATGGCGCGGCGGCTGTGGCCGAACGAAGACGCCGTCGGGAAGCGCTTCAAGATGGGCACGAACCCGCAGACGCCGTGGAGCCCGGTGATTGGCGTCGTCGGCGACCTGCGGCACGCCGGGCTCGACGCCGATCCGGTGGCCGAGTTCTACATCTGGTATCTGCAGGGCCCGCCCGTGGCGCCGTACCTCGTCGTGCGCACGCACGGCGATCCGGCCGCCCTCGCCGAGCCGGTGCGCGCGGAGTTGAAGGCGCTCGAGAAGGATCTGGTGGTCTACGACATGCGGACGATGCCCGAGGTTCGCGCGGCGTCCGTGGCCGAGCGGCGCTTCATCCTCGTGCTCGCGCTCGCCTTCGGCCTCCTCGCGCTGACGCTCGCCGCCGTCGGCGTGTACGGCGTGATGGCGCTCGTCGTCAGCGAGCGGACGCAGGAGATCGGCATCCGCCTCGCCATCGGCGCCGAGCCCCTCGGGGTGCTCGGCCTGGTCGTGCGCCAGGGGTTCGGGCTGGCGGCGGCGGGCATCGCGCTCGGGCTCGCCGCCTCGGTGGCGTTGACGCCGCTGATGGCCGGCCAGTTGTACGGCGTCGGCACGACGGACGCTCCCACGCTCGCCGGCGTGCCGCTGCTGCTGCTCGGTGTGGCGCTCCTGGCGTGTGTCGTCCCCGCCCGGCGCGCGATGCGCGTCGATCCGGCGACGGCGCTCCGATACGAATGAGCCAGCCGGGCCCGCCCCGTTCGACCCAGGGGTACGCCACGCCGCGGCGCCATCCGATCGCCGGCGCGTCCGAGTGATACGATCTGGCGCATCGTGGGCCACATCCTCCAGCGTGTTCCGGCCGGCGAACGTGTCGGCATTGCGTTCTCAGGCGGGCTCGACACGAGCGCCGCGCTCCACTGGATGCGCCAGAAGGGCGCAATCCCGTTCGCCTACACGGCGAACCTCGGTCAGCCCGACGAACAGGAGTACGAGGAGATCCCTCGAAAGGCGTTGCAGTACGGCGCCGAGCAGGCGCGCCTCGTCGAGTGCCGGCCGCACCTCGTCGCCGAAGGGCTGGCCGCGCTGCAGTGCGGCGCGTTCCACATCTCCACGGCCGGCAACACCTACTTCAACACGACGCCGATCGGCCGCGCGGTCACCGGCACGATGCTCGTCGCCGCCATGCGCGAGGACGACGTGCACATCTGGGGCGACGGGAGCACGTTCAAAGGGAACGACATCGAGCGCTTCTACCGGTACGGGCTGCTGGCCAACCCGGGCCTCCGCATCTACAAGCCGTGGCTCGACCAGCAGTTCATCGACGAG
The DNA here is from genome assembly GCA_050748045.1 of Vicinamibacterales bacterium. Lineage (GTDB taxonomy): Bacteria > Acidobacteriota > Vicinamibacteria > Vicinamibacterales > UBA2999 > CAVYVZ01. Next base: position 4,428 of record JBOGIW010000216.1, on the reverse strand, counting down.
CTCGGCGGGCGGGCAGAGATGTCGGCGTACCTGATCCGGTCGGGCTTCGAGTACCGGATGAGCCCCGAGAAGGCGTACTCGACCGATGCGAACATCCTGGGCGCCACGCACGAGGCCAAGGATCTCGAGCGCCTCGATACGGGCATCACGATCGTCGACCCGATCATGGGCGTCGCGTCCTGGCGCGAGGATGTGCCCGTCCGGCGCGAGACGGTCACCGTCCGCTTCGAGGAGGGGCAGCCGGTCGCGATCAACGGCCGCGCCTTCGGCGACGCGGTGCAGATGCTCCAGGAAGCCAACGCCATCGGCGGTCGGCATGGTCTCGGCATGTCCGATCAGATCGAGAACCGCATCATCGAGGCGAAGAGCCGCGGCGTCTACGAGGCGCCCGGCCTGACGCTCCTCTTCATCACCTACGAGCGGCTCATCACCGGCATTCACAACGAGGACACCATCGAGCAGTATCGCGACAACGGCCGCCGGTTGGGCCGCCTGCTGTACCAGGGCCGCTGGTTCGATCCGCAGGCGATGATGCTGCGGGAGTCCGCGCAGCGCTGGGTCGCGCGCGTCGTGACGGGCGAGGTGACGCTGGAGCTGCGCCGAGGGAACGACTACTCGATCCTCGATACGTCGAGCCCGAACCTCACCTACGCGCCCGGGCGCCTGACGATGGAGAAGGGCGTGTCGGCGTTCTCGCCCGAGGATCGCATCGGCCAGCTCACGATGCGCAACCTGGACATCGGCGACACGCGCGAGAAGCTGCGGCTCTACGTGCAGACGGGGCTGCTTGCGCCCGCCTCGGGCTCCGGCGTGCCGCAGCTCTCGCAAGGCGGCCGGCCGGGCACTGACGAGTGATCCGCCCAGGCGCTCGCGAAGACGGCCCGCCAGCGGGCCGGGATCAGGGCGTTGCTTGCGGCAGGAACTTGTAGCCGACGCCTCGCACGGTGACGAGGAACCTCGGCGACGAGGGGTTGTCTTCGAGGTATCGTCGCAGCCGCACCATGAAGTTGTCGATCGCGCGGGTGTCGGTTTCCTCGTGCAGGCCCCACACGTCCTCGAGGATCGCCTTGCGCGACACGGGCGTGCCGGCCTTGGCGACGAGGTAGCGCAGCAGCTCGCACTCCATGAGCGTCAGTGGAGAAGATGTGCCCTTGGCCCGCACTTCCATCTTTCCGAAGTCCAGGGTCCGATCGGCGAAGGTGAAGACGTCGGGCTGCGCCGGGGCCGGCTGTGGCGGCGACCAGCGCCCCCGCCGCAGCAGGCCGCGCACGCGGGCCATCAGGATCGCGAGCTCGAAGGGCTTCGGGAGGTAATCGTCGGCGCCGGCCTCGAATCCCTTCAGCACGTCCTCGGGCCGGCCGCGCGCCGTCAGCATGAGGATCGGCACGAACTGCCCGGCGGCGCGCAGCGTGGCCGCCACCTCGAAGCCGTCCGTGTCCGGCAGCATCACGTCGAGGATCACCGCGTCGAAGCGGTCGCGATGCCTGAGCAGCCGATCGATCGCGCCGGGCCCGTCTCCGACGATCTCCACGTCGTGCCCGTCGGCCTCGAGGTTGAAGCGGAGCCCGTCGGCGATGTGGCGCTCGTCTTCGACGATGAGCACGCGGCTCATGAGCGCGCCTCCGCGCGAAGGAGCGCCGACGGGGCCCGGGGCAGCTCCACCGTGAAGATGGCGCCGTGGCCTTCGCCGTCGCTCTGGGCGAACACGCGGCCGCCGTGCGCGCGCGCGATCGCGCGCACGATGTAGAGGCCCAGGCCCGTGCCCTTCACCTGCCTGAAGCCACGCGCCTGGACACGATAGAAGCGCTTGAAGATCCGCTTCAACTGCGGCCGCGGGATGCCGATGCCCCGGTCCTGCACGCGCACCCACACGGTTTCCGGAGTCGGGGTCGCGAGCGTCACGGTCACGCGGAGGTTGTCGCCCGAGTACTTGACGGCGTTGTCGAGGAGGTTCGAGATCACCATGCGGAGATCGTCGGGGTCGCCGAGCACGTCGAGCGGCTGGTCGGTCTGCGACTCGAGCGCGATCGATCCCGGCGGCAGGTGGTGCCGCAGCGTGGCGAGGTCCACACACTCCCGCGCGAGCGCGCCCATGTCCACCGCCGTACGCGCCCGCGTCGTCCGTTTTTCCCGGGCGACGCCCGCCTTCAGCACCTGGTCGACCGTCCGGTGCAGGCGGTTCGCGTCGGCCAGCATCACGTCGTAGAACTGCCGGCGCTGCTCGTCGGTCAGGCTCCGCGACTGCAGCGTCTCGAGGTAGAGCTTGATCGAGGCGATCGGCGTCTTCAGCTCGTGCGTGACCGAGTTGATGAAGGTATCGTGATCCTCGTTGCGCTTGATCTCCATGACGAGGACCACGGTATAGACGATGATGCCGGCGATGATGAGCGCGAAGGCCAGAATGCCCCAGATGAGGGGGGTGACGCTGCGGGCGTTGATGACGATCCAGCCGATGTTCAACGACACGGCCGCCGCCACCATCAGCACGCAGAGCGCCACGAAGAAGGCGATGGCTTTCTGGCGGCGTGTCACCCCTCTATTCTAGGGGCCAGAGGGGCCGGACCCCTATGCCACGGCTTCTTCTTCGACGACGATGCGGTCGTTCTCGTCGTGGAGCACCGGCTGCGCGAGCTTCGCGACCTTGACGTCCCAGGCGAGGCCGAGCGTTTCCAGCCCCTTGATCACCATCCAGTTGACGTCGAGCTCGTACCACGCGAGCCCGTGGCGGGCGGACACGGGGTGTGCGTGATGGTTGTTGTGCCAGCCTTCGCCGAAGGTCAGGAGCGCGACCCACCAGTTGTTCGTCGAGTCGTCGCGCGTCAGGAATCGCCGCGATCCCCAGAGGTGCGTGGCGGAGTTGACGAGCCACGTGCAGTGCAGGCCGAACGTCGTGCGGACGAAAACGCCCCAGAGCACGTACGGGACGCCGCCAAGCGCGAGCAGGCCGAGCCCGACGACGACGTTCGACACCCAGTGCCAGTTGGAGAGCCACACGTGGAACCGGTCGCGGCAGAGATCGGGTGCGTAGCGCGCGAGCACCGACGCGTCGTGGTGGAGCCCCTCGCCGCTCATGATCCAGCCCATGTGCGCCCAGTAGGTGCCCTCGCGCGGTGTGTGCGGATCTCCGTCACGGTCGGATTTCTGGTGATGGATGCGATGTGTCGCGACCCAGAAGATCGGTCCGCCTTCGAGCGCGAGCGTGCCGCAGCAGGTCAGGACGTACTCGAGCCATGTTGACGTCTTGTATCCGCGGTGCGTGAGCAGCCGGTGGTAGGCCACCCCGATGCCCAGGCAGCCCGAGACGAACCAGAGGACGACCGCGGTGAGCATAGCGCCCGCGTCGATGAAGAAGAAGGCGGCGAGGGCGCCGATGTGAAAGAAGATCATCGCGATCGCGGTGATCCAGTTCACACCTGTCTGGTATTTGCGCCCGTAGATGAGCGTCGGCGTGGTCATATGAGCCTATGCAGGCTAACAGGCCACGCCGGCGCGCACTGTAATACTTGTGTAATCCCCGCCCGTTTGCCCGTAACTTACTGTTCGGGCGCGGTTTTTCGCGGCTCGCTCGAGGGCGGGACAATGCCCTTGAGACGCAGGTACGTGATCAGGTTTCCGTAGTGCTCGAAGGTGTGCATGCTGTTGAAGTACAAGGCGCCGACGCGCGGATGCTTGCCGCCCGGAATACCGTCGATCATGTCGATGCCCTTCGGCCCGGCCACGACGTCGTGCGCGCGCTGACAGTAGTCCACTGCGGTTTTCAGCGCCTTCACCAGATCCGCCTTCGTCGTGCTGCCCTTCTCGATGCCGCCGACCGGCGGCTTTTCTCCGTATGCGCCCGCGCAGAGCAGGTACTGTGCGTCGGCGAGGTGGCCGACGATCTGCCCGAACGTCCGCACGTCGGGTGTCGGCCGGAAGGCGTAGTGCTCCTCAGGCATCTTCTCAGCGGCGCGGATCACGTAGTCCTGCGCGTAGTGGTACAGCGCCTTGGAGCTTGCCGAAAGCGTGGCGGTCGGCACTCCCTCCTGGGCCAGCGCGACGTTCGCCGTCAGCCACATGGCCGTGAGCAGCAAAGCAGGGCGATACATAAGCGATCCTCCTAGCCATCCCATTCAACAGTCACTGTTGCGTTGTACACCACTTGAGCAGTCCAGGCGTCCCCTGTTTCGTGGTCCGTCCCTGGTTGATGCCTGTTCGTCCCACAACATGTGACGAGGGTCGCCCGGGCTGCTACGCTTCGGCCCGCTATGACGCGAACCCTCCTTGCCGTGCTGCCGTGCCTCGGGCTGGCGTCGACCTCCGCGTTCGCGGCCGGTCCGCCGAGCGTGGACAGCCAGCTGCGCCACTATGACGCATCCGATGTGGCCGAGGGTAAGGACCCTGGTCGGAATAAGGTGGCCACCTTGGCCGCCGATGCATCCCGCCGGGCTG
>JBOGIW010000215.1:0-5811 GCA_050748045.1 Vicinamibacterales bacterium | reverse complement strand
GCGCCGACGCGAGCGCGGCGACGAGCAGCGCGCCGCACAACATCGTGTAGGTCGTCAGGGTCACGCTGGTCCTGCCTTCAATTCGACGGCGGAGGCGCCGGCGCCGGCGGGGCGCCGGCCGGAGCGGCCGGCCGCACCGCGTCGACGAGCACGAACGTCGTCGCGGTACACTCGGCGTTGATGGTCGCGCTGCCCTGCTGGTCGCGCGCCTTGATGTTGATCCCGTTGACGTTGATGATGCGCGGGAACTTGCTGACCCGCTCGAGAAAGCCGCCGAGATCGTGGTAGTTCCCTTCGAGCTGCAGCCCGATGGGCCACTCCGCGTGGAGCTGCTGGGTCGTCACCGGACGGGGCGTGAAGCCGCGGATCGTCAGGTTCGACTGCGTGGCCATTCCCTGGATGCGGCGGAGCAGGTCGGCGACGTCCTTCTCCTCGGGCAGCACGGCGCGCAGCCGATCGAGGTCCGTCTGGAGCCTCGCCACGTCCTCGCGGAACTGCGGCAGTCGCCGGGCGGTCGCGAGGCCTTTGTCGACCTCGGCCCGGGTCGTCGACAGCTCCTGCCGGCGCGCGTCGATCGCCTCGCGGGCGGAGACGGCGTAGAAATTCCAGAAGACGCCGGCCCCGGCGAGGGACAATCCCACGAAGGCGGCCAGCTGTGCCTGCCACGACAGCTTGCTGAGGCTGAGGTTTATCGCCATGTCTGCGTATCGGGTGCCCGGAGAACCGCTGTAGCTACCGGGGGCCCGGCGAGCCCCCCGCCCCGCCCGGCGCCGTCGCGAGCTGCGCCTTCACCGTGAACTTGATCGTCTCGGGACCCTGCGTCTGGGCCTCGACCTTGCTGTCGACGATCTCAATCGGCTTCGTGAAGAAATCGGTGGTGCCGAGGTTGCCGACGAAGTCGGACAGCGCGACGAGTGTCATGCTCTGGCCCTCGAGCGTCACATCGGCGCCGTCCTGCTTCATGGCCGTGAGCCACAGCATGTCGGGGAGGCTGCGGCTGACCTGATCGAGCAGATGCACCGGCACACCCTGTCCCTTGCGGAGCTGTTCGATGAGCTGCACGCGCTGCTGGAGCTGCTGCCGCTGCGCCTCGAACTTCGACACCTCGGCGATGATCGGACGCAGCCGCGCGACTTCCTGCTGGGCGGCGGCGATCTCGGCCTCCACCATCGCCGCGTCGCGCGTGAGCGACCAGTACCACCAGCCGATCCCGCCTGCCGCGAGCACGAGGATCAGGCTGCAGGCGAGCGTGATGCGCTTGCCGATGTCGAACGCGGGGGCGCGGCGCGCCGCCTTCTGCCGCTCGCTGGTGAGCAGATTGATGCGGATCACCGGTCGCCCACCCGTCTCAACGCGAGGCCGACGGCCACGGCGGCCGTCGGCGCCTGATCCACCGCCTCGGCGCCCATCTTGCGGGCGTCCCACGTCACCGCGCGGAAGGGATCGAAGTCCTCGACCGGCGCGCTGAACCGCTCCTGCAGCATCTCGCGGAAGCCGTCGACCCGGGATGCCCCCCCGCTCAGCACGATCCGGTCGATCTGATCCGACGAGGCGGTCGCCTTGAAGAAGTCGAACGTCTTCTGGATCTCGAGCAGCACGTTCTCGGTGATGGCGCGCAGCACCGGCTGCGCTTCTTCGAAGGTCGCGCCGTCGACGGGAATGCCCTTCTTCAACTGCTCGGCCGACTCGAAGGGCAGGTCGAGCTCCTTCTGCACCGCCTCGGTATAGGCATTGCCGCCCATCGAGATGTCGCGGGTGAAGACCGACTGGTCGCCCTGCAGGATGTTGATGTTGATGGCGCTGGCGCCGGCGTTCAGCAGCACGACGACCTTGCCGGGCTCGAGGCCGTAGTTGACCTCGTACGCGTTCTGCAGCGCGAAGGCGTCGACGTCGACGATGATCGGCGTCTTCCCCGCCTGTGCGATGACGCCGGTGTAGTCGCCGATCTTCTCGCGCTTCGCGGCCACGAGCAGCACGTCCATGCTGCCGCGCGACTCGGGCCCGGTGCCGGGGTCCAGGATCTGGTAATCGAGGTTGACGTCCTGGATGTCGAACGGGATGTACTGCTCCGCCTCCCAGTAGATCGATTCATCCAGCTCGGTCTCGGTCATCACCGGCAGCGTGATCTTCTTGACGATCACGGCGTTGCCGGACAACGAGGCGCAGACCTCCTTCCCCTTGAACGCCTTGCGGCTCTCGAAGAGTCGGCGGATGGCCTCGGCCACGGCGGTCGAGTCGATGATGGCGCCGTCGACGATGCTGTCGGGCGGGAGCGGCTCGGCGCCAAAGGCGGCGACCTTGAATCCCTTGCCCGACGGATTGAGCTCGACGGCCTTGACGGCGCTCGATCCGATGTCGAGGCCGACGACGGCCCTGGTTCTTCGGAACACGGCTTCCGCTTTCCGGCCCGAGTTCGCCGGGCCTTGACGCATGAATTGAGGCGAACGGCCGTCGCCGTACGGGCAACGGACGTGCCATTGACTCAGCCGGCCGCGCGCGGCCGTTTTGGCGGCCGCCAGTCGCATCCCGCAGGCGTCAGGCCTGTGTGGCGGACCGCCGCGTCGTTACAGTTCCGTCTGCGGATAACGGTTCTGTCCGTCCCTTCAGCCGCGGTCCGGCTGTTGTGTCTGTTTATCGGACGAACTCGTGAGCCCATCACCGCATTGGGGCCACGGTTCAGGCTCAAGCTTGACAATGGCGGCAACCGCCCGTATCATCGAGGTTTGCGGTCGTAGGTCAACGTCCGGGTAGAGGGTGTGTTCGGGCAGATCCGGTCTCCTCCTCCGGGCCCACGAAGGACTCCTTGTTCATGCGTACGTTCGTCGCGAGCGCGAAGCGCGCCGACAGCCGGTGGCATGTCATCGACGCGGACGGCCAGGTTCTGGGCCGGGTCGCCACGCTGGCCGCGCGCCTCCTGCAGGGCAAACACAAGGCCGTGTATACCCCGTTCATCGACACCGGGGACCACGTCGTCATCGTCAATGCGGTCGCGGTGAAGCTGACCGGGCGGAAGGACGACCAGAAGATCTATCGTCGGCACAGCGGGTACGAGGGCGGCCTGCGCGAGGAGCGCGCGGGGGTCGTCCGGAAGCGCCAGCCGACTCGTCTCGTGGAAGAGGCCGTTCGCGGCATGCTGCCGAAGACCAAGATGGGGGACGCGATGTACCGCAAGCTGAAGGTCTACGCCGGCAAAGATCATCCGCACGCGGCGCAACAGCCCAAGCACATCGAGGTCGCATAAGTGGCCGCCATCGAATACTACGCAACCGGACGCCGCAAGACATCCACCGCCCGCGTGTTCCTTCGCCCCGGCACCGGGGCCATCAGCGTGAACCATCGAGAGTTCGATAAGTACTTCCCGACGGACCAGCTCCGCACGGTCGTACGGCGGCCGCTCATGCTGACGGAAACGGGCGACAAGTTCGACATCGTCGCCACGGTGGCCGGCGGTGGCATCAACGGGCAGGCGGGCGCCGTCCGGCTTGGCATTACGCGCGCGCTGTGCGAGTACAACATCGAGCTGAGGAAGCAGCTCAAGAAGGAAGGGCTGCTTACGTCGGACTCGCGCGTGAAGGAACGCAAGAAGTACGGGTTGGCCGGCGCGCGGAAGCGCTTCCAGTTCTCGAAACGCTGAGACGCTCAGCGCTGAGACGCGGAGGGCGCAGAGGCGCGGAGACGCAGAGACAGAAGGAGAGGAGCATAGATTGTCCGCGATCGCGATGAAGGATCTGCTGGAGGCCGGCGTCCATTTCGGCCACCAGACGAAGCGCTGGAACCCGAAGATGAGAGAGTACATCTTCGGCGAGCGGAACGGGATTTACATTCTCGATCTGAACAAGACCGTGAAGCTGTTCCGGGAGGCCGAGGACTACGTCACGAACCTCGCGGCCGAGGGCAAGACCATCCTGTTCGTGGGCACCAAGCGGCAGGCCCAGGACGTCATCTCCGAGGAAGCGCTGCGTTCCGGGATGTTCTTCATCAACCAGCGGTGGCTGGGCGGACTGCTCACCAACTTCACGACGATCCAGCGGAGCCTCGGGCGGCTGCGCGATCTCGAAGCCATGGCCACCGACGGCCGCTACGACACGCTCTCGAAGAAGGAGATCGCGCGCAACGAGAAGGAGAAGCGGAAGCTCCTCAGGAACCTCGAGGGCATCCGGCAGATGTCACGCCTCCCCGACGCGGTCTTCATCGTCGATACGCGCAAGGAGAAGATCGCCGTCGACGAGGCGCGCAAGCTGAAGATTCCGGTGATTGGCATCGTCGACACGAACTGCGATCCCGACGAGGTCGATTACGTGATCCCGGGCAACGACGACGCGCTGCGGGCCATCCGGCTCTTCGCCTCCCGCATCGCGGAGGCCGTGATCAACGGCCGGGCCCTGCGCGAGTCGCGCCAGGCCGAGGAAGCCGCCGCCCAGGCCGAAGAAGCCGCCGCCGCCGCGGCCCGGCTGACTCGCAGCGTGCGACCGCCGCGGCGCGAAGCCACTCCCGCCGGTGCCTAGTAACAGGGGCCAGACCCCTGTTCGTTCCCGCCGGCTCGAGCACGAGGGCCGGCGATATTTTTGTACGACGACGCGCGAAGGACGAGCGATCAGATGGCAGCGACAGCGATCACGGCCGAGATGGTCAAGCAGCTCCGCGACAGGACCGGCGCGGGCATGATGGAGTGCAAGGCGGCGCTCACCGAGGCGAATGGCCACATGGAGGAAGCCGTGACCCTCCTCCGCACGCGCGGTCTCGCGCAGGCGGCCAAGCGGGCGGGCCGGACGACGGCGCAGGGGACGATCGGCAGCTATATCCACCTGGGCGGCAGGATCGGGGTGCTCGTCGAGGTGAACTGCGAGTCCGACTTCGTGGCGCGGACCGACGACTTCAACAGCCTCGTGAAGGAAGTCGCGATGCACATCGCCGCCGCCGACCCGAAGTGGGTACGCCGCGAGGACGTGCCCGCCGAAGACGTCGAGAAGGAGAAGGCCATCTACCGCGCGCAGATGGAGAAGGAACACAAGCCGCCGCAGGTGATGGAGAAGATCATCGAGGGGAAGCTCGGGAGCTTCTACTCGCAGTTCGTGCTGCTCGAGCAGCCGTCGATCCGCGACAGCGCCGTGACCGTGGCGCAACTGGTGGCGCAGGCCAGCGCCAAGACCGGGGAGAACATCCGGATCGCGCGGTTCGCCCGGTTCCGCGTCGGCGAGACTGGCGAGTAGCCTCCATTTGCAGGTTCCAGGTTCCGGGTTCGTGTTCAACGTTCAGTTCCAGGTTCACGGTTCAGGGTTGCAGGGTTCTTCGTTCCTGGTTGGCGTTCCCCGCGAACCGAGAACCTCGAACCGTGAACCCCGAACCCCGAACCGTGAACCCCGAACCTGGAACTGAACGTTGAACACGAACCCGGAACCCGGAACCTGGAACCCGGAACCGATATAATTCGGCTTCGATGCCCGCCGATCCGTCCGCCGCCTCCCCCCTCTACCGGCGCGTTCTCCTGAAGCTCTCCGGCGAAGCCCTCATGGGCGAGCAGCAGTTCGGTGTCGATCCGGCCGTCGCGACGCGCATCGCGAAGGACGTCGGAGAAATCCAGTCGCTCGGCGTGCAGACGGCCATCGTCATCGGCGGCGGCAACATCTTCCGTGGCCTGGCCGCCAGCGCGCGCGGCATGGACCGCGCCACGGGCGACTACATGGGGATGCTGGCCACCGTCATCAACGCGCTCGCGCTTCAGGATGCGCTCGAGCAACACGGCATCCTCACGCGCGTCGTCACCGCCATCGAGATGCGAGCCGTCGCCGAGCCGTTCATCAGGCGCCGCGC
>JBOGIW010000214.1:0-12830 GCA_050748045.1 Vicinamibacterales bacterium | reverse complement strand
GCCGCGCGCTCCGTCGCGGGCATGTAGATCCGCCCGCGCTCGGCATCGAGGCGCAGGTCCTGCCAGAAGTTCGTGAGCTGGAGCGCCGTGCACAACGCGTCCGACGCCGCATCGAGCGCGCCGTCGCGACACCCCGCGATGCGCAACACCAGCCGGCCGACCGGATTCGCCGAGCGGCGGCAGTAGTCGAGCAGGTCGCTCCACGACGCGTACCGGGTCGTCTGGATATCCTGCCGGAAGGCGCTCACGAGATCCTCGAAGAGCGATACCGGCAGCGCGTGCGCGCGGATGCTGGCGCCGAGCGCGACGAAGATCTCGACGGCATTCGCCGGTTCACCACGGCGCGGCGGCGGACCCGGCTCTCCGCTCGATGCCGCCTCGTGAAGCCGCCGGAGCCAGCCGTCGAGCAGCGCGTGCCGCTCCGCGGCGGAGCGATCGCCCTCGTCGGCAAAGTCGTCGGCCGCGCGGGCGAAGGCGTACACCGCCGCGACGTGGGGGCGCATCGCCCTCGGCAGCAGCAGCGAAGCGACGGGAAAGTTTTCGTAATGAGTACGGGCATCGCGCTCGCACGCCGCGTACGCCGATGCGAGAGCCGCCGCCCTGGTGGTCATCGAAGGCTTGTATTGTACAAGGACTCGAGGCGCCAGGCTTAAGGTCTACTATTGGCCCGGAGCTTCCGTCGCCGATCATGAGAGATCTCCTTGCCTGGATTCTCGCGCTCCTGCTGCTCGTCGTGGCGGCGAGCCTGGCGACCTCCCTGCAGGTGTACCGGCGCCGGCGCCAGCGCGCGCGCCAGTCCGAGCAGGCGCTCGGCCGCCGGATCATCGCGGAGCTGCCCATCAGTGACGAGCCCATGTATTTCACCGAGGACGACGTCCGCTTCTATTACGGCGAGTCGCCGATCGACAAGGACCTCATCGTCGCCGCGCGCGTCCTGATCAACGGCGCGCCCATCGCCGCTGCCATGTCCCATCGCCACGCCGCGCGGCAGGTGACTCCCACGACGTTCGAGGATCGCCCCGACGGCATCGCCGAGGACCGCTGGGACGTGGCCATCGAGACGGAACGTGGAACCGTGCTGGTCGAGTGCGGCGCGATCCGCGAGCGCGTGTCACAGGAGCTCGCGCGGAGCATCTTCGACGCCGTGAAGCGCAGCATCGAGAAAACTACCACTCCGTCTCAGGCACACGCGACCGATGGTTCACCGCACGGGCCATCACGAACAGCAGGTCGGACAGACGGTTCAGATACACGATGACGATCGCCTCCACATGGCCCGCGCCGAGCGCCACGACGCGACGTTCGGCACGGCGGCAGACGGTGCGCGCCAGGTGCAAGGCGGCCCCGCCGGGCGAGCCGCCCGGCAGGATGAACCGCCGGAGCGGGGGCAGTTCGCTCTCCAGGCGATCGATCGCCTGCTCGAGGCGCTCCACGTGCGCCTCGGTCATGACCGCCTTGGTCACGCGCGCCGCAATCTTCGCCGACGGGTCGGCGAGCCGGGCGCCGAGGGCGAACAGATCCTTCTGCAGGTCATCGATGACCCCGCCGATCTCGGCGTCGACACCCGAGGCGCGCGCCAGGCCCAGGCAGGCGTTCAACTCGTCCACCTCGCCGTAGGCGTCCACCCGCGCGTCGGACTTAAGCACGCGCGTCTTGTCGAAGAGCGAGGTCTCGCCCTGATCGCCGGTCTTCGTGTAGATTTTCACGGTCTCTGGTCTCGAATCTTGGGAGTTGGGAGTTGGGAGTTGGGAGTTGGAAGTTTCTCCACTGTCTTTGGGTCTTCGGTCTTGCGTCCTTGGGAGTTGGAAGTTGGGAGTTGGGAGTTGGGAGTTGGGAGTTTCTCCAATGGTCTCGTCGCAGATTATAAATGGCCGCTCGCGTCCCCAGCCCTGCTGAACGTCGCCGATTCCGGAGCCGCCTGCTCGCCTGGTATCGCGCCAACGGGCGCGACCTGCCGTGGCGGAAAACGGGCGATCCGTATCACATCCTGGTGTCGGAGGTGATGTTGCAGCAGACGCAGGTCGATCGCGTGCTGCCGAAGTACCGCGAGTGGCTCGAGCGCTATCCCTCGCTTGCGCACCTCGCGCAGGCGCCGCTGGACGATGTGGCGCAGACGTGGCGGCCGCTCGGCTACAACGTCCGGCCGCGACGGCTCCACGCCATCGCGCGCGAGTCGGTCACGCGCTACGGCGGGACGCTGCCGTCCGACGAGGAGACGCTGCGCTCGTTCAAGGGCATCGGCGCCTACACCGCCGGCGCCATCCGCAGCTTCGCGTTCCGCCAGCGCGCCGCAATCCTCGACACGAACGTCGCGCGCGTCCTCTTCCGGGTCTTCGTCGCGCGAGGCGACCCGAAGGCGCACGCGATGAAGCGCGGTCTCTGGGCGATCTCGGCGGCGCTCGTGCCGCGGAAGCACGTGTTCGACTTCAACCAGGGGCTCATGGACCTCGGCGCCACCGTGTGTACCGCGCGCAAGCCGCGATGCCCCGGCTGTCCCATGAGGAAGCTGTGCCGTTCTTTTCAGAATTTCACAACAAATGTGTAGTTGAGCTTCATGGCTTCCCTGCACGTGCTAGCGTACCGATTCCCAACCCCCGGAGAGGCCCATGCCCCGCTCCACGGCCATGTCGGAGTCGCGCGACGACCGGACGAGCGGCGGACGCCAGCCCGAGCTGGGCGTCATCCGGATCCTCATCGTGGACGACGACCCCCAGGCGGGCGCGCTCATCGAGATGGCGCTCGTCGACGCGCATTTCGACCGTATCGTCGAAGTCGTCGCCACCGCCTGCGAGGGTCTCCGCCGCATCGAGGACGACCAGCACGACGTCTACCTGATCGACTACCAGCTTCCGGATCGGAACGGTCTGGAGCTCATCCACGACGCCAAGGAGAACGGCGCCACCAAGCCGTTCATCCTGATGACGGGTCACGGCAGCGGCGACATCGACGAGGCGGCGCTGAAGGAGGGCGCCGCGGACTACGTCGAGAAGCATCTGCTCTCGACACACCTCGAGCGATCCATCCGCTACGCCATCCGCGACTGGCATGCCGAGCACGCCCTGCGCGAACGCGAGGAAGAGCTCCGGCAGGCCCAAAAGATGGAGGCGATCGGCCGGCTCGCCGGCGGCGTGGCCCACGACTTCAACAACCTGCTCACCGCGATCATCGGCTATACCGACGTCATCGTCGAGCGCGGCACGACGGACGAGATGACGCGCCGTGACGTGGGGAAGATCCGCCAGGCGGCCGACCGGGCCGCGAGCCTCACGCGGCAACTCCTGGCCTTCGGGCGGAAGCAGTTCCTCCACCCCGTCGTCCTCGACCTGAACGAAACCGTGGCGGGGCTCCTGCAGATGCTGCCGCGCGTCATCGGGGAGAACATCCAGACCGTCCAGCAACTGGCGCCCGACCTGTCGCGTGTGACCGCCGACCCGAGCCAACTGGAACAGGTGCTCGTCAACCTCGTCCTCAACGCGCGCGATGCGATGCCGATGGGCGGGACCATCACGATCGAGACCTCGAACGTCGAGCTCACGCCGGCCACCGTGGCAGGGGACGGGCTCAGGCTCGAGCCCGGCGCGTATGTGCTGCTGGCCGTGTCGGACACGGGCACGGGGATGGACAGGACGACGCGCGCGCATGCCTTCGAGCCGTTCTTCACGACCAAGCCGAAGGGCAAGGGCACGGGGCTCGGCCTGGCGACGGTGTACGGCATCGTCGACCAGACGGGCGGCGCGATTACGATCAAGACGGCGCTCGGTCACGGCACCGCCGTGCGGATCTACCTGCCCGCCGTCACGGCGCCGGCGGAGCGGCGCGAGCCGGAGCCGCCGCCGGCGAAGACGTTCGGCACCGAGTCGATCCTGGTCGTGGAAGACAACGACGCGGTGCGCGAGCTGGCGATCCTGACGCTGCGGCAGCGCGGATACACCGTGCTCGAGGCCTCGAGCGCCGAACAGGCCATCGATCTCATCGCGCGCGGCGCGCGGCCGCAGCTCCTGCTCACCGACGTCGTGATGCCGGGGCTGAGCGGGCCGAACCTTGCCGCGCGCCTCCTGCAGCAGATCCCGCGCCTCCGCGTGCTCTACATGTCGGGATACAGCGAGGCCGCGGCCGCGGCCCACGGCACGTTCGGCGGCAGCGTGCCGCTGCTGCAGAAACCGTTCACCTCGGGCCAGCTCGCAGAACGGGTGCGCGTCGCCCTCGATACCGCATCCGGCACGGCGTGATCGTCGTCGTTGCGGCCGTCATCGAGGACGACGGGCGCTTCCTCGTCACGAGGAGGCAGGCGGGCGTGCACCTCGCGGGCCTGTGGGAGTTTCCCGGCGGAAAGCTGGATCCAGGCGAGTCGCACGCCGAGGGCCTCCGTCGCGAGATCCGCGAGGAGCTCGACGCCGGCGTCGTGGTCGGAGAGCTTGTGCTCGCCACCATGCACACCTATCCCGAGAAGACCGTGACGCTGTATTTCTACCGGTGCACGCTCGACGGGATGCCGCGTCCGCAGGTCGGGCAGGAGATGCGGTGGGTGCCGCGTGACGAGCTGCCGGCGCTCGGCTTCCCTCCCGCCGATGCCGAGCTCATCAAGGTGCTCACGCAAACGGCAGCGCGCTGACCGTCGCGGCCGCTCGGCCGCCGCCCGTCTCCACGTCTACGCGTGTCCCCGGCTCCACGAAGTCCCGGTGCACGTAGGCGAGCGCGATCGGACCGGTGCGCGGGGACTCGGCGCTCGAGGTGATAAAGCCCGCGTCGCGCCCCCCGGCGTGCACGCGCGCACCGTGCGGAGGCACGGCGCCGGTGACCCGAAGCCCCACGAGCCGCCGGACGACGCGGCCGTGCCCGCGGTGCAGGACGCGGATGATCACCTCCTGGCCCACGTAACAGCCCTTCGTGAGGGAGATGGCGCGCGCCTCGATGCCCGCCTCGAGCGGGATGGTGTCCTCCGTCATGTCGATGCCGAAGAGCGGGTAGCCCGCCTCGACACGCGCGACGGTGACTGCCTCGTCGCCCACGCGACGCGCGCCCGCGCGCTCCAGCGCCGACGCCAGCCCGGGCGCGCGATCGATGCCCGCGTAGAGCGTGAAGCCGGGCACGCCCAGCCGATCGATCCGCGTCACCACGACGGGCGATCCGGCGACGTCGGCGCGGGCGTTCCTGTACTCCGGCCACCGGGCGAAATCGCCCGTTCCGGGGACGACTTCGTCCAGGATCCCGGCCGCGCGTGGGCCGTGGACCTCGATTTCCGCCAGCGTGCCGGTGAGATCCGCGACCTGCACGTCCTCGGTGAAGAGGAACTGATCGAGACGCTGCAGCACCGATTCGCGCGTGGCCGCGGGCACCTCCACGAGGATCATGTCGCCCGACTCGAGCACATGCATGTCGGTCGTCATGCGCCCCTGCGGCGTGAGCCAGGCGGCGTAGCAGCCGGTTCCGGGCGCAAGCGCCGGGATGTCGTTGGTCAGCAGCCCCTGCAGGTAGGTGGCGCGGTCCCCTCCCGACACGGCGATTCGCGCCCGATCGCGCGGAATCACGAGCGCGGCCTCCTCGCGAATCGCCCTGTAGTCGTCCTGAAGGGTCATAGTGGCGTCTGATAGAGTGAAATTCAATGCGTGCCCTCTATTTTAGCTGTGCGCTCGCGGCGCTCGCCGGGCACCCTGCCTTCGTCCAGGCGCCTGCCGCCGACTCACGCGGATACATGGTGTTCTTCCGCGGCACGCCCATCGGCCGAGAGGACATCACGACACGCACCGAGAACGGCGATTTCCTGATCTCCGGCACCGGCCGGCTGTCGCCGCCGCTGGACATCGTGACGAAGCGGGCCGAGGTCCGGTACGGCCCCGACTGGTCGCCGCGATCCCTGGAGCTCGACAGCGTCATCAACCTGCGCGAGCAGTCGATCAGGATTGCCTTTGCCGACGGAGAGGCGAAGGTCGAGGCGACGGTTGCGGGGAAGCCCGTGTCGAAGGTCGACACGGTGGCACCGCACACGCTGGTGCTGCCGAACGGCTTCTTCGGGTTCCATGACGCTGTCGCGCGACGCCTGGTGGAGATCACGCCGCCGGCGGAGCTTCCGGTCTATATCGCGCCGCAGATCGAGATTCGCATCCGGGTCAAGTCCATGACGAGCGAGCGCGTGCAGACCGGCGCGAGAGCGTTCGAAGTCCGCCGATACGATCTCGCGTTCGCCAACCCGGGAGGCGATCTCGATTTCCAGCTTACATCGGACGCCCTGGGCCGCCTGATTCGCCTCACCATTCCGGCGCAGGCGCTCGACGTCGTGCGCGACGACGTGGCCGCCTCGACCTCGCGGACCGAGACCTACTCGAACCCGGGCGACGAGCCGGTGACGATCCCGGGCAACGGGTTCAACATCGCCGGGACCCTCACACGCCCGAAGGACGATGCGCAGGCAGCGAGGGGCGGCCGGCGGCCCGCCGTCGTGCTGCTGTCCGGATCCGGCGCCGGGGATCGCGACGGCGTCGCCGGCGGCGTGCCGATCCTCGGGCAGATTTCCGGCGCGCTTGCGGATGCGGGCTGCATCACGCTTCGCTACGACAAGCGCGGCTCCGGCCAGACGGGCGGGCGCGCGGAGTCGGCGACGCTCGCAGACTTCGCCGAGGACGCGCGCGCGGTCGTCCGGTATCTCCAGAAGCGCAAGGATGTCGACCCGAGGCGGATCGTCGTGCTCGGCCACAGCGAGGGCGCGTGGGTCGGGCTCCTGGCCGCGTCGCGCGAGGACAGGATTCGAGGCGTGATCTCGATCGCCGCCCCCGCCACGACCGGCGCCGAGCTCGTCCTCGAACAGCAGCGCCGGGCGCTCGATCAGTTGAAGCTGTCCGACGCCGAGCGGCAGGCCAAGATCGAGCTGCAGAAGAAAATCCAGGCGGCGGTCGTGTCCGGAAAGGGATGGGAGGACGTGCCCGCCGACGTCCGGAAGCAGGCCGACACGCCGTGGTTCCAGAGCCTCCTCACCTTCGATCCCGCGAAGGTCATCAGAAACGTGGAGCAGCCGATCCTGATCCTCCATCCCGAGCTCGATCGACAGGTGCCCGTCGAGCATGCCGACACGCTCGCGGAGCTGGCGAAGAAGAGCGACTCGAAGTCGGTCGAAGTCATCACCGTCAGAGGCGTCAACCACCTGCTCGTGCCGGCGACGACGGGCGAGGTGAGCGAGTACGGATCGCTCCCGGACCGCAACGTGAGCGGCGACGTCACGAAGGCGATCGTCGACTGGCTGCAGGGAAGCTTCGCGGCCGCGGCGCGACGCTGAGGCGGCCAGTTGCAACGCCCGTGACGCGCGCGTCAGGATACGGCTCTGTCCGTGATCTCCAGCCCGCGATCGAGAATGGCGAACGCCTCGCGCAGCTCACCCTCCGTGATGCATAGCGGTGGGTTCGTGAAGAACGTGTTCCACCGCACGAACGTATAGAGCCCCTCCTGCCGGAAGAACTTCGCGAGCGCCTGCATCTCCGGCGACGTGCCGTTGAAGGGCGCCATCGGCTCGCGCGTCTCGCGGTTCCGCAGGAGCTCGACGATCCCGAACAGTCCGATGTTGCGCGTCGCGCCGACCGACGGGTGGCGTCGCTGCAGGTCCTCGAGCAGGCTCCGCATCACGTCGCCCATCCGGCGCGCGTTCTCGATCAGACGATCCTCCTCGTAGACGGCAAGCGTCGCGATCGCCGCCGCGCACGCCAGGGGATGGCTGTTGTAGGTCAGCCCGCCGTAGAAGACGTTCTTCTGGAAGTGATCCGCGATCCGGCGCCGCATGCCCACGGCGCCGAGCTGCACGTAGGCGCTCGTCAGCCCCTTCGCCATCGAGATGAGATCCGGCACGACCTTCCAGTGGTCGATCGAGAACCACTCGCCGGTCCGCCCGAAGCCGGCCATCACCTCGTCGGCGATGAGCAGGATGCCGTGCCTGTCGCACAGCGCGCGAAGCCCCTGCAGGTAGCCGTCGGGCGGGATCAGGATGCCGTTCGTGCCGGTCACCGGCTCGACAATGATGGCCGCGATCGTGTGCGGTCCCTCCATCTGGAGCACTTCCGCCGTCCCGGCCAGCACCTCCTCCGCCGTATCGGCGCGGCGCTGGAGACCGTGGTAGAAGTCCGGGATGCGGACGACGCCGGGCATCCCGGGCTCGGCGGCCCACCGCCGCGGATCGCCCGTCAGCGTCAGGCTGCCGGCCGTGCCGCCGTGGTACGAGCGGTACCGCGCGGCGATCTTGTGGCGGCCCGTCACCAGCCGCGCGATCCGAATCGCGTTCTCGTTCGCCTCGGCGCCCCCGTTGGTGAAGAAGAACACGTCGATGTCGCCCGGCGTCACCGCCGCGAGCTTCGCGCCCAGCCGGGCGCGCGCGTCCGTCGCCATGAACGGGTTGGCGTACGGCAGGACCGACGCCTGCTCGGTAATGGCGCGGACGACCCGTTCGTCTCCATGGCCGATGTTCACGCACATCAACTGGCTGTTGAAGTCGATGAAGCGCTTGCCTTCCGGCGTCCAGAAGTAGATGCCCTTCGCCCGCGCAACCGGAATCGGGTCGACGGCCGACTGGGCGGACCACTCGAAGAGGGTGTGGCGGCGGCAGAGATCGACGATCTCCTGGCCCGACATCGCAGCCGAAGTCACAGTCATGGGAACGCGATGCTATCCGACTCGCCCCTGTTTGACAACGTTGCAGATCTCATGTAACAACACCGAATCCGATGTCCGGCCGTCCGGGAGTCTGCCTGTGATGCGCGTCGCCCCGTCGGCGACCGATCGCGTCCTGGCCGCCGTGGAAGCGGCGGCGGACGAGATCGTGAATTTCACTGCGGAGCTGATTCGCGTGCCGACGGTCAACCCGCCGGGCGAGGCGTATCCCGATTGCGCGCGCGTCATCGGCGACAAGCTCGCAGCCTGCGGCTTCGAGGTCGACTACGTCGGCGCCGACGGGCGGCCCGAGCACACGGCCGCTCACCCGCGCGTCAACGTCGTCGGCCTGCGGCGCGGCCGGCACGACCGCCCCGCCGTCCACCTCAACGGTCACGTCGATGTCGTTCCCGCGGGCGCGGGCTGGACCGTCGATCCGTTCGGCGGAGTGGTCCGCGACGGCCGGATCTACGGTCGGGGGGCCTGCGACATGAAGGGCGGCATCGCGGCGGCGGTGTTCGCGGCCGAAGCGATCCGGCGCTCGGGCATCGAGCTCAACGGACCTGTCGAGATCAGCGGCACGGTGGACGAGGAGAGCGGCGGATTCGCCGGCGCCGCGTGGCTCGCCGAGACGAGGCGCCTCAGCCGCGACCGCCTCGACTACGTCATCATCCCCGAGCCGCTCAACGTGGATCGGATCTGTGTCGGCCATCGCGGCGTCTACTGGTTCGAGGTGGAGACGCGCGGCCGCATCGCCCACGGCAGCATGCCGTTCTCCGGCGTGAGCGCCATCGACCACATGGGCGTGATCCTGGACCGTATGCGCACCAGGCTGATGCCGGCCCTGGCCTCGCGCACCACCGCCGCGCCTGTCGTTCCCGACGCGGCGCGCCACGCGACGATCAACGTCAATGGGATCGCGGGCGGCCAGCCGGTGGGCGGGATCCAGACGCCGTGTGTCGCCGACCGCTGCCGCGCCGTCTTCGATCGCCGCTTCCTGATCGAGGAAGGCTTCGAGACGGCGAAGTCGGAGATCCAGGCGCTCCTGGCGGCCGCTGCGGCCGCGACGCCGGGGCTCGAGTACGAGCTGCGCGACCTGATGGTGGTGCACCCGGTGCGCACGCCCGAGGGGTCGCCGCTCGTGGCGTCGCTCGCGCGGCATGTGGAACAGGTGCTCGGCCGGCGCGCCGCCCTCGTCGCGAGCCCGGGCACTTACGATCACAAGCACGTCGAGCGCATCGGCGGCATCCGCGACTGCGTCGCCTACGGACCCGGCATCCTCGACCTCGCGCACCAGCCGGACGAGTGGTGCGGCATCGACGATCTCGTCGGCGCCACGAAGGTGCTGGCGCTGTCCATCCTCGACCTGACAAGGACGGGTTGAATCATGTCCACCGCACAAGCCGAGCTCATCGCCAATTACGTCGCGGGCCGCTGGCAGACGCCGTCGGAGCGCGACGCGCTCGACGTCGTGAACCCCGCCACCGGCGAGCCGATCGCGCGCGTGCCGCTCTCGACGGCCGCCGACGTCGACCGCGTGGTCAGGGCGGCGCACGCGGCGTTCGACGGGTGGCGCCGCACGCCCCCGACCGAGCGCATCCAGCACCTCTTCAGGCTGAAGCAGCTCCTCGAGGAGCACTTCGAGGACATCGCGCGGACCATCACGCTCGAAGCCGGGAAGACCATCGGCGAGGCGCGGGGCGAGCTGCGGCGCGGCATCGAGAACGTCGAGTGCGCCACCGGCATCCCGTCGCTCTCGATGGGCTACAACCTCGAGGACATCGCCGGCGGCATCGACGAGACGATGATCCGCCAGCCGCTCGGCGTCGTGGCCGCGATCGTGCCGTTCAACTTCCCGTGCATGATCCCGATGTGGTTCCTCCCCTATGCCATCGCATGCGGCAACTGCTTCGTCCTCAAGCCGTCGGAGCGCGTGCCGCTCTCGATGCAGAAGCTCTTCGCGCTGCTCGACCGGACG
Source organism: Vicinamibacterales bacterium (assembly GCA_050748045.1). Lineage (GTDB taxonomy): Bacteria > Acidobacteriota > Vicinamibacteria > Vicinamibacterales > UBA2999 > CAVYVZ01. The sequence continues at coordinate 2,227 of JBOGIW010000214.1, read as the reverse complement.
GGGCTGCCGCCGGGGGTCGTGAGCCTGGTCAACGGGTCGAAGGAGGCGGTGGATGCGCTCCTCGACCATCCGGAGGTCCGCGCCATCTCGTTTGTCGGCTCCTCGCCCGTGGCGCGCTACATCTACGAGCGCGCCGCGAAGGCCGGCAAGCGCGTGCAGTGCCAGGGCGGCGCGAAGAACCCGGTCGTGATCATGCCCGACGCCGACCTGGACTCGAGCCTCAAGGTCATCCTGGATTCGGCGTTCGGGTGCGCGGGCCAGCGGTGTCTCGCGGCATCGGTGGCCGTTCCGATCGGCGAGGCGCGGCAGACGTTCACGCCGAGGCTCCTCGAGGCGGCCCGGGCGCGCACGGTCGGCTTCGGTCTCGACCCGGGCGTCGAGCTCGGGCCCGTCATCACGCCGGAGAGCCGCGACCGCATCGCGGGCCTCGTGGACCGCGGCGTGGCCGAGGGCGGCAGGGTGCTCGTGGACGGCCGCAACGTGCGTGTGAAGGGGTACGAGAAGGGCAACTTCGTGGGCGCCACCGTGATCGAGATGCCGGCGGCGGGCGGCGAGCTGGCGCGGACCGAGATCTTCGGCCCGGTGCTGAGCATCACGAATGCCTCGAATCTCGACGAGGCGATTGCCGCGGTCAACGCGTCGGCCTTCGGCAACATGGCGTGCATCTTCACGTCGAGCGGCGCCGCGGCGCGGAGGTTTCGCTACGAGGCGCGGGTCGGCAACGTGGGGATCAACATCGGCACGCCGGCGCCGATGGCGTTCTTCCCCTTCTCCGGCTGGAAGGGGAGCTTCTTCGGCGACCTGCACGCGCAGGGCCGGGACGCCGTCGAGTTCTACATGGACAAGAAGATCGTCGTCGAGCGGTGGCCGAAGGAGTGGTCGCGTCAGTTCTAAGGACCCTGGTCGGAATAAGGTGGTCAGCTTGGGCGTCGAGGCGCCCGCCCGGCAAGGCGCGAGGAGCGCGCATACCGGGAGTCTGTAAGCGACGAGCAACGCAGCCCGGCGGGATGCATCGGCGGCCAAGGTGGCCACCTTATTCCGACCAGGGTCCTTAGTGCCGGGAATCCGGGAGGTAGGCGACCGCGTCGATCTCCACGCGCAGCCCCTCGCCGGGAAGGCCTGCCGCCTGGATGGTCGTGCGCGCGGGGCGATGCCCGCCGAACATGCGCTCGTACACGCCGTTCATCTGCTGGAACTCGCCCATGTCGACGAGGAACACGCCGCACCGCAGCACGTGCTGCAGGCTCGATCCGACCGCCTCGAGAATCGCGGCGACATTCCTGAGGCACTGCTCCGTCTGCGCCTCGATGCCGGCCGCCACCAGACGTCCCGTGGCCGGATCGATGGCGCCCTGGCCCGACACGAAGATCAAGCGGTCGAGCACCATCCCCGGCGAATACGGCCCCACCGGTCTCGGCAAACGCTCGCTCTGCACGGGTCGCGCGGTCATGGACCTCCCTTGCTTCCCCAATCCGCTATCCGCCATTCGCGATCGCGGATCACTCTCGCGCCCGATACGGGGCCACGAGACCGGCGCGCGTCGGCAGGTAGATCGTCTTCTCCTCGTTGTGTCGCACGAACACCGGGAAGCCGCCGTACTGCCCGACCGCGCGGAACTCGGCGGCGCGCAACGGCACGGCCGCGCCCGCGCTCACCCACTTCTGACCCTGGTAACGGACCCACACGCCGTCGTTGCTCTCGGGCCGCAGGATCGACACCATCGGTTCCGATCTGGCAGGCGTCGCAGGCTGTGCGCCCGTCGTCACCGGGACGGGAGCGCTCGAGGGCCGCGCGAGCGCGATCTCGAGCGAGCTGGCGATGGCGCCGATCGGCTGCTGAAGCTGCGTGGGGGCACCGGGCGCTCCGGGAAACGAGAAGACGTCAGCCGTCGCGCGTACCGGGAACGACGGCGTGCGGCTCGCGGTCGTGCCGGCGAGATCGCCGCGCCGCAGGCGTTCGTACGGCTGCATCAGCCCGCGCCGCACCGGCACCAGGACCACGCTGTACGGCTCGATGGTCGTGTCCATGTAAAGCGGCACGCCGTTGTAGTAGCCCGATCGCACCATCGTGTTGCCGTCGAAGAACACCGCCGAGCCTGCATGGTAGTACCGCTCTCCGGCGAACTGAATCGGCTCGCGAAGCTGATACCACGACTCGCTGGCCGCGGTGACGAGCGGCGGATCGGTGGGACGGCTTTGCACCTGCGCAGCGAGCGGCGACGCCGTCA
>JBOGIW010000213.1:0-5809 GCA_050748045.1 Vicinamibacterales bacterium | reverse complement strand
CCTGCGTGGGACGGCGACCGGCAGACACAAGCCGCACTCGATAATGAGCGGCTCGATCTTGAGCGGCTTGTGTCTGCCGGTCGCCGTCCCACGCAGGCCGCCTCTGGCGGCCCGTCGAACGAAGTCCGCTGCGCATGATCTTCGGGATCTTCGCGATCTTCGTGGCTGCGATCCTTCGTGGCCGAGATCCTCGCCGTCGTGGCTGAGATCGCCGTGAATTTTCGTGGCGTGGCCGAATCCCTCCACGGCCCTAACGTAGAATGGGGCGAGCCATTCAGTGTGTAGGCCGCGCCATTGGAGAAAAGGAGGCGCACATGGTGAACGTCATGACTGGAACCGACGTCCTCGTCGGTACTGACTGGGTTGCGCAGCATCGCGCGGACGCGAACGTCCGCGTCGTTGAGGTGGACGTCGACACGGCGGCGTACGACCAGGGCCACGTGCCCGGCGCCGTCGGCTGGAACTGGACCACCGAGCTCTGCGACACCCTCGTCCGCGACATCGTGCCGAAGGCGAAGCTCGAGAAGCTGCTCGGCGCGTCCGGCATCACGCCCGGGACGACGGTGATTCTCTACGGTGACAACAATAACTGGTTCGCCGCATGGGCCTTCTGGCAGCTCAAGGTCTATGGGCACCGGGACGTGCGCATCATGGACGGCGGCCGGAAGAAGTGGCTCGCCGAAGGCCGCGATCTCGACGGCGTGCGGTCGGACATGACCGCCACGACCTACACCGCGAAGGACGCCGACGTCTCGATCCGCGCGTTCCTCCCGGAAGTGCAGCAGGCGATGGGCCGCGCCGATACCGCGATGGTGGACGTCCGCAGCCCGCAGGAGTTCACGGGCGAGATCCTCGCTCCCCCCGGGCTCCCGGAAACGTGCCAGCGCGGCGGCCACATCCCCGGGGCGAAGAGCATCCCCTGGGGGAAGGCGTGCAACGAGGATGGCACGTTCAAGAGCCGGGACGAGCTGGCCGCGCTCTATGGCGGGCAAGGCGTCACGCCCGACAAGCACGTGATCGCCTATTGCCGCATCGGCGAGCGGTCGAGTCACACCTGGTTCGTGCTCAAGCACCTGCTCGGGTATCCCGATGTGAAGAACTACGACGGCTCGTGGACCGAGTGGGGGAACCTGGTCGGGGCGCCGGTCGAGCGGTAGGCGACCGGGCGGAAGGGACATGAAGACAGAAGAGTTCCAGGAGCGCCGCGACGAGCTGGGCGGCTGGGCGATCAACGTCGTGTCGTACCGGATCGGCGGTCGCTACTACTGCACGATCGACAACGTGGACCCCGGCGCGCGCGTGGCGCGCGCCGAGGGCGGCACGCGCGGCGAGGCCGAGACGGCGGCCATCGAGAAGGCGACACGGTACCTGCAGCAGACGCGCCGGCGCCCGAACACCTGATGTCGCTGACGCTCCTCGCCGCCGTGATGGCCGGGGGGGCGCTGGCCGGAGGCTTGGGCGCGCTGCTCGGTATCGGCGGCGGCGTGTTCCTCGTGCCGTTCCTCACGCTCGGCCTCGGCATCCCCATCCGGCACGCGCTGGCGACGAGCCTGATCACGGTGATCGCCACGTCGAGCGCCATTTCCGCCGGCCCGTTCCGCGAGCTCGTCAACCTGCGCCTCGGTCTCCTCGTCGCCGTTGCCACGGTGGCCGGGAGCCTCGGCGGCGCCGTCCTCGCGGGCGTCCTCTCGCCGACGGCCCTCTATCGCATCTTCGCCGTGTCCACGTTCGGGATCTCGGTCGTCATGCTGACGAGGCTCGACGTGCGAAACGTGCTCCTCGATCCCGAGGCGCAGCCCGGATCCCTCGGCGCGCGCTATCACGAAGGCGAGAGCGGCCGCGAGGTCGTCTATCGCGTGAAGCGCGTGCCGCTGATGCTCGGCGGGTCGTTCCTGGCGGGCAACCTGTCGACGCTGCTCGGCGTGGGAGGAGGCGTCGTGACGGTGCCGCTCCTCAACGCGTGGTGCGGCGTCCCGATCCGCGTCGCGGCCGCCACGAGCGCGTTCACGCTCGGGGTCACGGCCACGTCGGGCGCCATCATCTATTACGGCCGCGGCGACGTGATTCCCGCGCTCGCGGCCGCCGCGGTCGTCGGCGTGAAGGTCGGGTCCTTTGCCAGCCTCCGCGCCGGCGCGGAAGCCGGCGCGCGCGGCTTGAAGCTGCTCCTCGCGATCGTGCTCATGATTGTCGCCGCGCTGATGCTGACGAGAACCGGTTGATGGTGGCGCTGCGCCTCGTCGACGTGGTGACGACGGTCCTGCTGGTCGGCGGACTCGCGCTCACCGTCGCGCAGCCGGCCGGGGCAATCGCGAAGGCCGCCCTGCCGGCCGGCCTCCTGCTGCTGATGGCCACGCCCGTCGCGCGGCTCGTGACGGCGATCACGCAGGAAGCGCGCGCCCGCGAATGGGCCTATGCCGGCCTGGGCGTGCTCGTGCTCGCGCTGCTGGCGTGCAGCATCGCGATCTCGGTCGCCGGGTAGTCAGCGGAGCTGGTCCGACAGGAGCGCCACGCTGAGCGCGTAGTGATGCGCGCAGTTGTAGCCGATGAGCGCGTCGTAGTTCGGATACACCAGGAACGAGCGCGCGCCGGTCTGGACGAGGGCGGCATCCACAGCGGCGCGCGGGAGCCGCCCGCCGTCCACCCGGCGGACGCCGCGCGTCTGCCATTCGGCCAGCGGCCGCCACTCCGTCATCGTCCGCCTCGCATAACAGCCGCCCCCGCGAGCAGGCACCGCCTTCGTGATCCGCGCGAGCGCCTGTGGCGACACGCGCACTTCACGGCCCCACGTCCTCTCCGCGGTCCAGCCGTGCGCTTTCAGGTAGTTCGCAATCGACGCCAGGACGTCCGGTGTCGAGCTCCAGATGTCGCGGCGGCCGTCCTTGTCGTAATCGACCGCGAACTCGAGATAGCTGGAGGGCATGAACTGCGGCTGGCCCATGGCGCCCGCCCACGATCCGGTCATCGAGTCGACGTCGATGTAGCCCGACTTGACCATCGTCAGCGCGTTGAACAGTTGGGACCGGAAGAATGCCGATCGTCGCGGCTCCCACGCCAGCGTCGCCAGCGCTTGGAAGACCGGCGTCTGCCCGGTGTTGGCGCCAAAGCGCGATTCGAGCCCCCAGACAGCCGCCACGACGCGCGCCTGGACGCCGAAGTCGCGCTCGATGCGGCGCAGCAGGGTCCGGTGCCGCCTCATCGCCTCCCGGCCGCGCCGGACAACCGGGCGCGTCACGCGGCTCGCGTAGTAGCGATCGAAGGTGATCGTCACTTCGGCCTGCGTGCGATCGCGCTCGATCACCCGCTCGATGGGCGAGAGGCCCGCGAGCGCCTTGTCGACCAGCTCCTCGCCATAGTCCCGGGCGCGGGCCTCGGCGACGAGCTCGGTGAGCCAGACGTTAAAGGGGGGAGGGGACTCGAGGGCATCCTGGGGCGCGGCGAGCAGGCAGGCCAGGAGGGCGGAGGCGAGACGCATACTCGATCTTACGCGAGGTCTGACGCCGCTCGGCGGCTGTCGGTCGCGCTACTGCGGCCGCGAGCTGGTCGCGACGTGCTCTCTCGTCATGCGCTGCATGTTGTTCAGGATCTCGCGCAGCCGCTTCGCCTGCTGCAGCATGCCGACGAGCTCCAGCTCGATCGCCGGGTCCTGCGACTGGTGCGCCATCAGCTCGCACTGGCCGATGATCGCCTGCACGGCGCCGCTCATGTCGTTGGCGAAGGCGAACGTCATCTCCGACAGCTCGTTGGCGGTCTGGTGACGCGCGAGCGCGTTGGCGAGACGGCGGTTCCCGTGCGCGATGGCCAGCGCTTCGGCGACCGGCTTGAGCGCATGCAGGTCCGCGTCCGTGAACGCCGCCGGCCGCCGTGCCACCAGGTTGAGCGTGCCCAGCGCCTCGCCCTCGAAGACGAGCGGCACCAGCACGAAGGAGGAGAACCCCGCCGTCTTGACGACGTTCGCGTCGAGGTACGTCGGCGCCAGCACTCCCACCTCGTCGACGACGCGCCCTTCGCAGCTCTGCACGACCTCGTCGATCACCGTCGACCGGCGCTCGAAATAGAGCTCTGGCTGCGGTTTTACCGACGGCCCCGTCTGATCCAGCCGGGCGGTGTATGTCCGGTAGCCCTCGCGGTCCTCGGTCAGCAGGGCGAGCCCGACGCGGTCGCAGGGGACGATGGCGCGAATGCGGAGCGCGAGCTCGAAGAGGCTCCTGGGCACATCAGGCGAGCTGGTGAGCGTGCGGAGGAGCGCGTTCGTGGCGGTCAGGTGCTCGATCGTGGCGGCGGTTGCCACATCCGGGTCACGCGGACGGCGATTGGCCGCCAGCCATCGACCGAGCAGGATCCCGGCGACCAGGGCAATGCCGATCGCGGCGAGCCACCATGACATGTCAGCACCCGGAGCCGGTGATTCTGTACGCCTCGGCCACCGGCCGCAGCGGACGGTCGAACCAGACAGGGCGCCGCAGTCCTCCAGGACCAGGCGCCGGACGCGTCATCGCCATCCACTCCTTGTAGATCGCGTGCGACTTGTTGGTGTCCACGAAGATGTCGCCGTACCGATCGTCGGGTCCCGCCTGTTCGATCCGGACCTTCTGGTGCCAGCAGTGCATGCCGCTGACGGGATCGGGCTGAACCGGAAACGTGAGGTTCTGGTGCACGCCGACTTCCGTCCACCACACCCGCCTGCTGTCGGGATCGCTGCTCTCGAACGGCTGCGCGCCGTGCACCTGTCGCACGCGGTACTGGCCGTCCGCCGGCCGCTCGATTGTGATGAGGGCCGACGCGTTGCGCAACCCCATCTCCTCGTGCAGCCGCCAGCGGCCGAGGTGGTGCGACATGCCGAGGATGCCCGGGCGAATGCCTTCCGTGACCCACGCGCGCGTGACGAAGTAGCCGATGGCGGTGCGCACCTTCACCAGGTCCCCTGTGGCGATTCCGTGCGTCTTCGCGTCGGCCGTGGCGATCCACAGCGGGTTGCTGTGCGAGATCTCGTAGAGCCACTTGACGGGCGCGCGTGTGTGGATGAGCGTGGGCAGGCGGAAGTTGGGCAGCAGGTCGAACTCGCCCTCATCCCGCTTGAGGTCGCGCCAGTGGACGTGGCCCGGGACGTATCGGGGCACCGCGTGCTCCGGCCATCCCCACTCCGCCATCGTCAGCGAGTAGAACTCTAGCCGGCGCGACAAGGTGTTGAAGCCGGCGCGCGCCACGCCGCCGACGACGACACCGACGGGCACGCCGTTCCGGACAATGGTCTCCTCCGCAGGATCGACCGACGTGTCCTTCCTCTGATCGTCGGTGAGCGGCTCCGCGTGGACGCCGTAGGCGTGGTCCTTGACCTTGAAGACGCCGTACTTCCGCATGTACGCGAGCGCGGTCAGGCCCTCCTTCGCGGCGGCCTCGGGCAGCCCCGGGACCGAGTTCTCGAAGACCCATCGGTAATACTCGTCCACCGTGATCATCCGGCCTGGCCGGTACGGCGACTCCCAGTGCTTCCGGACGCCCAGCGATCCGTCGGGATCGATCTTCCAGCTCAGGGCGATCCAGAACTCCACTTCTTCCCAGACTTCGCCCGGATTCGACTGCCAGGTCGCGTCGATCTGTTCACCGCGTTTCTGACGCGCGACGCGCTGGACCGGCTGGCGAAAACCGAGCCACTGGGCTGCGTGTGTCTCCTGGCTCATCATGTCGTGCCGCTCGGTGCCGAGCCCCATCGGCAGCACATAGTCTGCAAACCAGGCAGTCTCGCTCCACATCGGCGTGAGCGCCACGTGCAGGCCCACCTTGCTCTCGTCGGTCAGCATCTCGATCCACG
>JBOGIW010000212.1:0-4525 GCA_050748045.1 Vicinamibacterales bacterium | reverse complement strand
GAGTCGACTCTGACCCCGAATCGAATAGTGCGCAGTTCGATCCATGGGTGGAGGTGAACCCGCAGAACCTGCGACACAACGTGGGAGAAATTGCGCGCGTCGCGGCTGGACGCCCGATCCTGGCGGTCATCAAGAATAACGGCTACGGCCTCGGCCTGGTCACGGTTGCGCGCCTCCTGGACGACGACCGCCGCATCGAGGGCTTCGCCGTCGTCAAGCTGCACGAAGCCATGACCCTGCGCGACGCCGGGATCCGCAAACCGGTCCTGCTCATGGGCCCGTTCACCGAGACCGAGCTCGTCGACCTGGCGGCCCGCGACATCATGCCGATGGTCTACCGCGACTACGGGACGGCGCTCGACGCGGCGGCGGCGAAGACGGGCCGCGCCGTCGGCGTGCACGTGAAGGTCGACACCGGCATGGGACGTGTCGGCATCCCGCACGACGAGGCGCCTGCGCTCCTCGAGGATCTCGCGCGACGGCGGTCGGTCCGCCTCGAGGGGGTCATGACCTCGCTCAGCGAGGACGAGGCGTTCGATCGCGAGCAGGTGAGGCGGCTCGTCGCGCTGTCGGACCATCTCGCGGGCACCGGCGCCCGCGTCGGCCGCCGGCACGCCGCGTCGAGCTTCGCCCTCTTTCAGAACCGCGATGCGTTCCTCGACATGGTCCGCCCCGGCATGGCGATCTTCGGGATCTACTCCGAGCCCGCCTTCAGGCGCGCCGGAACGATGCAGCTCAGGCCCGCGGTGGCCCTGCGCACGAGGGTGGCGCTCGTGAAGCAGCTCCAGTCAGGCGAGAGCGCCGGCTACAACCGCGCGTTCATTGCCAGCGAACCGACCTGGATCGCGACGCTTCCGGTGGGTCACGCCGACGGGTGGCCGCGCCTGGCCGCCAAGGGCGCCCGCGTGCGCATCGGCGCCGGCCTCTATCCGGTCGTCGCGTCGGTCAGCGCCAGCCACACGATCCTCAACCTCGGCGCGCACACGACCATCACGAGGGGCGACGTCGCGACGCTCTTCGACTGGATTGACGGCTCGCGGCCCGAGGACGTCGGAGAGGCGTGCGGCGCCTCCGTGTACGACCTGACGATGCATCTCAACCCGCTTCTGCCGAGGCGCACCGTGTGATGCACACCCTCTGATTCAAAACTCAAAAGGCAAAATGCAAGGCCCGAGGGCGCACTGTGTGATGCACACCTCGTAAATGCCAAATTCAAAAGGCAAAATGCAACGCCGAGCTGGCATTCCGCATTTCGCGTTTTGCATTACGATTGCTCTTCCCATGTCCGCGTTGACCGAGCAAGAGTTCCGGATGAAGTCCGACGAAGCCCTCGAGGGGGCGCAGCACTCGCTGCTGCCGCTGGCCGACGAGGAGGGCTTCGAAGTCGAGCTGCAGAACGGCGTGCTACAGGTCCTGTTCGAGGAGCCGTCGGAGGCCCGGTTCGTCGTCAGCCCGAACGCGCCCGTGCGACAGATCTGGGTTTCGGCGATGTCGCGCAGCTTCAAGCTCCCGTGGTCACCAGAGCAGGCGACGTTCGCCCTCGAGGGCGAGCCTCTGAACGCGCTGCTCGAGCGCCTGGTCCGTCAGCACCTCGGAGGATGACATGCGCCTGCCGTTCGCGATCACGCTCCTCGTCGCCTCAACGATGACGATGTTCTCCGCGCAGCTTCCCGGCGATCGGCCTGCCGGCAACCCGAGAGGCACCCGGTCGCCGGTCCTGGCGCGCAACGGCATGATTGCCACGAGCCAGCCGCTCGCGTCGGCGGCGGGCCTGCAGGTGATGCAGGAAGGCGGCAACGCAATCGATGCGGCGGTGACGGCGGCGGCCGTGCTCGCCGTCGTCGAACCGACGATGACCGGCATCGGCGGCGACGTCTTCGCCATCGTCTACGACGCGAAGACGAAACACCTGCGCGGGCTGAACTCCAGCGGGCGCGCCGGCGCGAAGGCCGACGCCGACATGCTCGTCGAGAAGGGCAACACGACCATGCCCGGACGCGGTCCCTATCCCGTGACCGTGCCCGGCGCGCTGGCGGGGTGGGTGGAGCTCGTCGAGAAGCACGGCACGCTCCCGCTCGCCCGCGTGCTGGCACCGGCCATCCGTTACGCCCGCGACGGCTTCCCGGTGTCCGAGATCATCGCGGATCAGTGGGAAGGCTCGGCCGAGAAGCTGTCGGCCGATCCCGCCGCGGCCGCGGTGTTCCTGCCGGATGGGCGTGCGCCGAGGCCCGGCGACATCTTCCGCAACCCGGACCTGGCCAACACGCTCGAGGCCGTCGCCAAGGGCGGACGCGACGTCTTCTACAAGGGCGCGATTGCGAAAGCGATCGTCGACGACCTCCAGGCGCGCGACGGTTTCCTCACCGCGGCAGACCTCGCCGGCCACCGCGCCGACTGGGTCGAGCCGATCGGCACGAGGTACCGCGACTACGACGTCTACGAGATGCCTCCGAACACGCAGGGTTTTGTCGCCCTCGAGATGCTGAACATCCTCGAGGGCTACGACCTCAGAGCGCTCGGCCACAACAGCGCCGAGTATCTGCACCTCGTCGTGGAGGCCAAGCGCATCAGCTTCGCCGATCGCGCGGCGTTCCTCGCAGACTTCGAGCACGTGCCGGCCACAGTGCTGAAGACGCTTGTCTCGAAGGAGTACGCGGCGGAACGCCGGAAGGAAATCGATCCGGCGAAGGCGGCGGCCGGCTACAAGCCAGGCACGTTCGGCGGCGGCACGTCGGCGGAGGACGCCTTCTTCGACGGCCGCGACCAGGGCGACACGATCTACCTGGCGGCGGCGGACGGACAGGGCAACGCGATCTCGTTCATCAACTCGCTCTTCTCGGATTTCGGCGCGGGCATCGTCGTGCCGGGCACCGGCATCGTGCTCCACAATCGCGGCAGCGGCTTCACGCTGCAGAAGGGGCATCCGAACCGGCTCGCGCCGGGCAAGCGTCCGTTCCACACGCTCGTGCCCGCATTCATCATGAAGGACGGCCGGCCGCTGATGCCCTTCGGCGTGATGGGAGGCGACAATCAGGCGCAGGCCCACGTGCAGGTCGTCGTCAATCTCGTCGACTTCGGCATGAACGTGCAGGACGCCGGCGACGCGGCACGCGTGCGGCACGGCGGCGACAGCCTCGCCGCCGAGTCGGGCGTCTCCGAGGCCGTGCGCGCCGCGCTCGAACGGCGCGGCCACCAGGTGCGCGACGGCCGCGGCTCGGTGGGCGGCTATCAGGCCGTGCTCATCGACCCGAAGACCGGCGTGCTGATGGGTGGATCAGATCCGAGGAAGGACGGTCTCGCGATCGGCTGGTGAAGTCAACTCCCAACCTCCAACGCCCAGCTCCCAAAACGACGGCGCTTGTTGGGAGCTGGGAATTGGGAGTTGGGAGTCAGATTCTGAATCCTTCCCGAAGCGGATCCTCGTCGTCGATATAGAAGGTGTGCTCGCCGGTGATCCAGGCGGAGCCTTCGATCTCCGTGACGATCGCGGGCAGCTCGCCGACCCGCGTGCGAGTCAGCAGCTGCCCGCGGAAGAGCGTCCCGATCAGGCTCTCGTGGACGAAGGGGCCCTCGGCGGGCAGCAGCCCCATCGCGTCGAGCACCGCCATCACGGCGGATGTTCCCGTTCCGCACGGCGACCGATCCACTTCCGCGTCTGCAAACACCGTCAGGTTGCGCAGGTGCGCCTCCGGATCGGCGGGCGGGCCCGTGAAGATGACGCCGTACAGACCCGTGAGCCGCGGCTCCGACGGATGCGCGATCGTGACTGACGATTCGAGCGCAGCCTTGATGTCGGTGGCGATGCGCCGCAGCTCGGGCAAGCGCCGTGCCTCGAGCGGGGTGCCGACCGATTCCGTGTCGACGATCGCGTAGAAAGCGCCGCCGAACGCGATGTCGACGCGCACCTCCCGGCTCCCGAGCTTGACGGCGTGTCCCGCCAGGTGCACGAAGGCGGGCACGTTCGTGAATGCGACGGCGTCCACCCGCGTGCTGTCGCCAGCCTGGACGATGCGCGGGCGGGCGTGCACGGTGCCGGCGGGCGTATCCAGGACCACCTCGAGACCCTGTCGATCGAAGAGCAGCCCGCGCTCGATGGCGACGGTCGTCACCGCGATGACGCCGTGGCCGCACATCGTGCTGTAGCCCTCGTTGTGCATGAACAGGACGCCGGCGTGCGAGCCCGGCGACACGGGCTCGGTGAGGAGCGCCCCGTACATGTCGGCGTGCCCCCGCGGCTCGAGCATGAGCGCGCGCCTCAGGTGATCGGCGTGCCGCCGCATCCACTCCCGCTTCTCGAGCATCGTCCTGCCCGCGGGACGCGGCATGCCGTCGGTGACGAGCCGCAGCGGCTCGCCGGCGGCGTGCGCATCGATCGTCTTCAGCACGTAGACCACGCGTCCCTCTGTTCCGAGTTCCGGGTTCCGGGTTCCTGGTTCGTGTTCAGGGTTCAGTTCTGGGTTCCATGTTCCGATGTTCCGGGTTCCGAGTTCCGCGTTCCCTGTTCCGAGTTCCGGGTTCCGAGTTC
>JBOGIW010000211.1:0-1852 GCA_050748045.1 Vicinamibacterales bacterium | reverse complement strand
GACGGGCGGCGCGGTGTCGTCGGGACGGCTGCACGCCGCCGCGCACAGCGCCAGGACGCCAAGCGTGAAACGGGACAGGCGGGTCATCGGCGCTGGAATAATACTCCGCAACTCTGTAACATTGCGGCCCGAGATGGCAGCGGACGCACTCGGCATGGTGGAAACGAAGGGCCTCATCGGCTCGATCGAAGCCGCCGACGCCATGGTAAAAGCGGCAAACGTCACCCTGGTCGGCAAAGAGTACATCGGCGCGGGCTACGTCACGGTGCTCGTGCGTGGTGACGTTGGGGCGGTGAAAGCCGCGACCGACGCCGGCGCCGCCGCGGCGCGCCGTGTCGGCGAGCTGGTATCGGTGCACGTCATTCCGCGGCCCCACAGCGAAGTCGAGAGGATCCTGCCGACGAGCAAGGCGTAGGGACAGGATGGCCGCGCCGGAGACCACGCCAGCCACGGACCGCGACCTCGCGTCGATTTCCGAGGCCCGCACGCTTGCGCGCGCCGCCCGGCAGGCGCAGGCCGCCCTGGCCGAGCTCACACAGCCGCAGATCGATGCCATCGTCACCGCGATGGCCGAAGCGGCCACGCAGCACGCCGAGGCGCTCGCACGGCTGGCCGTGGAGGAAACCGGCTACGGCGTCGTGGCGGACAAGATCCAGAAGAATTTGTTCGGCTCGCGGGATGTCTACGAGTTCATCAAGCCACTCAAGACTGTGGGCGTCGTGAACCGCGACGAGACGCGGCGCCTCGTCGAAATCGCCGAGCCGTTCGGCGTCGTCGCGGCAATCGTGCCGTCCACGAACCCGACCTCAACCGCGATCTACAAGATCCTCATCTCCCTGAAAGCGCGGTGCGCGATCGTCCTCAGCCCGCACCCCGCGGCGACGCGGTGCATCACGCGCGTGGCGGAAGTCATGGCCGACGCGGCCGCGCGCGCGGGGGCGCCAGCCGGCAGCATCGGCTGGATGAAGATCGTCACCCTCGAGGGCACGCAGGAGCTGATGAAGGCGCGCGAGGTGGCGGTGATCCTGGCGACCGGGGGCATGGGCCTCGTTCGCGCGGCGTACAGCGCCGGCAAGCCGGCCTACGGGGTCGGGCCCGGCAATGCGCCCTGCTACATCGAGCGGAGCGCCGACGTGAAGAAGGCGGTCCGCGACATCGTCATCGGGAAGACGTTCGACCATGGCGTGCTCTGCTCCTCGCCAAACTCGGTCGTCGTGGACGAGTCGGTGGCCGGCGAGGTGCAACGCGAGTTCGTCGCGCAAGGCGCGCATTTTCTGAACACCTCCGAGCAGGAGGCGCTCGCCAGAATGCTCGTAACGCCGCAGCGTCTGCCGAACCCGGCGCTCGTCGGCAAGTCTGCGATTTTCATCGCCAACGAGGTCGGTGTGAGCGTGCCGGACACGACACGGGTGCTGATGGCGCCCCTTGCCGGCGTGGGTCGCGATTACCCGCTGTCGATCGAGAAGCTCTGTCCGGTACTCTCGTACTACGTCGTCAAAGATTGGCGGGAGGGGTGCGAGCGCTGCATCCAGATCCTCCGGTACGGCGGCATGGGGCACACCATGTCGATCCATTCGAAGGATGAGAACGTCATTCTTCAGTTTGGCCTGAAGAAGCCGGCGTTCCGAATCTGCGTCAACACGCCGACGACCCATGGCTCGATCGGGCTGACGACCGGCCTGGACCCGGCGATGACGCTCGGGTGCGGCGGCTGGGGCGGCAACATTACTTCGGACAACATCACGCCGCGGCACCTGCTGAACCTGAAGCGCCTGGCCTACGAGACGCGCCCCGCCATCGACACCCAGCTCCCGGGGTCAGACCGGGGTCAGACCGGGGTCAGAGTCGACTC
>JBOGIW010000210.1:0-3861 GCA_050748045.1 Vicinamibacterales bacterium | reverse complement strand
CACCTGGACGCCTACATCTACCTGGAGCGCAGCATCGCCGTTAAGGGCCTCTTCCCGGCGGTGAATCCTCTGAGTTCCACCTCACGCATCCTCACCCCCTCCACCGTGGGCGAGGAGCATTACCAGGTGGCGCGCCAGGTGCAGCAGATCCTGCAGCGCTACAAGCAGCTCCAGGACATCATCGCCATCCTCGGCATGGACGAGCTCAGCGAAGAGGACAAGCTGGTGGTCGCCCGCGCCCGCAAGATCCAGCGCTTCCTCTCGCAGCCCTTCCACGTCGCCGAGGTCTTCACCGGCACACCCGGCAAGTTCGTGAAGCTCGATGACACCATCAAGGGCTTCAAGGGCATCATCGCCGGTGAGCTCGACGACCTGCCGGAGGCCGCCTTCTACATGGTCGGCACGATCGAAGAGGCGGTCGAGAAGGCCAGGAGCATGAAAGCGGCGTGAGATGACGATCGAAGGCCTGCCGGCGTCGTTCGTGCTCGAGATTGTCACGCCGGATCGGTCCCTCGTGACCGATACGGTCGACGAGATCGTCGTGCCGGCGGCCGATGGGTACCTGGGCGTGCTGCCCGGGCACACGCCGCTGCTCGCCACGCTGGCGATCGGCGAGCTGTGGTACCGGAGGGGAGCCGTGAAGTCCTTCCTGGCCATCGCCGGGGGCTTCGTCGAGGTCCTGCCCGACAAGGTCACCATCCTCGCGCAGATCGCCGAGCGCGCGGAGGACATCGACGTGGCGCGCGCCGAGCGCGCGAAGAAGCGCGCCGAGGAGCGGCTGGCACAGGCCGCCGCGGAGATCGACGTCGAGCGGGCGCATACCTCGCTGCTGCGTGCGACCGTCCGCCTCCAGGTAGCCGCCATGACAGCGGCGGGGAAGGGCACCCCGGTCGCGCCAGCCTGACGCAGTGCTCCACCACCTGCGGCAGCTCGTCCGGTATCGTGCCCTCATTCAGAGCCTCGTCGCGCGCGAGCTGAAGGCGCGGTATCGCGGCTCCATCCTCGGGTTCTTCTGGTCCTTCGTGAACCCCCTCCTGCTCCTCCTGATCTACACGTTCGTGTTCACCGTGGCAATGCCGGGCGCGCGCGCGGCCGGCCTCGAGCCGTACGGGCTCTTCCTCTTTTGCGGCATCCTCCCGTGGACCTGGTTCTCTTCGTCGCTCATCGAGTCGGCCAACGTGCTCGTCGCGGGAGGCAACCTGATCCGGAAGGTCGTGTTCCCGGCGGAAGTGCTGCCGATCGTCACGGTGCTGGCGGGCCTGGTGCATTTCACCTTCGGCCTGCCGATCCTCGCCGCGTTCCTCGCCTACTACCGCACGCCGATTGTCGCGCTCGATCTGCTCTGGGTGCCCGCGATCGTGCTGGTCCAGCTCGTGCTGACGCTCGGCCTCGCGCTGCTGGTGTCGGCCCTCACCGTGCACTTTCGCGACGTGCGCGACCTGCTGCACAACCTGCTCACGGTCTGGTTCTTTGCGACGCCGATCATCTACCCGCTCTGGAACGCGCCGGAGCGCTGGCGGCCGCTGCTCGAGCTGAACCCATTCACGCACATCGCGGTGGCCTACCAGGAGGTGCTGTTCCGTCCGGGGCCGTTCACGGGATGGCCGCGGCTCCTCGCCGTCGGCGGCGTGTCGGCCGCCGTTCTGGTTCTCGGGTATTTCGTGTTCGACCGGCTGAGGGATACCTTCGCCGAAGAGGTGTGATGGGCCACGCGATCGAGGCCATCGGCGTGCACAAGGTCTACCGCCGCTACGGACGGCGGAAGCGCTTCGCCACGTTGAAGAGCGCGATCCTGTCGGGAGACCTGTTTCGCGATCTCCGGCCCGACGAGACATTTCACGCGCTGCGAGGCGTCTCGTTCACCGTCGACGCCGGCCGCACCTTCGGCATCATCGGTCGCAACGGGTCGGGCAAGAGCACGATGCTGAAGATGATCGCCGGCCTCGGCCGGCCCACCGAGGGCAGCGTGCATGTGGCCGGCCGCGTG
The DNA here is from genome assembly GCA_050748045.1 of Vicinamibacterales bacterium. Lineage (GTDB taxonomy): Bacteria > Acidobacteriota > Vicinamibacteria > Vicinamibacterales > UBA2999 > CAVYVZ01. The sequence goes on along the minus strand of JBOGIW010000210.1, from coordinate 1,874 downwards.
TCGGCGCTGATCGAGCTCGGTGCGGGCTTCCACCCCGAGATTTCCGGCCGCGAGAACGTCTTCATCAACGGCCTGATGCTCGGCCTGGCCAGGCGCGAGATCGCGGAGCGCTTCGACGAGATCGTCGCCTTCGCGGAGCTGCAGGACTTCATCGACGAGCCGGTCAAGACCTACTCGTCCGGGATGTACGTGCGCCTCGGCTTCTCGGTGGCGGTGCACGTCGATCCCGACGTACTGCTCGTGGACGAGGTGCTCGCCGTCGGTGACGCGGCATTCACGCACAAGTGTCTCGACAAGTTCGCCGACTTCAAGCGGCGGGGGAAGACGATTCTCCTCGTGACGCATCAGCTCGAGCTGGTGGAGCGGTTCTGCGACGAAGCGCTCTGGCTCGATCGGGGCGTTGCCAGGGCGCATGGCGATCCGAAGCGCGTCATCGATGCCTATCTCCTGGACGTGGCCAGGTCCGAGAACGAAGGGCTGGCGAAGTCCGGCCGCGCGACCCCCGCGGCCACGGCGGACGGGACAGGCCCCGCCAGATGGGGCTCGCGCGAGGTGGAGATCAGCGGCGTCGAGCTGCACGGCCCCGCCGGGCCGACCCACGCGTTCACGGCGGGCGAGCGCGCCGAGATCGGGTTCCTCGTCCACGCGGCGGCGCCGGTCGCCGACTTCGTGTTCGGTGTGGCCATCTTCAATGCGGAAGGCGTGTGCTGTTACGGAACCAACACGCAGATCGAAGGGGCGCGCCCCGGGGAGCTCAAGGGCGACGCGGAGGTGCGCTTCACGATCGAAAGCCTCGACCTCGTGGATGGCACCTACACGGTGGATGTCGCTGTGCACCGCGAGAACGGCGCACCCTACGACTATCACCGCCGGCTCTACACGTTCCGGGTCACCTCGCGCCTGAAGGACATCGGGGTGTACCGGCCCCGCCATCGCTGGCGCTTCGGCGGAGGCGTCACCATCTCGGGACTCGAATGATGACGAAACCGTCACGTGTTCTTTCGACCCGCGAGGCGGAGACCTGGGCGGACGCCGCCCGGCACCCAGGGAAGCGCGTCGTGTTCACCAACGGCGTCTTCGACCTCGTCCATCCGGGACACGTCCGTTACCTGCGGGACGCCCGCGCGCTTGGCGATGTGCTGATCGTCGGGCTCAACTCGGATCGGTCCGTCCGGGCGAACAAGGGCTCCGGCAGACCGGTCAACACCGAGCGGGAGCGCGCCGAAGTGCTGGCGGCGCTCGCCGTCGTCGATGCCGTCGTCATCTTCGACGAGGGGACGCCGTATGAGATCATCCGGCGCATACAGCCGGACGTGCTCGTCAAAGGGGCCGATTGGGGGCCGGACCGTATCGTCGGGCGCGACATCGTCGAGGCCGGGGGCGGACGAGTGGTTCGTCTGGCGCTGGCCCCGGGGTTCTCGACGACCCAGCTCATCGAGAGAATCAGGCAGACCGGCTGATACACTTGAAGGTTCCCGATGATTCGGGAGACCCGACCGTGCAAGCCACGTCCTCTCTTACGCTCCGTGCCCTCTTCAAATCGGCGATCGCGCGCGTGGGCCTCGACCGGCCGGGCGCGGTCACGGCGGGCCTGTCGGCGGCCGCGAAGGCGCTGGCCGTCGTGGCGCACGCCCGCGCGGCGCCGGGCGTCGTGCTGGCGGTCGTGCCGACCGACAAGGACGTCGAGCAGATGCTCGTCGACGCGCGCTTCTTCTGGGGCGCCGTGGAGGGGGCCGGGGAGCAGGCGGTCGAGCGAGCGGTGCTGCCCTTCCCGTCGCACCAGGTGGATCCCTATCGAGGGATGACCCCGCACTTCCGGGTGAGCGCGGCCCGGGCCCGCGCCTTGCACGGCGCGGCCACGGGCACGGCGCGCG
>JBOGIW010000209.1:0-4024 GCA_050748045.1 Vicinamibacterales bacterium | reverse complement strand
ATCTGCAGCGCGACGCAGGATCGACAGGACGCCGTGCAGGCGTTGCTCGCGGACCAGACGCTGGATTTCATGATCGTGATCGGCGGCTACAACAGCAGCAACACCTTCAACCTGGCGCGCATCTGCGCCGGGAAGCTGCCGACGTACCACATCGCTGAACCGGCGGGACTCGTTTCGGGACGGGAGATCCGGCACAAGGCCGTGGACAGCGGGCAGGAGCGCACGACCGAGGGGTGGCTGGCGACTGCGGGACCGCTGCGCATCGGCCTCACCTCGGGCGCCTCGACGCCGGACAACCTCGTGGGCGCGGTCATCCGGCGGCTCGACCAGCTCGCCAATGTAGGTAGCTGATACCTACTCGGAGTCGGTCGCCGGCTCCACCACGAGCCGGACGCGCTTGCCCGCCTGGCCGCGCAGATAGGCGTGCAGCTCGCTGCCCGGCTTCACCACGACCATCGTCTGCTGGTCGATGGCAAAATAGCCTTCGTCGGCTTCCTGGTCCGTGGCACTCACGCGACCCGTCATCACGAAGCCCTCCTGCGCGGCCACGCCCCACCCCAACAGCAGGGTTCCGGTCAGCGCCGCGAGAGCTGCCAGGTGTTTCATCAGAGTTGCTCCTCCCCCCGGAAGGGCAAGGCCCGTGCCACGAGGGCGCGTGATAAGATCTCGGCCTTTCCTGTGTGATTCCTGAGCTTGCGGAGGATGTCTCATGCGAAGACGACTAATGGCGTCGGCGGTCGCGGCCTCGGCGCTGGCGTTCGCGGCGATCCTGGCGGCCACCGCCCTGCCGAGCGCCGCGCAGGGCGCCGTGCCCACACCGGCGTCTGTCATCGGCTGGGCACCGTGCGCCGACTACAAGCTGGCGACGTATGAAAGCATCGCAGGCTACTTCCGCAAGCTCGATGCGGCGAGCGACCGCATGCAGCTCTTCGAGATCGGCACGACCGCCGAGGGCCGCACGCAGATTCTCACGGTGATCTCGTCGGAAGAGAACCTCAGGCACCTCGCGAAGTACAAACAGATTGCGCGGGCGCTCGCGCTCAATCGCGACGAGCAGGGCCAGCCGCTGACCGACGCCCGCGCGCGCCAGCTCGCGCGCGAGGGGAAGGCGATCGTGTGGATCGATTTCGGCCTGCACGCCACCGAGGTCGCCCACGCGCAGACGGCGCCGTGGATGGCGTGGAAGGCGGTGACCGAAGACACCGACGACATGATCCAGATTCGGAACAACGTGATCTTCGTCCTGGTGCCGAATCTGAACCCGGACGGCGGCACGATGATCGCCAACTGGTACACCACACACCTCGGCAAGCCGTGGGAGATGCAGCTTCCGGGGCTGTATCAGAAGTACGTCGGTCACGACAACAACCGCGACTGGTTCATGTTCAACCAGCCGGAGTCGAAGAACATCGCGAAGCAGCTGTACGACGAGTACTTCCCGCAGATCGTCTACAACCAGCACCAGACGGCGCCGTTTCCGGCGCGTATCTTCGTGCCGCCGTTCGAGGATCCGGCCAACTTCAACATCCCGCCGCTCGTGATGCGCGGGATCAACACCGTCGGCGACGCGATCACGCGGCGGCTGGACCAGGAAGGGAAGACGGGGGCGATCTCCCGTGTGAACTTCGACACCTGGTGGAACGGCGGCATGCGCACCGCGCCGTACTTCCACAACATGGTCGGCATCCTCACCGAGACGGCGCACGCCACGGCGACGCCGGCCGACTACGATCCGGCGCGCTTCCCGCGCCGGTTCTCGAATGGCGAGTCCACGCTCGAGCCGAGCACCTATTACCCAAGCCCGTACATGGGCGGGCACTGGACGCTGCGCGACTCGTGCGAGTACATGATCACCGGCTCGATGGCGGTGCTCGACATCGGCGCGAAGCGCCGGCAGGAATGGCTGTACGACATCTACCAGATGGCCCGCGACGCCATGAAGGCCGGCGCGTCCGAGCACTACATCATCGGCGCCGACCAGTGGGACCCGAACGCCGCGGTACGCCTGGTCAACGTGCTGCGGCTTGGCGGCGTGGAGATCGAGCGCGCCACGGCCCCCTTCTCCGCCAACGGCAAGCAGTACGGCGCAGGCTCGTTCATCATCCGGGGCGCCCAGCCGTACCTGCCCTACGTGCGGGACCTCCTCAACCCGCAGGTCTATCCCGATCGACGTCTGTACCCCGACGGTCCGCCCGAGCCGCCCTACGACGTGAGCGGCTGGACGCTGAACCTCCAGATGGGCGTCGCGGTTGACAAGCTCACGAGCGGCAGCGTGACGGCGCAGACCGAACGCGTGACGACGGCGGCGTATCCCACGGGCGGGGTGAGCGGCACGGCCGGCACGGTGTACGCGATCGACCCGCGCACCAACGAGGCGTTCATTGCCGTCAACCGCCTGCTCAAGGCGGGCGATACGGTGTATCGGTCGCCCGCCCCGATCGACGGTGCCGGGAGGAGCTGGCCGGCGGGCACCTTCCTCGTGACGCCCGGCCAGGGCACGCGCGCGCGCCTCGAGCAGGCGGCCCGGGCGCTCGGCCTGCACGTGGCAGCGCTCGACAGCACGCCGCCCGGCGAGATGCTGCGCGTGCACGCGCCGCGCGTCGGCCTCTACAACGCCTGGGGCGGCAACATGGACGAAGGGTGGACGCGGTGGGTGCTCGAGCAGTACGAGTTCCCCTACACGACACTGCGCGACGGCGACGTTCGCGCCGGGGGCCTGCGCGCGAAGTTCGACGTCATCCTGCTGCCCGATGCCACCTACGAGAGCATGGTGACCGGGCTCGCCCCGGGAGCCATGCCTGACGAGTATGTGGGCGGCATGACGCCGCGCGGCGTGTACCACCTGCTGCAGTTCACCGCCGATGGCGGCACGCTCGTCGCGCAGGATGGATCGAGCGAGCTGCCGCTCACCATCATGGGGCTGCCGATCCGGAACAGCGTCGACCGCTTGCGCAACAACGAGTTCTATATTCCCGGCACGTTGCTCCGCGTGACCCTCAACACGGCCCACCCAGTGGCCTGGGGCATGCCCGCCGACGTGGCGGCGTTCTTCACCCACAGCCCGGTCTTCGAGGTTGGCCGGCCGCGCGGCCGCGCCGGCGACGCACGCCGTGCCGAGCCCGCGCCGCCCACCGGTATCACCGTCGTCGGCTCGTACCCCGCGAAGGACGTGCTGATGAGCGGCTGGCTGATGGGCGAGCAGCACCTGCACAACAAAGCGGCCATCATCGAGGCGACGGTGGACAAGGGCCGGGTCGTGCTCCTCGGGTTCCGTGTCCAGCACCGCGGGCAGCCGCACGCCACCTTCAAGCTGCTCTTCAACTCGATCTACCTCGGGGCGTCCGAGCGGGGCGCAATCCGGGGGCGACAGACGGAACAGCTCTGATGCGTCGCGGCCAGCCGGGGTTTTGTAACGGTATGTCTTTGCGGGACAACGGGTAAACACCAAAGCCCGGCCGATCGTATTCTCGTGTCAGTCAGCCATGAATCACAGAGTGTCCGTCGCATGGCGGCCAGCAGCCCTGCTGGCGGTTCTCCTCGCGCTCGTGCCCCACGCGGTCACGGCCCAGGGCTTCAAGTGGTGGCAGTCGGGCCGTTTCCAGCGCGAGCTCCAACTCACGACGGACCAAATCTCCCGCATCGAGGACCTCTTCCAGGCGGCGCTCCCCGAGCTGCGGCAGCACAAGAAGGCGCTCGATCGGCTGGAAGACGACCTGTCGCGCCTCATTGACACGTCGGCCGAGGAAGACGTCGTCATGGCGCAGGCCGACCAGGTCGAAGAAGTGCGGTCCGAGCTGAGCAAGGCGCGCACGCGCATGCTGCTGCGCATGCGGCGCGTCCTGACGGCCGACCAGCGCGTCAAACTGGGGGCGCTGCACGACGAGTGGGACCGAAACCGGAAGCGCCAGGACCGGCGCAAGTAGCCCCATCCATCCATGAAGAAGTGCGTACCCATCGGTGTGATCTCGCTCGTCCTGGCGTGCCTCATCGTCGCGAGCCCGGCGCTGGCCCGGCAGGCGGCGGA
>JBOGIW010000208.1:0-4807 GCA_050748045.1 Vicinamibacterales bacterium | reverse complement strand
GACTTCATCGTCCGTGTGAGCCAGGCGCCGCCGGTTCACCTCATTCTCGAGACCAAGGGCTTCGACGAGCTGGCGGATGTGAAGGCGGCCGCGGCCGAGCGCTGGGTTGCTGCAGTCAACGCCGATGGACAGTTCGGAGAGTGGCGCTACGCCATGGCGCGCAGCGTGCCGGACGCGAGGAGGATTCTCGACGAGATCTGAGCCGGCGGGAGCCGGCCCGGCTCGTTCACATCGGGATCGGAACCACAAACATCGAACCGGGCGCCGAACCCGCAACGATGATGTTCCCTCAGTCCGTCGGCTTCCCCGGCAGGAGCGGCTCCGTCTTCAGCGTTTGTGGACCGTCCTCCGTGCACACGGCGTAGCTGCCCTCGTACATCGACACGCCCGCGTACTCGCCCTTCGCGTTCAGGATGTAGAAGCTCAGGCCGAAGTTCGGGTTGCCCGAGGGCGTCAGCAGCCGCTTCTCCACGGTGTTCGCCTTCACGCGCCGGAGCGCGTCGAGGCCGGCGTCCTTCGGGTGCATCCCTCGCCGCATGTTCTCGACGATGAGGAACGAGGAGAGGTTGTAGAGGTTCGCTTCGCCACGCCCGGTTGACCCCGCCGCCCCGACGGCGTTGTCCACGTAGAGGCCCGCGCCGAGGATCGGCGAATCGCCCGCACGCCCGGGGATCTTCCACGAGAGACCGCTCGTCGTCGTGACGCCGCAGACCTCGCCCTTCGCGCTGACCCCGTCCATGTTGATCGTGCCCCAGAAGTGCTCGGGATCGATGAGGCCGTCGCGCAGCATGCTGAGCGCCGCCTGCCAGCCGCGCTCCTCGAGCTCCCGGTTCCGCGCCTCGCCGGCGACGCGCTTCTTCGGATCGAGGTAGTGCTCGGGGTCGGTCCGCCGCTTCCACTCGAGCCAGCGCGCGCGCGATCGCTCCGTGTTCAGGTCGTCCTCGATCGTGAAGCCCATGGACCGCGCGAAGTCCTGCGCGCCCTTGCCGACGAGCAGGTGATGATCGGTCGTGTGCGCCACCGCGCGCGCGACGAGCGACGGCGTTCGAACGCCTTCGAGCGCCGCGACGCCACCAGCCCGCTTCAGCGGACCGTGCATGCAGCACGAGTCGAGCTGCACCACGCCATCCGCGTTCGGCAGGCCGCCGTAGCCGACGCCGCCGTCCTCGGGATCGAGCTCGCACAGGTTTACGCCGGCGATGACGGCATCAAGCACATCGTCGCCCTTCGTCATCATCTCGAACGCCTTCTGCACGCCCGTGACGGGGCCGCCGTTCTTGAAGCGATTCCCGTTCGACGAGCCGACGACGACAGGCATGATGCCGCCTGTCCGGACGGCGGGCGCCTGCCCGAACAGAGCGGGCGCCGTGGCGGTAAGCCCGGCGGCGGCAGCGCTGGTGGTCACGAACTGACGGCGGGTGATGCGACGAGACATGAAGCCCTCCTGCGGGCCGGATACTAGCATGGAGGGCGTACGCATGATGCAGCGGCTCGAGGAGCTCGTGTCGAAGCTCGGGCAGGCCAGCCGGGTTACCGTCCTGACGGGAGCCGGGGTCTCCGCTGCCAGCGGCGTCCCGACGTTTCGAGGGGCCGACGGTTTGTGGCGGCAGCACCGCTCGGCGGACCTGGCCACGCCCGGGGCATTCGCGCGGAATCCCCGCCTTGTCTGGGAGTGGTATGCCTGGCGCCGCGGAGTGATTGCCTCGTGCCGGCCGAACCGCGCCCATGAGGTGCTCGCCGCATGGACGATGAGAAATCCTCACTGTCAAGTGGTCACGCAGAACGTCGATGATCTGCACGTGCGTGCGGGAACCGAGCGGCTGATTCGCCTGCACGGCTCGATCTGGGAGCTCGCCTGCTGGAACGCCTGCGGCGGCATGCCCGGCCGCTGGCGCGACGCGCGCGTGCCGCTGCCGGACCGACTCCCGCGGTGTCCGCACTGCGGCGGTCTCGCCAGGCCGGCGGTCGTCTGGTTCGGGGAGCCGCTCGACGAGGGGGATGTGCGCGCCGCGAGCGCTGCGACGGCCTGCGAGGTCTTTCTGACGATCGGCACGTCGGCCCTGGTGTACCCCGCCGCCGGCTTCGTGCACGAGGCGCGGCAACGTGGGGCCTTCACCGCGGAGATCAACCTGGAGGCGACTCCGGCTTCGACGCTCGTCGATCTCAAGATCCAGGCGCCCGCCGAAGAGGTGCTGGACTTCCTCGAGCGCGCCCGGTGATCGATTCCCAGCTCGCCGCGTACCTCGTGTTCACGACGCTGCTCGTCGTCACGCCGGGATCGACCACCGCCGTTGTCGTCCGCAACGTGCTCGACGGAGGGCACCGACAGGGGATGGCCGCCGCGGCGGGCGCCGCGATGGGCAACACGACGTACGCTCTCCTCACCGCGCTGGGGCTGGCCGGTGTGTTCGCATGGTCGCCGGGCGCCGTCCTCGCCTTGCGCGTCGCCGGCACGGGCTATCTCGCTTTTCTCGGAGCGCGGAGCCTGTGGGCCGCGTGGCACCAACGCCCGTCCATCCTGCCGGGAGCCCTCGAGCGCGCGGGCACGCACGGCGCCGCGCGTGCCATGCGAACGGGCGTCTCGCAGGGGCTCGCCAACAATCTCGTGAGCCCCGCGATCGCCACGTTCTACCTGGCGGTCGTTCCGACGTTCCTCGACGGCGTCCCGGTCGCGAGCGCGCGCTACACGATGCTGGCGGCCATCCACGTGACGATGGCCTTCGCGTACCACAGCATGTGGGTGCTGGGCCTGCACGCGATGCGCGCTTTCTGGTCGAAGCCGGGAGCCCGGCGGGCGCTCGAAACGCTGACGGGGCTCGCGTTGCTCGCGCTGGCGGGGAAGGTGGGTGGGGCGATCTGAGCTCCCAACGCCCAACGCCCAATCCCGAACGCCAATCCCAAGTCCCAATCTCCTGACGCCCAATCCCCAACTCCCAAGCCCACGTTTCAGTTCTGATTCTCAATCCGAGGGATCCAGGCGGTGGCTCGAGAGTTGGAGGTTGGTAGTTGGGGTCGGGCGTTGAGCGTTGGGCGTTGGGAGGCGGGAGTTGCAGGATTGGGCGTTGAGGAGTTGGGGATTGGGGATTGGGAGTTGGGAGTTGGGAGTTGGAGGTTGGGAGTTAACATGATCCGATGCACAACCCCTTCGTTCCCGAAACGCTCGAGGGCTGGAGCGTCCTGCACCTGATGTACCGCGTCAGGTGGGCGACGCTGCGGGCGATGCCCGGGCCCGCCTGCGATCGTCTGGCGGAAGAGGCCGCCGAGGCGCTCACCGTGGCGGATTCGGGCGCGACGGCGTGGGTGCAGCTCCTCGGCCACAAGGCGGACCTGATGGTCGTCTGCTTCCGGCGCAGCTTCGACGAGCTGGCGCAGGCACAGCTTGCGCTGTCGCGCACGGGCCTGCGCGCGCATCTCGAGCCCACGTACTCGTACGTGTCGATCGTCGAGCTCGGCATGTACGAGATGACGGCCAAGATCCACGAGCAGCTCGGCGCGACGCTCAAGCCGGGGAGCGAAGAGTTCGATCGCGCCTTCGACGCGGAGATGGCCAGTCAACGCCAGCGCGTCATGAGCCGCCTGTTCCTCGACATCCCCGGGAACCGGTACGTCTGTTTCTATCCGATGAACAAGCGGCGCGGCGAGACGCAGAACTGGTACATGGAGGCGTTCGAGCGGCGGGCCGCGATGATGCGCGAGCACGGGATGATCGGCCGCCACTACGCCGGCAAGGTCACGCAGGTGATCTCCGGGTCGATCGGGTTCGACGACTGGGAGTGGGGCGTAGACCTCTTCGCCGACGACCCGCTCGTCTTCAAGAAACTGATCTACGAGATGCGGTTCGACGAGGCGAGCGCAAGGTTCGCGGAGTTCGGACCGTTCTACACGGGACTCCAGTTCGCGCCGGGCGGCCTGGCCCGGATGCTCGATGGTCGCGTGCCTGAATTGTAATCTCCGGTTGCAATTCGGGACAGTGACGCGCAATTGCAGATCCGTGTACGGCGCGTAACCTCTTGAATCGACGGTCCCGGGGCTCCGCTGCTCACTGATTACGGCTGAGGCGTGGGAATTGCTCTTCCTCTCCAGTCCATAGAGGGGGAGAGCGAGCCATGACCGAGCAGGAAACCTTCACGACGCGCCTCCGTCGTCATCGCGAGCGCAGCCGCATTGCGCTCGACGAGATCTCGCGGGACACGCGCGTGAAGCGGGAGTTGCTCGAGGGGCTCGAGAAGAACGACCTGTCCGCCTGGCCGCGCGGGCTCTACGCGCGCGCGTACATCCGCGCCTACTCGGCGGCCATCGGCCTCGACGGCGACGACACGGTGAACGAATTCTGCCGGCTGTTCCCGCACGGCGATCGCCGCGCCGAGCCGGTGATCCGCGAGATCGCGGAGATTGTCGCCAGCCAGTCGGAGTTCGAGTACGACTATAAGTACGCCACCGAGAGCGATCGCCGGCGGTCGCCGCAGGCCGGACTGCCGCCGCTCGTGAAGACGCCGCTCGAGACCGCCGTGTCGCGCCTGCGCACGTGGATCGGCGCGATCGGCCGATGGCCCGTCCGCGACACCCGCAGCCCGAAAGGCCTGCGCCATCCGCTGTAGCACGTTGGGTGCACCCAGTGCACCCACGGCACCCCGTGCACCTTATTGCTCCCTGAGCGCGACGATCGGATCGACGCGCGTGGCGCGCCGCGCCGGGATCCAGGCCGCCGTCATCGCCACGGCGACGAGGAAGAGCGCGACGCCTGCGTAGGTCAGCGGATCCGTCGAACTGACGTTGAACAGAATCGATCGGAGCGCCTGCGTCACGC
>JBOGIW010000207.1:0-13164 GCA_050748045.1 Vicinamibacterales bacterium | reverse complement strand
TGTGGAGCAGGCCGTCGATGCCGCCGAGGTCGATGAAGGCGCCGTAGTCGGTGATGTTCTTCACCGTGCCGCGCAGCACCTTGCCCTCCGCGAGCGTTTCGAGCGTCGTCTTCTTCTTCTCGGCGTTTTCCTCCTCGAGGAGCGCCTTGCGCGAGAGCACGATGTTGCCCCGCTTCTTGTTCACCTTGATGACGCGCATGCGGAGCTCCTGCCCGCGGAGCGCATCGAGGTTGCGAACCGGACGCACGTCGATCTGTGAGCCGGGGAGAAACGCGCGCACGCCGATGTCGACGGCGAGGCCGCCTTTGATGCGTTCGATGACGCGGCCGATGACCACCTTCCGATCGGTGTAGGCCTTTTCGACCTCGTCCCAGATCTTCATCTTCTCGGCCTTCTCGCGCGAGAGCACGATGTGGCCTTCACGATCTTCGGTCCGCTCGAGCAGCACGTCGACCGTGTCGCCCGGCTGTACGGTCACCTGGCCCGTTTCATCCAGGAACTCGCTGATGGAGATGAGGCCTTCCGACTTGTAGCCGACGTCCACGACGACTGCCGTGTCCGTGACCTTGAGCACCGTGCCCTTGACGACCTCGCCCTCCGCCATGTTGCGGAAGCTGGTGTCGTACGCGTCGAGCAGCGCTGCGTACTCGCCGGGGTCCATGTCGTGGTTCATCGGCCGGAAGGCCGGTCCTGCCGGTTTCCCCGATCGTGTGCGTGCCGGTGCCCCGGGCTGATCGCCCGGCGCGGGCGGCATCAACCCGTTGTCTGCATTCGTCATTGCCGTGCGCGTCCTCCTAATCGACTGATTCCCGTCGACCCTGCTCAGGGCACCCTGAGCGCCGTCGAAGGATACCGGTTTCTGTTGCGGGGCCCGGCCCCCCGCAGTTATAACGGCGCAGGGCAATGCTTGTGGTGGGAGCTGCCGGAGCGGGTCGCCAGGCACGACGTGCGCCCCAGGGTGGCCACGCGTCGGGCAAGCGCCTACAGCGAGCAGTTGTCCTTCGCCGATAAGCATTAGAGTTTACGGAACTTATCGGAAACTGTCAAGGTAACTGCTGGTTCCAGGTTCCACGTTCCAGGTTCCTGGTTCGGGTTCGGGGTTCACGGTTCGGGGTTCCTGGTTCGGGTTCCTGGTTCGGGTTCCACGTTCGAGCTACGGGTTGGGTTAGGCTGTAGTTCTCCGTTCAGAAAGGACAATCGTGATGGCCAAGCGCAGGACCGGAGCCGCTAAGAAGAGGAAGGCTGCTGGGAGCCGGTCGAGGTCGTCCGCCCGCAAGGCCAGCCCTTCGACAAAACGCAGGGCAAGCCGAGGCGGCGCCCGGAAGACGAGCAGAACGGCGGAGAGCACCCGGAAGGCTGCTGCCCGAAAAGGCGCCGCCCGGAAGCGGGTGGTCGCCAGGAAACGCCGGTCGCCACAGCGCGCCAGGACGACCTCACGGGCGGGCAGTCGTCCGCGCCGTGCTGCCGCGCCGAAGACCGTCGTGTCCCGGAAGGCGCCGGCCCTCGATAGGCCGCGGCGTACCGTGGCGGAGGAGACCGTCGTGCCCAGTCCGCCCTCGTCGCTCGACCTCAACCGCAGCGCCTCAGCCGCGCGGACGGGCCGTCGCGAGATGAAGCAACGGAGCGACCAGCTCACGCAGACCGGCCCGGCGATGACCGGCGGCGACGTCGACGCCGACTGGGAATCGGCCTACAGCGTTGGCGACGAAGCGCCCGGCGGCGACAACCCGACCCCCGACCAGGACATCGTCGACGACATCGGCCGCGCCGTCGGCGTGGAGTACGAGGACAACGAGGAGCTCAAGGGCGAAGAGAAGATCTCGAAGCGCGACCGCAAACGGTGGGAGCTCGATCCGGCGTCGTCGGAAGACTATAACGATCGCGATTAGCGGCCTCGTCGACTTACCGCAGCTTCTCGGCGACGAGCGCCCGGACGCGGGAGACGACGGCGGCAATCGACAGGTTCGTGGTGTCGATCAGCACGGCATCGGGGGCCAGCGTCAGCGGGGAGGCTGTTCGCGTCGTGTCTGACCGATCCCTCGCGTCGATGGCCGCCGCCACGGCGGCCTGTGTCGTCCCTCCGCTGCCGTGCGCCGCATCGTTCGCACGCCGCCGCGCGCGCTCGTCGGCGGACGCGTCAAGATAAATCTTGAGGTCGGCATCCGGAAAGACCACGGTGCCGATATCGCGGCCTTCCATGACGACGCCGCCTCCGGCGCCGAGGGCCTGCTGCCGGGCTACGAGGGCCGCGCGCACGGCCGGCAGCCGCGCCACGGCCGATGCCGCCTTGTCGATGTCCGGCGTCCGAATCGCCCTCGCCACGTCATGGCCGTCGATGCGCACGACACCGCCTTCGACGATGATGCCGGTGCGCTCGGCGATGGCGGCCACGCGCGCCTCGTCGTCGAGCGGCGCGCGGTCGCGGAGCGCCTTCCAGGCGACCGCCCGATACATCGCACCCGTGTCGACGTGCCGATAGCCGAGGTGCTGGGAGAGGGCACGCGCGACAGTGCCCTTGCCTGCACCGGAAGGGCCGTCGATGGCGATGACGAGTCGCTTCATGCCTGTGCGATCAGGCCAGTCTAGCACGCGCATCCTGCGGCGTCTGGATCGGGCGCACGAGGACAACGGCAGCGATGGCGCATCTCGACCGATGTACCATCACCATGCATGCGTCGCCGGCTCGTGCTGGTTGTCTCCCTCGTGGCCCTCGCCCTGTATGTCGGGGCGCCGTACGCGCGCGCGCTCTCGCTCATCGTCCGCGCGGCCAACATGGGGGGCACCGTCGAAGCGTTTGCCGAGAGCCGCGCGCGCGCCGTCACCATCGAGCCGCCCACCACCATCCCCACGCGGCACGGCGCCGTGCCGGCGCGCTTCTACCGCCCTGATGGCGGTTCGACACGCACGGTGCTCCTCGTGCCCGGCATCCACGCGATGGGCATCGACGAGCCGCGCCTGACCGGACTGGCGAAGGATCTTGCGGGGAGCGGCGTCGGCGTCATGACGATGGCCGTGCCGGATCTGCAGCAGTACGAGATCACGCCGCGATCGACCGACGTCATCGAGGATGCGGCCGGATGGACCGCCGACCGCGCCGATCTGGCCCCGGACGGGCGCATCGGCATCGTCGGCATCAGCTTCGCCGGCGGGATGGCCATCGTGGCGGCGGGGCGGCCGTCGATTCGCGACCGCGTCGCATACGTCTTGTCGTTCGGCGGCCATGGCGACCTGCCGCGCGTCCTCACCTACCTGTGCACGGGCGACGCGCCCCGGATCGAAGGCATCGCCGTCCCGCCGCCGCACGATTACGGCGTCGCCGTCGTGCTGTACACCTTTGCGCCGCGCGTCGTGCCCAGCGACCAGGTGGAGCCGCTGCGCGAGGGGATCCGCACGTTCCTGTGGGCGTCGCAGCTCACGCTCGTCGACGAGCAGCAGGCCAACGCGACCTTCGCCAAGGCCCGCGCGATGGCTTGGGCGCTGCCGGAGCCGGCGGCCACGTACCTGCGGTACGTCAACGAGCGGAACGTCACGGCGCTCGGTCCGCTGCTCGTGCCGTACGTCTCGACCGGCTCGGATCACCCCGCCGTCTCGCCGGAGCGCGCGGCGGCGGCGCCGGCCGCGCCGGTGTATCTGCTGCATGGCGCGGGAGACGCCGTGATCCCGCCGATCGAATCGGTGTTGCTCGGCAAGCACCTGAAGGAGAGGGGATCCGACGCGCGTGTGCTGCTCAGCCGCCTGATCACCCATGCCGAGGTCGATCAGTCCGCCGCGGCCACCGAGACGCTGAAGCTCGTCTCGTTCTGGGCCGACGTGCTGCAGCAGTAGTCGTGTGAACGGCTACTCTCTTACTGAGTCGGGACTCCGAGTCAGGACTCTGAACTGCAGTGATTCGACTTCAGAAGATCCTCTCCCAGGCGGGCATCGCCTCGCGGCGCGCGGCCGAGAAGCTCATCACGGACGGCCGCGTGTCGGTCAATGGCCGCACAATCCGCGAGCTGGGGACCAGGGCAGACCCGGCGCGCGACGACATCCGCGTGGACGGCCGTCGCATCAGGGCGGCCGAGCGCCCACGCTACATCCTCCTCAACAAGCCGCGCGGCTACGTCACGACGCGCTCGGATGAAAACCGGCGGAAGACGGTGATGGATCTGCTCGAGGGGGTGCGGGCCTATGTCTATCCCGTCGGCCGCCTCGACTACGACACCGAAGGGCTGCTCCTGCTGACCAACGACGGCGAGCTGGCGGCGGCGCTCACGCATCCGCGGCACGGCGTCGAGCGCGCCTACGAAGCGCGCGTCGCGGGCATGCCTGACGAGCGGGCGCTGGAGAAGCTGCGCACAGGTATCCCGCTCGACGGCCACCGCACGATGCCGGCGGACGTCATCCTGCTCAACAAGGATCGGCGCGACGCCGAGGGCGTGCTGCTCATCACGATCCGCGAGGGACGGAACCGCCAGGTTCGGCGGATGTGCGAAGCAGTGGGTCACCCGGTCGCTCGCCTGAAGCGGACCCGGATCGGGCCGATCAGCGACCGCAAGCTCCCCATCGGCGCGTGGCGCGAGCTCACGCCGAACGAAGTGCGGAAGCTCAAATCAATCAGGTGACTCCTCGTCTTCCTCGAGCGGAAGCAGCTCTTCGCGCGGGGTCTGTTCGACCAGCCCGGCCGGGGGCTCGAAGCCGAGCGCTTCGGCCATGTCTTCCATCTTCGGCAGGTCGCCGAGATCCTTCAGCCCGAAGCGGATCAGGAATTCCTTCGTCGTCGCGTACATGAATGGCCGGCCGACGACGTTCTTGCGGCCGACGATCTTGATGAGATGACGCTCGAGGAGCGTCGTGAGGACGCCTGAGGTGTTCACGCCGCGGATCTCGGTGATCTCGAGCGCCGTGACCGGCTGGCGATACGCGATGACGGCGAGCGTCTCGAGCGCCTGCACGGTGAGCCGCTGCGTCGTCCGCTCGTGGAACAGCCGCCGGACCCACTCGTGCAGCTCGGGCCGCGTCGTGATCTGATAGCCGCCCGCCACCTCCACCCAGTGCAGGCCGGGACGGCCCTGGTAGTCGGCCCGGAGCTCGTTGATGGCGGCGGAGACGTCCTCCTTCGGCTCGCCCGCCAGCAGCTTGTAGAGCATCTTCGGCGTGAGCGGCTCGGGCGACGCGAAGACCAGCGCCTCGACGATAGCCTTGAGCTCGGCCGTGGCCAGCCCGATCGGCGCATCGGCCTGGCGACCCGGCGTTTCAGTCTTGATGTCGTCTGCCATACAGCGTCAGCTTTCAGATCCGTCCGGGATCGGGAGTTGGGCGTTGAGCGTTGAGCGTTCGAGAGTTGGGAGTCGAGAGTTGGGAGTCGAGAGTTTGAGAGTTGGGAGTTGAGAGAGCTTGGGAGTTGGTTGGAAGTTGGGAGTTGAGAGCTTGGGAGTTGAGAGCTCACGCCTGTGGATCCCCAATCGGGTGCGGGGCATCGGCCGGCCGCGCGCGCTTGTAGACGCGAATCGCGCCGAACGAGCCGGACTGGAAGACGCGGATCAGCTTGAGCCGGATCATCTCCAGCAGCGCGAGGAACGTCACGATGAGAAAGGGCCGCGACCCGTCGCCGTCGGTGAACAGGTCCTCGAAGCCGCACGCGTCGGTTTCGGAGAGGCGCGCGAGCATTTGATGGATGCGGTCCTCGATCGAAATCTGCTCCGGCGGGAGGACCATGGGGGGCCGGCGGCTCACGCGCTCGAGCACGCCCTTGAACGCCGTGAGCAGGCTGAAGAGATCGACCTCCAGCTCGGGCTCGTACTCGTCCTCCGCCGCGCCCGCGACGCGCGAGGCGGGCCGGATGAACTGCGCGCCGCGCAGCGTCTCGCGCTCGTGCAGGCGCTCCGCCGCCGCCTTGAACTTCTGGTGCTCGATGAGGCGGCGCACGAGCGCCTCGCGGGGATCTTCGTCCGGCTCGCCGCCGGCGGCCGTGTCCGGCCGCGGCAGCAGCATCTTCGACTTGAGGTGAATGAGCGTCGAGGCCATCACCAGGAACTCGCCGGCGATGTCCAGATTCAGCTCCTGCATCAGCTCGATGTACGTGAGGTACTGCTCCGTGATGAGCGCCAGCGGGATGTCGTAGACGTTCACCTCGTTGGTCTTGATGAGGTGAATCAGCAGGTCGAGCGGCCCCTCGAACGTCTCGAGCTTGACCCGGTAGGCGTCTGGCGACGACTCGAACTCGTCGGTGTGCTCGATCACGTGCTAGTACCGCAGCTTGACGGCGTCGCGGACCCGTTCCATGGTTGCCTGGGCGACCGCGCGGGCCTTCCTCGACCCTTCCATCGCGACCTCGCGGACGTAGGCGGGCTCGATCCCGGCGCGTCGCTCCCGCATCGGTTCGAGGAACGCGTTCATCGCCTTCGCCAGCTTCGCCTTCACCTCGACGTCGCCGACCGTGCCCGCACGGTAGCGCGCTTTCAGGTCCTCGACCTCAGCCGTGTCGGCGTTGAAGGCCTCATGGTACATGAAGACCGGGTTGCCTTCGACCGTGCCGGGAATATCCGCGCGGATCCGCTTCGGATCCGTGTACATCTGACGCACCTTCTTCGTCACGCTGTCCGCATCGTCGGTGAGATCGATCGTGTTGCCGTAGCTCTTGCTCATCTTCCGGTTGTCGAGACCGGGCAGACGGGGCACCGGCGTGAGCAGCGGCTGCGGCTCGACGAGCGTCTCGCCGTAGTAGTAATGGAAGCGGCGCACCACCTCGCGCGAGAGCTCGAGGTGCGGCACCTGGTCCTCGCCAACCGGCACGAACGTCGCGTCGTACATCGTCACGTCCGCCGTCTGCAGCACCGGGTAGCCGAGGAACCCGAGATTCGACAGATCCTTGTCCGTGATCTGCTCCCGCTGCTCCTTGTACGTCGGCACGCGCTCGAGCCAGGGGATCGGCACCACCATCGACAGGAGCAGGTAGAGCTCGGCGTGCTCCGGCACGAGCGACTGCACGAAAATCGTGCTGCGCCCGGGATCGAGGCCGGCCGCCAGCCAGTCGGCGACGTTGTCGAGCGCGTAGCCGGTAATGCCGCTCGGGTCGGCGTAGTCGCTCGTCAGCGCGTGCCAGTCGGCGACGAAGTAGAAGCAGTCGTACGGCTCCTGGAGCGCGGCCCAGTTCCTGAGCGCGCCCACGAGGTGGCCGACGTGGAGCCGTCCAGTGGGCCGCATCCCGGACACGACGCGGGGCCTGCCCCGAGCAGCGCCGGGTGTGGTCATGAACCGACGAGGAGGGCGTCGACGGACAGCCCGGGATATGTGCAGGCCAAGGGAAAGCCCAGCCTAGCACAGGTTCGCGCGCGACCGCCGCCGGTTACCGCAGGTGGGCCCGCGCCGCCAGGAACGCCTCGAAGAGCGGGAAGCCGTACTTCCGCGCACGCCGGAACATCCGCCAGAAGCGCAGCACGTTCATCCTCGCTCTGACTATCGGGCGGTTGCCTGCACGGCTCCAGGCCGGCGCGAAGCCGGGTCGGGGCCGGCGCGGGGAGTCAGGCGGAGCGCGCGAAGTAATCGATGATCGTCGCGGCCGCTTTCGGCCCGACAACGGTCGCCAGCTCTTCGCGCGTGGCGCGCCGCACGCCGGCGAGGCTCCCGAAGCGCGTGAGGAGCGCCCGGCGCCGCCGCGGACCGACGCCCGGCACCTGGTCCAGCTCGGAACGCAAATCGCGCATCGAGCGCGCCTTCCGATGGAACGTCAGCGCGAAGCGATGCGCCTCGTCGCGGATGCGCTGGACGAGCAGCAGCGCCGGGTCGTGCTGCGCGAGAGCGATCGGCTCGCCCTGGTGCCGCGTGTAGAGCAGCTCCTCTTTCTTCGCGATACCCGCGGCGACGAGGTTGGCCAGCCCGATGCGCTCGAGCGCCTCGTACGCGGCTGAGAGCTGTCCCTTGCCGCCGTCGATGAGGATCAGGTCCGGGAAGGGGCCGCCCTGCTCGAGGACGTGCTGGTAGCGCCGCTGCACGACCTCGCGCATCGCGGCGAAGTCGTCGGGCCGCGATCCGGTCTCCGCGATCCGCCATCCGCGATCCGCCATCCGCTCTCCGCTCTCGGCTCTCCGCTCGCCGATCCCGGCGATCCCCTCGCCGCGTATCCGGAACTTGCGATACTCCGAGCGCTTCATGCGGCCGTCCTCGCACACCACCAGCGACGCGACCGTCTCGCTCCCCTGGATGGTCGAGATGTCGAAGCACTCGATGCGTCTCGGGATGGCCGGGAGCGCCAGCACGGTGCGCAGCGTCTCGAGCGCCTCGAAGTGCGCGGCGGTAATCTCGTTGAACCGGGTCCGGTACGACAGCTCGGCGTTCCGCGTCGCCAGCTCCACGAGCGCCCGCTTGTCGCCTCGCTGCGGGACCACGATCCGGACCTTCCGTCCGGCGCGCGCGGACAGCCACGCTTCCATCGCCTCGGCGTCCTCGATCTCGAGCGGCAGGTGGATCTCGCCGGGCGGCGGCCGGCGCTCGTAGAACTGCTGCAGCGCCGCGGCGAGGATCTCGCTTTCCGGGCCGTAGCCCTGCGCCATTCCGTGCCCCGTCACGCTGCCGGGATCGGTGGCCAGCTCGACGCGTTCCACGACGCGCCCGCCGCGGGTCGCGAAGATCTGGATCACGCCGCCGCTCGGGCCGAGCTTCACGCCGAAGATGTCACGGTCGCCGAGGTCCGGCGCCGCGATCTTCTGCTGCCGGTCGCGCAGCGTCTGCACCGTGCGCATCGCATCGCGGAGCTGGGCGGCCTCCTCGAACCGCTGCCCCTCCGACGCCTCCACCATGCGCCGGCGGAGCGTCTCGGCGAGCTCGTCTGTCCGCCCGTCCAGCAGGAGCCTCGTATTCGCCACGGCCACCCCGTACTGTTCCGCCGAGCAGATCTCCCTGACACAGGGCGCAGCGCATCGCTTGATGTCGTACTCGAGGCAGGGCCGCGCCCGCTCGCCCGTAATCACCTCGTTGCACGACCGGATCCCGAACAGCCGGTGCGACAGCGCCATCGTCCGGCGCGCGATTGTCGCCGGCACGAACGGGCCCGCGTAGCAGTCGCCGCCGCGCTCGACGCTGCGCGCGACGAGCACCCGCGGAAACGCCTCGCTCGTCGTGAGCTGCAGGTACGGATAGTTCTTGTCGTCCCGCAGGCGGATGTTGTACTTCGGCGACCGCTGCTTGACGAGGCTGTCCTCGAGCACCAGCGCCTCCATCACGGAGTCGGTGACGATGACGTCGAGGTGCGCGATCTCGTCGAGCAGCGCATCGTGCCGCGGGCTGACGCCCTGGGCGCCGAGATAGCTGCGCACGCGGTCGCGCAGCACACGTGCCTTGCCGACATAGATCGTCTCCCGCGCCGCATTCATCCACAGATACACGCCCGGCTGCTCCGGCAGCCGCGCGATCTGTTCCTTGAGTTCATGGATGGGCATGGGCTACCATTGCGGGTTTAGTCTCGTGCTCGCGAACCCATAATTATAACCAAACATGACATTTACGGGGTCCATCGGAACTGTGTGCATGTACCCCCTGCGCGCGATCATCCGCGCCGCGGTCGCACTCGGCATCCACCCGAATACCCTGACCCTCATCGGCGTCCTCATCAACGTCGTCGCCGCCGTGGCGCTCGGCCGGGACCGCTTCGTCCTCGCCGGCCTGATCATGGTTGTCGCGAACATCTTCGACCTCATCGACGGCAGGGTCGCGCACGTCACCGGCAAGGTGTCGCGGTTCGGTGCGTTCTGGGACTCCACGCTCGACCGCTTCTCCGACATTGCGCTCTTCCTCGGCCTCATCTACCTCTACGCCGACCTTCGGCGCACCGACTACGTGATGGTGGCGTCGCTCGCCATGATGTTCTCGATCATGACGAGCTACGCCCGCGCCCGCGCCGAGTCCCTCATCGAGAAGTGCAAGGTCGGCTTCATGGAGCGGCCCGAGCGCATCGTCCTCTTCATGATCGGGGCGTTCACGGATCGGATGGGCGCCGTGCTCTGGGTCATCCTGGTGCTGTCGATCTTCACCGTGGCGGACCGGATCTACTACACGTATCTCGTGCTCGACAAGAGGCCCATCCCGCGCGCGTCGAACCCGATCGCCGCGGTGCTGGTGCGGGGATTCTTCTGGACCGACGAGCGCGGCACGCCCGCCTATGACATATGGGTGATCGCCATCCTGGCGTTCATCTGGCTCACGCCGCCGGACTGGCTCAGGGACCCGACCGCCTCGGGGTGGTGGTGGTGATTACGCGGTCTTCCGCTTCTTCCCGTTCCCCGTCTTCGCCTTCGCGGCCGGCTTGACGATGGCCGCCTTGGCAGGCTTCTTCTTGTCCTGGCTGACCGTGTCGAGGCTGCGGCGGAGGGCCTCCATCAGGTCCACCACCTTCGGCGGCTCCTGCACCTCGGGCGCGACGAACTCTTCCCCGGCGATCTTGGCGTCGATGATCTGCCGCAGCCCTTCCCGGTACTCGTCCTTGTATTCCTTCAGGTCGAGCTCGCTGTCGAAGGTGGCGATGACCTGCCGGGCGAGCTTCATCTCCTCAGGCTTCACCTTCGACGGCACCGCGCTCAGCTCCTCGATCTGATCGATGCTGCGGATCTCGGCGTCGTGGTGCAGGGTGTACATCACGAGACCCTTCTTCTGGGGCCGGATCGCCACCAGGTACTCGCGACCGTAGAGCGCCACCTTGCCGATGCCGGCCTTCCCCGCCATCCCCTCGCGCATGACGGCGAAGGCCTCGGCGGCCATGGGGCCGTCGGGCGCCAGGTAGTAGGCCCGATCCACGTAGATCGGATCGATGGCGGTGTCGTCCGTGAACTGCGAAAGGTTGATGACACGCGTCGACTCGACGCGGACCTTCTGCATGTCCTCCTCGCTGACGATAACGTAGTGCCCCTTCTCGAACTCGTAGCCCTTGACGAGCTCGGTGTTCGGGACCTCCCGCTCGCAGTGCGGGCACCAGCGCTTCTGCTGGATGCGGGTCTGGCACTCGGCGTGGAGCTGGTTGAAGGCGATCGTCGCGGCCGATTCGGTGGCCGGGAACACCTTCACCGGGATGTTCACCAGGCTGACCTTGAGAAAACCCCGCCAGGTTGGACGGACTGCCATCGGGTCCTCCGTACGGCACCCTTATCGGCGCCAAAGGGTCAGATCTTACCGCACGACGGCTACACGGCGTCGGATTCGTCGCGGCTCCCGAGATCGAGTCCGGCGCCACCGAGCCGGATGTCGTGCGTCCGGATCTTGTCCCGCAGCACGCGGCGGGCCTCGCCGTACAGGGTGCCGGGCACCTCGAGACGCCGCGCGAAGCTCCTGAGCCGCGAGATGAGAATCAGGGTCACGCCCCCTTCTTCCTTCCACGTCACCGCCGAGATGTGCGCCCAGCGCAGGAACCCGGTGTCGGCCCAGACGCCGTCGCGGTAGAACCCGCGCGCGATGCGGGTGCTCAGGGGGAAGGCGTAGCCGTAATAGATCAGCATCATCGCCTCGCCGAAGAGCTCGATGGGCGGCCTGCGCTGAATGAGCTTCGCCACCACGAGCAGGCCGAGCACGCCGGCCAGCAGCAGGCTGAACCCGTAAAAGCGCGGCTTGGGCCGCTGCCAGGTCAGCAGCGCCGAGCTCTTGCGCACCCGGAACCGAATCAGGTCAGCGACGACCTTCAGGTTCGCCACCAGGAAGCCGACGCCGAAGAAGAACAGGAGCCGCGGCAGAAACTCCAAGGGCACGCTTCTACGGTGCCATACTCATCACTCAACTCCCAACTCCCAACCTCCAACTCCCAAACCCTGACTCCCAATCCTCAACTCCCAACTCCCAACTCCCAACTCCCAAACCCACCAACTCCCAAACCCCCAATCTCCAACTCCCAATCCCCAACGCGAAGAGCGGAGAGTCGAGAGCGGACGGCGGAGAGCGGCGTGCGAAGCGAACGGCGGATCGAGGATGGCGGATGGCGGAGAATCAGCGGTCGGAAACGGACACAGAAGCCACGGCCGGCGGCCCCGCCAGCAGGGGATCGAAGCAGCGCCGGCATCGCGCTTCGTAGAGGCCCTGCGCGCCGAGGAGGACACGGTCCTCGCTCGCGATCAGCCGCTGGGTATGATTGGCGGGGTTGCCGCATACCATGCAGATGGCGAGCGTCTTCGTGATGTACTCGGCGATCGCCAGCAACTGCGGCATCGGCTCGAACGGCTTGCCCAGGTAGTCCTGGTCGAGGCCGGCGACGATGACGCGCTTGCCGCGGTCGGCGAGCGTGTTGCAAATCATCGGCAGCTCAAGGTCGAAGAACTGCCCCTCGTCGATGCCGACCACCTCGGTGTCGGCCCCCACTTCCTCCAGGAGCTGACGGGAGCTCGCGACGGCCACCGACGAGATGCGCATCTCGCTGTGCGACACGATGTGGTCGTCGCCGTAGCGCGTATCGATCCGCGGCTTGAAGATCTGCACTTTCTGCCGTGCGATCTGAACGCGGCGCAGCCGGCGGATCAGCTCCTCGCTCTTGCCGCTGAACATGCTGCCGACGATGACTTCAATCCAGCCCTGATTCGGCTGGTGGCGGACGACATCCAAGGTCTGTTCCGTTACCTGCGTGAACGTGGGTTCTCCTGCAGCGGGCACGTGTCGTCGAGGCTACAATCCTCGAATAGTACCACAGTCGGGCCGGCGATCGGGCCGTGTGCTACGATTCCGCCGTGGCCTTCGCCCGCTGGGATCCGCTCCGTGATCTGCTGGCCATTCAGCACCGTCTGGATCGATTCGCGCCTGGTCCGGCCGGCTGGACGCCGCCTGTTGACGTGTGCGAAACGGAGGCGCAGTACGTGGTCACCGCCGAAGTCCCGGGGCTCAGGCGCGAGGACGTGCAGATTCACATGCAGGACGGACGGCTCACGCTCTCGGGCACGCGGCCCGAGCGGCCGGTGGCGTGCGAGCAGTATCATCGCATCGAGCGCGGGCACGGGGCGTTCAGCCGCACCTTTCAGCTTCCGCTGGCCATCGCGGTGGACAGCATCACGGCGGACCTGAAGGACGGCGTGCTCACCGTCGTGGTGCCGAAGGCCGCCGACCCGACGCCGCGACGCATCCGGGTGTCGTAATGTCACTGACCCGACTGCTGCTTGCCACTGTGCTGCTCGTGTGCGGCTTCGCCGCGGGCCTCGTGCTCACCGGCCGCATGCGCTCGGC
>JBOGIW010000206.1:0-30042 GCA_050748045.1 Vicinamibacterales bacterium | reverse complement strand
GTCGAACGGCGCTTCGTGAGCGTCGTGGTCTTCGTGGCCGGAGACCATGCCTTCGTGGCGGGACGCGCCTGGTTCAGGTCCCGGTGTCCGGCCGCCTGGTTTCCGTGGGATGCCAGAAGACGGCGATCGCCTGCGCGCCGGAGCCATCGTACGGATTGAATCGTCCGCCGGCGAAGCGATGCGGCACCGACGCGTCGACGAAGCACGAGTCGCCTGGGAAGAGCGTTTCCGTGACGGCACGGCCGTCGTGCTCGGTGAGCAGACTGACGGCGCCCTTCACGACATACACGAACTCCTGGCCGGCATGGCCGACCATCGGGCTGGCGCGCGGCTCCCCGTCGTTCAGGCGCACGAGGTACGGGTGCATGCCGCGGTGCCCGAACTCGTGCGCCAGCGCCGTGAAGACGCCGTTGGCAAAGCACTGGCTGCCTGGCCGCCCGCTCTCGACGCGTCCTCGTCGCGACTCGCGGCGAATCTCGTCGGCGCGCCGGACGCGGTAGAACGGCCGCTCGACCACGGAGCTGGCAATGAAGTATTCGAGCGGCTTGCGAAACGTGCGGCAGATGTGTATCAGCAGCTTCAACGACGCCGGTCGCTGGCCGCGTTCGATCTTGGCGAGCCGGCGCACGCTGATGCCGAGGTGCCGGGCGAAGTCGGCCACGGACATGCCTCGCGTCTGTCGCAACAGCAGGATCTTGGTGGCCACCTGCTCGACCACGTTCGGATGAGGGGCCTCGGTGAGGTAGATCATCGGCCCTGAGATCCCGTCGGAGGACTCCGAGTCCGCCAGCTCGTGGAGCGAATACAGGACGTGGACGCTGCGGGCCGGCTTCCGTCCCGTCGATCGAATGCAGTGCGGCAGGTAACTCCAGAAGTGCATGCAGTCGCCAGGCCCCAGCGTCTCGCGCAAGAGGCCATCGGGACTCTTGATGAGGCACTCGATCGTGCCCTGCAGCACGAACAGGAACTCCTCGTGATTGTGGGAGATGAACTTCACGTCCTTCTCCCGTACGAGCTGGATCTCGATCTCGAAGGGCTCGATGTACTTCCCGACGAACGCACCGGCGAGCGGCCAGAGTCGATTGTGATACGGCGTGGCCGTCTGGCGGGCGCGATTCACGAGCTTCATCGGGGCCGGAGGGTGGGCTTCGACCGTCGCACGGCGGGTAATCTGGTAGTGGGAGGTCGTGCTGCGCGGCAGCAGGGCATCGAAGGGGACCCCGAGCGCCGCGCTGATTTGAAAGGCGACCTTGACGTCGGCCGACGTGCGGTGGGTCTCGATCGCCGACAGCGTCGCAATCGACAGGCCGGCTCGTGAGGCCAGGTCATGGAGGGTCCAGCCGCGTCGCCGCCGCTCTTCCCGCACGCGCTCCCCCAGTCGGAGCACGGCGTGCTCGACGTCGAAACCCCCATAAACTGGCATATCGAGGCAATTTATCATAAACAGCGCCTGGAGGCGCAGTTCTCGAAAAGCAGGCGAGCGTGGAGAACGCTACCCGCCGACGCCCCTCGCGGCGTCGGACCGTGGGACCCTGGCCCACCGCACGAGCAGCATGTCGGCTCCGGGCGCTTCGTAGGGGGTCACCCGCGTTTCGGTGAAGGCGTGGGGCACCGAGGAATCGAGGAAGCACGCGTCGCCCGGCAGCAACACCTCATCGACGACCTGGCGATCCCGCTTCGTCGTGAATCGCACCGCGCCGCGCAGCACGTACACGAACTCCTGCCCGGCGTGCCGCACGGCACGGGGAGGCTGCCGGGTCCGGTCGAGGCGCACCAGGAACGGCTGCATCCCATGTTTCGGGAACCCGTCGGCCAGTGGCGTGAATGTCCCCTCGGCCGAGCATCCGCGGCGTCCGGTCTGTCCGCGTCCGCCGGGCCGGCGGATGTCCCGCGCGCGCAGCACGTGCGAGAAGGGGCGTTCGACGACGGAGTGCACCAGGAAGTACTCCGTGGGCTTCTGAAACGCACTGCAGATTCGCAGCAGGAGCTCGAGCGAGATGGGCTTCCTGGCGCTCTCGATCTGCTTGAGACGTCTGGCGCTGACGCCGATCTGGCGGGCCAGGTGCGCGGTCGACATGCCGCTCGCCTTTCTGAGCGCCACGATCTGTCCGGCAATCTGTCCCGCCGGATCCTCCTGGCCGGCGTCGATCAGGTAAATGGCTGGTCCAGAGCCGTTGTTGCTGTACTCGGCATCGGCCATCGCCTGCGGCGAATAATCGACATGGATGGTGCGAGCCGCCTCCCGGTCCACCGATCGGATGCAGTGCGGCAGATAGCTCCAGAAGTAGATGCAGTCACCCGGCCCGAGCCTGGCGTCGGTGAGGCCGTCGGGTGTCTTGATGAGACATTGAATGCGCCCGCGCAGCACGAAGACGAACTCCTCGTGGTTGTGCGAGATGAAGCGCAGCTTGTCATCGCTGATCGGCTGGACGTCGATCTCGAACGGTTCGAGATGCTTGCCCACGAATGGCTTGGCGAGCGGCCACAGCCGGTTGTGATACGAGAGCAGGCTCTCGGTCGCCAGGTTGACGACTTTCAGCGGAAGGGCCGGCTGCGATTCCATCTGCCCTCGCCGCGCGATGTGGAAGTGCAGCGTGGTGCTCCTGGGCACGAGGACGTCGACGCCGACGCCGAGCACAGTGCTCAACGCGAAGAGCAGGTCGACGTGCACCGGCAGCTTCTGATTCTCCACCGCCGAGAGCGTGCCGATGGACAGGGAGAGGCGGGCGGCGAGCTCGGCGAGCGTCCACCCCTTGCGCTTCCGCTCCTCCCGAATCCGCGCACCAAGGCGCAGGGCCGCGTAGTCATCGTCGAGGTGAGTGTATGCGGGCATCCTCGTGGTCCGGCGGCCGGGCGTGGACGCGGCACGCGCGTCGCCGCCCGTGAACGGTTTCGCTGTCGAAGCAGCCTTTTTCAGAAATTCGGCATGAGATTATATATTTGCGTAAAGCGACCACATTAGTGGCAAACTGCAGAATCGGAAGACGCTGCAGCACGACACCGTGGCCTGTCCACACGGCGCCACGCGCCGGTCGTCAGGACCCCTGCGCAGCCTCGACGTTCGGGCGCGCAGGGCGCCTGTTTCAGTAGACGGCCACTCCATGGTCGTTTCCGCACGATGAGGCGGTGCCGGCGCGTGAAGGCGCCCGCCGCGTGTTCAGATGTCGCTCGCGGGCGCCGCCAGGCGGCGCCGGATCTCACGAGGGGATGCATCCATGCGCCGCACACGACGCGCCGGCCTGCCGGCATCCGCGATCACGGACGAGGCACAGTATCTCTCCAGGCGCGAATTCATCGCCGCCGCACGAGGCCTGGCTGCGGCCACATCGGGGATGCTCCTGGCCGGTGCGCGCCCGTCCGCGCAATCGCCGCGGGCGAGCCGGTTCTCCACCAACGAGCCATGGACCCCGTTGGCGCACATCACCGGCTACAACAACTTCTACGAGTTCGGCACGGAGAAGTCGGATCCGGCGCGGCGTGCCGGACGGATGCGAACACGGCCGTGGACGGTCCAGGTCGACGGTCACGTCGCGAAGCCGGCGACCTATCACATCGAGGATCTCCTCAAGCCGTACGCTCTCGAGGAACGGGTCTATCGCCTGCGGTGCGTCGAGGGCTGGTCCATGGTCGTGCCCTGGCTCGGGTTTCCGCTGGCCGATCTGATCCGGCGGCTGGAGCCGGGGTCGAAAGCCCGGTACGTCGAGTTCACGACGTTGTATCGGCTCTCGGAAATGCCGGGCCAGCGCGAACCCGTCCTGGACTGGCCCTACACTGAGGGGTTGAGACTTGACGAGGCGATGCACCCGCTCACGATCATTGCGGTGGGCGTGTACGGCCGGGCGCTGCCGAATCAGAACGGCGCCCCGCTGCGCCTGGTGGTGCCCTGGAAATACGGCTTCAAGAGCATCAAGTCGATTACGCGGATCAGGTTCGTCGAGCACCAGCCGCAGACCGCGTGGTCACGCTCCAACCCTGAGGAGTACGGGTTTTATTCGAATGTGAACCCTCAAGTGGACCACCCCCGCTGGAGCCAGGCGAAGGAGCGCCGCATCGGCGAGCTCTTCCGGCGGGATACCTTGATGTTCAACGGCTACGCGGACGAGGTCGCGTCCCTGTACGCGGGGATGGACCTTCGGAAGTTCTACTGACGCCGGCGCCACGTCCGGCCTCCCACCCGTGCCCTGAGGCGCCGGCGAATCGATCGTCCTCCAGGAACCGCGTCCCCGCCGCTGTCCAGCCCCTCTCCGGCCGTCGCGTCGGGGCCCGCATGCAAGGACTCTCACGAATCGCCGTCATGTATGAAAAGTAGCGACGTTTTCGAGCTACTTCAGTGAAGTGGCCGTTAATACACCTGAATACGTGTCAATGCCACTTGATATGGCTACTTTTGTAAATTGCATAGTTATGACGAATTTCTGAAAACGACCAGTATTCGTTGACACAATGCAGGCTTCGTGGTACTCCCTTTCGCCGATCACCGGGCGCGCTTCCCACACAAGCCTTCTCCGCGCGAGATCGCGGTGTCCGGGTACGCCAGCTCGGGCGATCGAGTGGGAGCGGCGGCCGAGGGGACCGCAGTGATTGGGAGCGACGGCCGGGGCCGCGAGCCGCAGTCAGAGAACACAGACGTCGCACGAGCGAGGCTCGGGCGGAACGAGACGGACCGAAGTCAGGAGGGGTGCAATGAGGACGCTGACGAGAGCTGCAAGATGGCGCGCAACTCCGTGGAGTGGTCGATGGTTCCGGCTGACGCCTTGGGCCGTGCTCGTCGTCTGTCTATTCGTACAGCCGCTCCAGGCGCAGATCGAGACCGGGAACATCTCGGGTCTGGTGATCGACCAGACGGGAGGCGCCCTGCCCGGCGTCACCGTGACGGTGGTGAACCTCGCGACGGGGCGAGAGCGCGTCGTGGTCACCAACGAAACGGGCCTGTATCGCGTCGCCGGGCTCCAACCAAGCCGGTATTCGGTGAAGGCGGAGCTGCAGGGGTTCGCCACGGTGACGCGACCGGAGATCACCGTGAACGTCGGCGCGACCGTGGACGTGCACCTGACGCTCGGCGTCGAGGCGCTCCAGGAGACGGTCACGGTCACCGGGCAAGCACCCCTGGTCGAGAGCACGCGAACCGATCTGAGCAACGTCATCACGCAGGAGGACCTGGAATCGCTGCCCAGCAAGAACCGCGAGTATCTCGACTTCACGCTGCTCATGCCGGCCGCGACGGAAAGCTCACAGCAGCAGGGCACGGGCGCCGTGGTGGGCGCGGCGCGTGCGAAGGAAGGGACGCTGCTCGTCGATGGTTTCTACAACCTCGACGAGGTGTTCTCGATGCCGAAGACGCGCCACAGCCAGGACTCGATCCAGGAGTTCCAGGTGGTCACCTTCGGAGGCGAAGCGGAGTACGGACGCGCCATCGGCGGCACGATCAACGCGATTACCAAGTCGGGTGGCAACGAGTTCAACGGCAGCGGGTACGGGTTCTTCCGTCACAAGGACATGAACGCGCAGGACTTCGGCGAGAGAGCCCGGGGCGTGCCGAAGTCGGAGTTCAGCCGGCGGCAGTGGGGCGGCAGCTTCGGCGGCCCCTTGAAGCTGAACCGGAGCTTCTTCTTCACCGCCTTCGAGCGCACAACCGAGGACATTCCCTATGACAACGGCATCCGGCCGGAGGATGGGGCCGCCATCGGGCTGCCCGCGGAGGACGTGGGCACGGTCCCGCGCTTCCTGCGGCGGAAGTTCGCCATGGGCAAGTGGGACCACAACGTCAACGACAACCACCGCGTCCAGGTGGCGTACACGTACTCCACGGAAGTCGATCGGCTCTGGAGCACGATCGAGCCGCTGACCACGCGGTCGGCCGCCAGCTCGCACCTCAATTTCTGGGACCACTCGATCATGGCCAAATGGACGGCCGTGGGCCGCCAGGGGGGGCAGCTGCACGAGCTGAAGCTCGCCTACATGCCGCGCCAGTACCGGCCGGGAGGGTTCGCCCACGGCGGACCGCCGCTCGTACCGGACGGGCAGATCAACCTCGGCAACATGAGCAACGCGTCGCCTCCCCGCGTGAGCATCGCCAACGTGGCGACGTTCGGCAGCCAGGGCTTCCAGGGCGACAACATGACGCACCCGATTCACGGCATTTACGGCGCCACCTTCTTCACCGACAAGCACCAGATCAAGGCCGGCGTCGACTACCTGTTTGCGCACCAGGAGTGGGCGTTCTACTCGAGCCTCCGGGGCAGCTACAGCTTCGCGTCGCTCGCGAACTTCCTGGCCGGCCGGTACAACACGTTCAGCCAGACGTTCGGCGACGTGTCCAACCCGCGCACGCACCAGTACATCTCCGGCTTCGCGCAGGATACGTGGCAGCTCAATCGCCGTCTCACCCTCAACTACGGCCTTCGCTACGACCTCGAGCTGAACCCCGAGCACAAGCTCAGTGGCATCAAGTTCCCGAACGACTACAACAACGTCGGCCCGCGGCTCGCCGCGGCCTTCGATCTCACCGACAAGGGGACGACGTTCCTGAAGGTGACCTCGGGCGTCTATTACGACCGCTTGTGGCAGAACATGACGGGCTTCTTTACGAGCCTGAAGGGCCACGAACAGACGACGTCGGCGACCTGGACGCCGGCCACGCCCGGTGCGCCGGTCTACCCGAACGTTTTCGCGGATGGGCCACCGGCCTTTCTGCCGCAGGGCGTGCGCAACGCGTCCATCATGCCGGACGACGTGAGGATTCCGACCAACGCGCAGGTGGTCGGCACGCTCGAGCACATGCTCCGGCCCGACCTCGCCATCAGCGGGAGCGTGATCTACAGTCGCGCGTGGTACAAGGAGTACACCTATGACACGAACCTCGAGTGGGACGGCCAGCGGTGGTTCCGCCCGGATCCCACGTATCGAAGCATCAGCCAACTGAGGTTCGGCGGGCCGGCCGAGTACACGGGCGGGTTCGTGCAGGTCACCAAGCGCGGCCGGCGCTTCGGGTACGAAGGCAACATCACCTTCGCCCGTTCGTATCAGACGCCCACCACTGCCAGCGGCATCTCCGGGACCATCGACGATCAGTTTCTCGGGATCATGAACGACTACGGCCCGGCGCCCGATGTGGCGAAGGTGCGCGGCCTCGTGAGCGCCTGGTTCAACATCAGGCCGACGACGCAGATCTCGGGCATCTTCCGTGCCCGCTCGGGCGGCGCCGTGGATCCGCGCGCACTCGGCCTCGATCTCAACGGCGACCAGAAGTTCGGCGACCGCACGCCGGGCCTGAAGTCGCACTCGTTCCGGGGTCCTGCAATGAAGATGCTCGACGTTCGGTTCACGCAGATGCTGCCGTTCATGCAGGACAACCGGCTGCACTTCTATGTCGAGAGCTTCAACGTGCTGAACACGAAGAACGTGCGCAGCGTGCTCAACAACTACGGGCCCGATCCGAACAACCCTCACCCGCGATGGCTGGAGCCGGCCGGCTACTTCCCTCCTCGCGAGGTGCAGCTCGGGTTGAGAGTGACCTTCTAGCGGGATCAGCGCTCTTGGACAGGCGTGGGCCCGGCTGTGCCGTGGTGGGGCCCACGCCTCTCGCAGAGGCCAGCCGCCGCGTCCGCGCCCGTCAGCCAGGGCTCATGCTGTTGCGTCGCAGTGGGGGATCCATGCCGCGAATACGTCTCGTCTTTGTCACCGTCGCGACGGTGATGCTGACCCTGGTGCTCGGCTCGACCGAATGGTCGGTCGTTCGCACACAACAGCGGCCACCGATCGTTCCCGCCCCGAGCCGTACGCCCGGGCAAGGCGCGGGTCCCTTCACGACGCTGGTCATCCGCGGCGCCACGCTCATCGACGGCACCGGGGCGCCGCCACGCGGCCCCGTCGACATCATCGTGGAAGGCAACCGGATTCAAGCCATTCGAAACGCCGGCACCCCGGGCCTGCCGCTGCCACCCAACCGGCCGCCAGCGAAGGCCGATCACGAAGTCAACGCAACGGGAATGTACGTGCTGCCGGGCTTCGTCGACATGCACGCCCACGCGGACGGGCCGCCGAAGAGTCCCGAGGCCGAGTATGCCTACAAGCTCTGGCTGGCGCACGGCGTGACGACGCTGCGTGGCGCGCCGCTCGGGCCGCAGGCCTTCGCCCTCTCCGAACAGGGTCGCAGCGCCCGCAACGAGATCGTCGCCCCGCGCATCGTCAACTATCAGCGTCCAGGGAGCGGCTGGGACAAAGGGCCCATCGCGACGGCGGAGGCCGCGCGCGAGTGGGTGCGATGGGCCGCGCGGAACGGCGTCGAGGGGATGAAGATGAGCTCCTACGAGCCGGCGATCATGCGCGCGCTCCTCGAGGAGGCGAAGACGCACGGCCTGGGCTCGACGGCGCACCTGGCCCAGACGGGCATCGCGCAGATGAACGCCATCGACGCGGCTCGTCTCGGGCTCCGCAGCATCGAGCACTTCTACGGCCACTTCGAGTCGCTCCTGGCCGACTACGGCGTGCAGCCGTGGCCCGCCGATCAGATGAACGACAACGAGCAGATGCGCTTCGCGCAGGCGGCGCGGCTGTGGGACAAGATTCACCCGCCAGGAAGCCCCGAGTGGAAGGCGTATCTCCAGGAACACCTGAAGCTCGGGACCACGTTCGACCCGACCTTCAGCATCTACGCGGCGAGCCGCGACGTCATGCGGGCCCGCAACGCGGATGAGCACGCCAGGTACACGCTGCCGTCGTTGTGGGATTACTACCAGCCGAGCCGGGTCAACCACGGCTCTTACTGGTACTACTGGACGACGAGCGACGAAGTGGCGTGGCGAAACTTTTATCAGGCGTGGTTCCGGCTGATGAACGACTACAAGAAGATGGGCGGCCGCATCACCACGGGATCGGACCCCGGCTACATCTACAAGACGTGGGGCTTCGGCTACGTCGAGGAGCTCGAGCTGCTGCAGGAAGCCGGCTTCCATCCGCTCGAGGTGATCCAGGCGGCGACGATGAACGGCGCGCTCACGATCCACGAGCCGAAGGGAACGCCCATCGAGTTCGGCGTGGTGCGTCCGGGTCTCCTGGCGGACATGGTGATCGTGGACGAGAACCCGCTCGAGAACCTGAAGGTGCTGTACGGGACGGGGGCCGTGCGATTGAACGACAAGACCGGCAAGGCCGAGCGCGTGGGCGGCATCACCTGGACGATCAAGGACGGCATCGTCTACGACGCGAAGAAGCTGCTCGCCGACGTGGCGGGGATGGTGGAGAAACAGAAACGCGAGCGCAGCCGAGCCACGACCAGCAGCCAGGTGCGGCGCTAGGAGACCAAAGGAGCGAGATATGTCTTCACTGACTCGAGCGACCCTCACAGGTGCGCGGCTGCTGCCCATTGGGGTGGTGGGCGTCGTGCTGGCCTTCGGCGCCGGCGTCACGACCCAGCCGGCGGGCCGCGGAGCGCAGCCACCCAGCGAAATCACCGTCAACGAAGGCACGAACTTCGCCGTCGCGGTCTCGCCCGATGGCCGGACGCTCGTGGCCGATTTTCAAGGAAGCCTGTGGACGATTCCCGGTCAGGGCGGTCGCGCGACGCGGATCACCGATTTCCCGTTGAAGGCGACGAAGCCGTCCTTCTCGCCGAAGGGAGACCAGATCGTCTTCGAGGGGTACTTCGACGACGGGTGGGACATCTGGACGATCGCTCCCGACGGCTCCGGCGCCAGGCGCCTCACGTCGGGCCCATTCGACGACACGGAGCCCCACTGGTCCCACGACGGGACGCGCATCGCGTTCACGTCGGAGCGGAGCGGCACGTTCGACATCTGGATCCTCGACGTCCGCACCGGCGCGCTGCAGCAACTGACGACGGACGCCGCAGCCGACACGCAGCCGGCGTGGTCGCCCGACGATCGCGAGATTGCCTTCGTCTCCACGAGGACGCCGTCCCCTGGCGTGTGGGCGATCGACGTGGCCAACCGCGCGGAGCGGCTGATCGCGCCGGTGCAGGCCAGAACCGGTGTCCCGAGCTGGACGAAGGACGGCCAGCAGGTGATCTACCCGGTCATCGCCGGCGCCGAGGCGAGGCTCGAGCTGTCGGGCAAGCCGGTCGTCAGCGGCGAGGACATCTTCCCGTTCCGGACGACCTGGGTCTCTCCTACCGAGTTCGTCTACTCGTCCGATGGCAAGATCAAGAGGCGCGCCTTGGGCGCGGCGAATGCGTCGAACGTAGAGTTCACGCTGACGATTCCCGTCACCCGCGTCGCCACCCAGCCGAAGAAGCTCGACTTCGATCAGAAGCCACGCAAGGTGATGGGGATCGTCCGCCCGGCGGTCAGCCCCGACGGCAGCAGGGTGGTGTTCTCGGCGCTCGGGGACCTCTGGATCGTGGATACGGACGGCGGGAAGCCCACGCGCCTCACCTCGGACCGCATGGCGCTCAACACCGATCCGGCGTGGTCGGCAGACGGGTCGCAACTGGTCTACTCCTCGGACCGCGCGGAGAACACCAACCTCGACCTGTGGATACGCGACATGAAGACCGGCCGCGAGCGCCGGCTGACGGAGCTGCCGACGGCGGACACGCAGAGCGCCTGGTCGCCCGACGGGAAGCGCATCGGCTTCGTCAGCAAGCTCGGTCAAGGTCAGGGCGGGGAAGTCCACGTCGTCGAGGTGGAGACCGGGACGACGACGAAGATCCAGCACTGGCGCGGCTTCACGCCGAGCGGTCCGACGTGGGCGCCCGACAGCCGTTCGCTGATGGTGGCGGCCATCACGTTCTACACGCCCGGCGGCCGGTTCGGCATCTACAAGATGATGAACTTCCCGGCCGAGGGCGGCCATCCCCGGATCGTGGAGGTGACCCCGCATTCGTCACTGGTCTTCCCGGTTGACAACGGTCCGATCTGGTCGCCCGACGGCACGCGCATCGCGTTCGTCCACCAGGGCTTCCTCAAGATGGTCGACGTCGATCGCGCGGGGAACCCCGTGGGCGCGATTCGCCAGCTCTCGGCCGGGCTGGCCCACGCGCCGTCGTGGACCGGCGATTCACGCAAGATCCTCTACTTGGCGACCGACGAGATGAAGATCGTGTTGGTCGACGACGGCTACACGCGCACGATTCCGGTGGACCTCACCTGGCAGCCGAGCGTGCCGCGGGGCCGGCTGGTCGTGCACGCCGGGCACGTGTGGAACGGTCGCGACCAGACGCGGCAGGCCGACCGCGACATCGTGGTCGAAGGCAACCGGATTCGATCGATCGAGCCGCATCGCTCCTCGCTCCATTCCGGCCGCGTGGTCGACGCGTCGGGGCAGACGGTGATCCCCGGGCTCATCGACGCGCACGAGCACATCTACCAGCAGTACGGCGATGCCCTTGGGCGCCAGCTCACGTCCTACGGCGTGACGACGCTCCGCGACACCGGGATGGAAACGTACCAGTCGGTGGAGTTCCGGGAAATGTGGGATTCGGGAGAGCGGATCGGTCCCCGCACGCAGTTGACCGGCCCGATCTGGGACGGCAGCCGCGTAACCGGCGCCACGGAGTTCTACCCGATCGAGCCGGGCCCGCGCGTCGAGCTGGAGCTCGAGCGGCAGCGGAAGCTCGGCATGGACTGGTTCAAGACGTACAGCCGGCTGCCGCACGCGATCATGAAGCGGATCGTCGAGTTCGCGCACAAATCGGGCATGGCGGTCACCTCGCACGAGATCTACCCCGTCGGCGTGTGGGGCGTGGATTTCACGGAGCACGTGGTATTCGGAAACCCGTTCAAGATCTCGGCGCTCGGGAACACCTACGCGGACGCGTTCCAGTTGATGGCGGGTGGCGGCATGACGGTGGTGCCCACGTTGAACATGGCCACCTACGCGGCCCTGGCGACGGAGGATCCGACGCTCTTCGACGAGGAACGGATCAAGGTGTTCGTGCCCGAGTGGGCGCAGGTGGGGATGCACTCCCGGATGAGGCGGTACAAGGACACGGGCCCCGAGCCGATCGCCCACCTTATTCGCGAGAAAGGGAAGCTCCTCAAGGCGCTCGCGAAGGAAGGCGTGCGGATCGTCGCGGGGACGGACGCCTCCAACCTGCCGCACGGGCTGGCGCTCCATGTCGAGATCGTCTCGCTGGTTCGCGTGGGCTTCACGCCCGTCGAGGCGCTGCAGATGGCGACGCTCACGGCGGCGGAGTCGCTCGGCCTCGACGGAGATCTCGGGTCGATCGAGAGCGGCAAGCTGGCGGACATGGTGGTCGTCAACGGCGATCCGCTGACCGACGTCAATGCCGCTCGCAAGGTCACCACCGTGATCAAGAACGGGCAGGTCTACGAGATGAAGGCGCTGCTCGCGCCGCCATCGGTCAGCAACATCACGGCGGTGCAACGGTGATGGTGTTCGAACCTCCGCGACGGCGCTCCTCGCCGGGTGTTGTCGTCCGTCTGCTCTGCATCACCGCCTGGGCCGTCATCGGCGGCGCCCAGGCCGGTGCGCAGGCGTCCAAAGCCAGTCTCTCGGTGCTCAAGACCCGTCCGGAGCTCACGAACTACGAACAGACAAGCCGCTACGACGATGTCGTGGCGTTCGTCACGGCGGTGGCCGACGCGTCTGACCGAATCCACCGTACGAGCTTCGGATACTCGTTCGAGGGCCGCCCGCTTCCGCTCCTGGTGGTGGGAAGCGTGCGTGACGCGCGGCCCGAATCGGTGAAGGCCGCCTCCGACAGGACTCGCGTGCTCGTCGTCGGCAACGAAGCCGGAGGCGAAGTGGACGGCAAGGAAGCGACGCTCGTCCTGCTCCGCGCGCTGGCGTCGGGCGAACACGCCGCGTGGGATCAACGGCTGGTCCTGCTGGTCGCTCCCATCTTCAATGCCGATGGGAACGAGCGGATCAGCCTGACGAATCGGCCCCGCACGAACGGTCCGGTGGGCGGAGTGGGCAGCAACAACAACGCCCAGAACAAGAACCTGAACCGGGATTTCACGAAGCTGGAGACGCCGGAAGTCCGCTCCATGGTCCAGGTGCTACGAGCGTACGACCCGCACGTGGTCATCGACATGCGCACGACCAACGGCACCCGGCACGGCTATCACGTGGGTTATTCGCCGCCTCTCAATCCGAGCACCGCGCCGGGCATCGACGACCTCTTGAGGAAGGAGTGGTTTCCGAGCGTCAGCGCCGCGCTGAAGAAGAAGCAGGGGTGGGACACCTACTATTACGGGAACGTGCCGGCGGGTCCGGCTGCGAGCAAGCAGCCCAGGGGCTGGTACACGTTCGACCATCGCCCTCGCTACAGCACGAACTATGTCGGCCTCCGCAATCGATTCGCGGTGCTGACGACCGTGTACTCGTACCTGCCCTTCGATCAGCGGATCGTCGCGGGGCGGCGATTCATCGAAGAGATGGTCGACTATGCCGCGGCGAACGGCGAGCGCATTCGGCGCGTGTCGAATGAGGCGGATGCGAAGTCGGTGGTCGGCCAGACGCTGGGGCTCCAGGCGGTGCTGGAGAAGACGTCGGACGGCGTCGAGATCGTCCTGGGTGACGTCGAAGAAGCACCGCATCCTTACACGGGCCTGACGATGTTCAAGCGTACGAACGTACGCAAGCCCGAGCGGATGCCGGAGTGGGGCGCGTTCCGGGCCACCGGGTCGGAGCGCGCGCCACAGGCCTATTACGTCCCGCCGGCGCTCGCGGGCGTCATCGACCGGCTGGAAGCGCACGGCGTGCAGACGACGACCCTCCCGCGGGAGCAGACGCTCTCCGTCGAGCGGTTCCGCATCGACTCGATGTCCGTTGCGGCGCAGGCGTCCGAGGGACACAACGAGCGGACGGTCGCCGGCGCGTACGAGCGGGCGGACGTCGTGCTGCCCGCCGGCACACGGGTCGTGCGCGTCGACCAGCCGCTGGGGCGCCTGGCCTTCTATCTGCTCGAGCCGCGCTCGGATGACGGCGTGTTGACCTGGAACCTCGTCGACGACGCCCTGAAGGACGCGAAGGTGTATCCGATCGTCAGGAACCCGTGAGCGCGCGCGCCCATTGATCGCGTGTCACTGAGAGGAGGCCAGGTGAACATCTTCCGCGGCGATCTGTCGCAAGGGGCGGTGCACGCTCGTCGGAAGCGACCGGGGGTGCCGCTCCTCATCGCGTGCGCCGCCGTGCTCGGGATGCGGCCGGGGCTGGACGGCGGCAGCGCGGTCGCGGCGCAGGCGAATCAGAAGATCGCCGCCCTGAAGACCCGCATCGAGCGCACCAGCTTCGCGGAAACCACACGCTATCCCGAGCTGATGGCGTTCGCGGAGGCGGTATCCGACCCATCGCCGCTCGTCCACCTCACGACGTTCGGCTATTCCTTCGAGGGGCGGCGCCTGCCGCTCTTCGTCATCGGCAACGTCAAGGACGCCTCGCCCGAAGCGGTACTCGCGTCGGGCAAGACACGGGTGCTCGTCTACACGGGCACGCACGCCGGGGAAATCGAGGGCAAGGAGGCCATGCTCATGCTGGTGCGATCGATCGCGTCGGCGGAGCGGTGGGCAGGCAGCGACGATCTGGTGCTGTTGATCGTTCCCCTCCAGAACCCGGACGCCGACGAGCGCGTCACACTGGGCAATCGCCCGCGACAGCCGGGACCCGTCGGCGGCGTCGGGGAGCGCAACAACGCCCAGGGACTGGATCTGAACCGCGATCACGTCAAGCTGGACGGCGCCGAATGCCGCGCGCTGACGAACCTGATTCGCCGCTACGACCCCCACGTCATGAGCGACCTGCACGGCACCAACGGCACGCGCCACGCCTACCACATCACGTACTCGCCCCCCTTGAACCCGAACACCGACCCCGCCATCGTCGACCTGCTGCGCAAGGACTGGTTCCCGTCCGTCACGCGCGCGTTCAAGGCGAAGCACGGCTGGGACTCGTACTATTACGGCAACGTGCCGGGCGCCGGCGGCCCGGCCGGCGCCGAGCGCGGGTACTACACCTTCGATCCGCGCCCGCGCTACAGCACCAACTACGTGGGCCTGAGAAACCGCTTCGCCATCCTGGTCGAGTCGTACGCGTACGTCCCGGTTCAGGAACGCATCGTGTCGCTCGTGCGGTTCGTCGAAGAGCTCGTCGACTACGCCCGGGTGAACGCGGCGCGGATCCGTGACATCGCCGCACGCGCCGACGCCGAGTCGATCGTCGGACGGCAGCTTGCCCTCGGTGGTACGCTCCAGAAGTCGCCGGAACCGGTCGACATCCTGCTCGGCGACGTGAGGGAGGAGAAGCACCCGTATACCGGCCAGATCATGCTCGTCCGGACCGACACGCGAAAGCCGGAGCGGCTGCCGGAATTCCAAGCCTTCGCGCCGAGTGACGTCGAGCGGGTCCCCAGCGCGTATTACGTACCGGCCGGCCTCGGCGACGTGATCGATCGGCTGCAGACCCACGGGGCGCGTGTGTCGAGGCTCGAGAAGCCGGAGACGCTGGCCGTCGAGCAGTTCACGATCGCCTCGAGCCGGTTTGCCGAGCCCCCGTCCCAGGGGCACCGCGAGCGAACGGTGACTGGACGGTACGAGCCGGTGCAGCAGACATTGCCAGCCGGCACGGTCGTCGTGCCGATGGACCAGCCACTCGCGCGGCTGATCTTCCACCTCCTCGAGCCCCGCTCGAGCGATGGGTTGCTGACCTGGAACTTCTTCGATGACGCGCTGAAGAACAGTACTGTGTACCCCATAGTTCGGAGGCCCTGAGAGACGGCCGATCCTGGGGTCAGAACGGGGTCAGAGTAGCGATGCGATCCGTATCAAGGGGTTGAGTCGAGTCATGTCGCTACTCTGACCCCGTTCTGACCCCGGGGCGTCCAAGGAGGCAGGGGATGGGTTTGTGCGGGATGAGCGCTCGGCGCATGGTCGTCGTGACGGCCTCGGCTCTGTTGACGATCGCCGCGGGAGGCTGCGCGCGCCAGGATCGTGCCGCGAGCGCCGGCGATGCGCGGCAGGCAATCCTCGCGGCGGAGGACGCCCGGGCGCCGACGCTCGAGCAGCTTGCCACGCTGCTGGAAGGCATGCGCAGCGAGGATCCCGGCATCCAGCAGTTGGCCGTGAGGGGCGTCGGACGCCTCGAGCGGCCGACGCTCGTGCCGGAGATCCTGCCGCTCGTCTCCGCGAAGGCTCCCGAGGTGCGAAGCGAGGCCGCCAACGCGCTCGGCCAGGCGATTCAGGGGAGCGCCCGTTCCAATGCCGAGGATCCGCTGCCGGCCGTCGTCAAGACGCTGCGCCAGCGTTTGAGCGTTGAATCGGACGCCGACGTGCGGAGCGCGATTTACCGGACGCTCGGACGGCTCCCCTATCGATCCTCTCCATTGCTCAGCGAGGTCGAAGCGGTACTGGTTGACGCGACCCAGGAGGGCCCGCGAAACGCGACGGTCCTGCTTGGCAGCGTCAAGGGATTGGAGGCGCTGTTCCGGCTGAACGGCAAGGACGCGAGCGCCACCGGGACGACGCTGGCCAGGCTTCGGCAGATCGTCCGCGCTCCCGTGGACAGCACGTCGTCGACGGAGGCTCACACCGGCGCGCGAATCCGGCGCGTCGCGCTGGCCGCGCTCATCGCCGCGCGCGGCGTGGACAGCGAGACGCTGCGGGCGGCGCTCCAGGATCCCGACGACCAGGTGCGCCGGCTGGCGGCCGTCGGCGCGGGATCCACGGACGCGATGAACCGGCTCGGCATGCCCCACGCGATCGGCACACCGGTGGACGGGCGTGCAGCGCTCATCGACCAGGCCTTGCGCGACCGGAGCGCGATGGTTCGCTACGACGCGCTGCACGCCCATGCCGCGCATCTCCAGTCCGAGTCGTGCGGGCCCATCCTGCACGCCGTGCGGGATCCCGCGCCACACGTCTTGCTGCTGGCGCTCGATCTGCTCGGCAACGGGTGTCCCGCTCCCGAACGCCGCGCGGCCATCCGGTCACTGCTGGCCGCCGTGCAGACATTGCCGCCGCCGGCGGCGAGCGCGCCCGGCACGCGCGTCGCGTGGCACGCCGCGGCTCGTGGGCTCGTGGCGCTGGCGCGGCTGGATCCGCGGGAGGCGGCGCGGCGCATGAGCGCCTTCGCGACCCATGAGATCTGGCAGGTTCGGATGTACGCTGCGCGCGCGGCGACGAGCCTAGAGGACGCGGCGACCCTGGACCGGCTCGCGCGCGACCAGCACCCCAACGTGCGCACCGCGGCCGTCGGCGGGCTCGCCAGGGTTGCCGGTCAGAAGGCGCACGCCATCTACCTCGAGGCGCTCGCGGCCCCTGATTACCAACTGGCTCGCGCGGCCGCGCGCGCCCTGGCCGGAAGCCCGAATCGTGCCGAGGCCGTGCCGGCGCTCCTCTCGGCCCTCTCCCGGCTGACGGCGGAGCGGAGGGACACCTCGAGAGATCCGCGCGTCGCCATCCTCGAACGGCTCGCCGAGCTCGGGTCGCGTGACCAGGTCTCGGACCTGACGCCTTACCTGACCGACTTCGATCCCAGGGTCGCCGAGCGCGCGGCCGCCGCCTTGAAGCAGTGGACGGGAACCGACCATCCAACGGCGCCGAGTCCGCTCCCGATCCGGCCGCCTGACGTGCGAGAGCTCGAGCGGTACGTGGCGTCGGTGGCGCGTGTCACCGTGCGCGGCGTCGGGTCGTTCGACATGAAGCTGCTTCCTGAAGAGGCGCCGGCGACGGTGGCACGCTTCGTCCGGCTCGTGAACGAGGGGTATTACAACGGGCTGACTTATCACCGCGTCGTGCCGAACTGGCTGATCCAGGGCGGCAGTCCAGGGGCCAACGAGTTCATGGGCGACGGACCGTATCTCCGCGACGAGCTGGGTCTGTACCCACGCGTGCGCGGGGCAGTTGGAACCTCGACGCGGGGCCGGGACACCGGGGATGCGCAGATGGCCATCGACGTCGCCGACAACCTGCGGCTCGAGCACCAGTACACGGTGTTCGCGCAGGTGGTCCAGGGCATGGACGTGGTGGATCGCGTGCTCGAGGGCGACGTGATCGAGCGGATAGAGATCCGTCCGCTGCACGACGGGACGATGTGAGCGTGCGATCCGATCGAGACGTTCAGCGAGATCACGGGGAGAAAGGGATTTGAGAACCGCAGTGCGCCGCCTCATCACGAATGGATCGATGCCTCTTGCGCTGGTTGTGGGGGTGCTCCTGGATCCTGCGCCGTCAGCGCAGTCGCGCCCGGACCTCGCCACGCTCGAGACGCGCGCCGAGCGGTCCGACTACGCGGAAACGACCCCCTACGACGAGGTGCGCGCGTTCCTGGACACCGTCGATCGGGCGTCGCCGCGCATCCATCTGACGACGTTCGGCTACACGACGGAGGGACGCGCGTTGCCGCTGGCGGTGGTCGGCCAGGTGTCGGACGCGCGCCCCGAAACCGTGCGCGCGTCCGGCAAGACCCGTGTCTACCTCCAGGGCAACATCCACGCCGGAGAGGTCGAGGGGAAGGAGTCGCTCCTGGCGTTTTTGCGGGAGATCGCCCAGGGACAGCACGCGGCGTGGCTCGAGTCCATGGTGCTGCTCGTCGCGCCGATCTACAACGCCGACGGCAACGAGCGGGTCACCCTGACGAATCGGGGCCGGCAGCACGGGCCGATCGGGGGCATGGGGCAGCGGTCGAACGCGCGCAACTTCGATCTGAACCGCGATCACATGAAGCTCGATACGCCGGAGGCCCGCTCGCTCGTGCGGTTCATGACGGCCTACGATCCCCACGTCGCGATCGACCTGCACACGACGAATGGGACCCGCCACGCGTACCACC
The DNA here is from genome assembly GCA_050748045.1 of Vicinamibacterales bacterium. Lineage (GTDB taxonomy): Bacteria > Acidobacteriota > Vicinamibacteria > Vicinamibacterales > UBA2999 > CAVYVZ01. The sequence continues at coordinate 11,292 of JBOGIW010000206.1, read as the reverse complement.
TGACGTACTCGCCCCCGCTGAACCCCAACACCGATCCGCAGATCGTCACCCTCCTTCGCTCCGACTGGCTGCCGCGAATCACCAAGGCAATCAAGGACAAGCACGGCTGGGACTTCTATTACTACGGGAACGTGATGGCGCCCGGCGGCGGCGAGCGCGGGTGGTACACGTTCGACCATCGGCCCAGGTTCGGCAACAACTACGTGGGCCTGCGGAACCGCTTCGCGATCCTCAGCGAGGCGTACTCATATGCGATCTTTCCGGAGCGCATCGCGGCAACGTCGCGCTTCGTGGAGCAGATCCTCGACAGCGTTCATCGGAGCGCAGCGGAGGTGCGCCGGATCACGGCGGATCTCGACGCCCGATCCGTGATCGGGCAGCAGTTCGCGCTTCGCGCCAGGTACCACAGGAGCGAACCGGTCGACATCCTGATGGGCGACGTGGCCGAGGAGCGCAACCCGCACTCGGGGCACGTGATGCTCCGCAGGCTGGACGTCCGCAAGCCGGAGCGAATGCCCGAGTTCGGCACGTTCGAGCCGACCGAGTCGCAGACGGCGCCGGTCCGCTATTTCGTGCCGACTGAGCTCGGAGGCGTGATCGAGCGACTGCAGGCTCATGGCGTCCGCATGACCCGCACAGACGCGTCCCTGACGCTGAAACTGCAGCAGTTCCGCATCGATTCGTCGACAACCGCCGAGCGCGCCTTCGAACAGCATCACGAACGCACGGTCACCGGGGAGTACGAGAGCGTGGACAAGACCGTGCCCGCCGGCACGTTCGTGGTGCGCGTCGATCAACCGCTCGGACGGCTCGTGTTCTACCTGCTCGAGCCGCGCTCCGACGATGGCTTCGTGAACTGGAATGTGCTGGACGAGGCGTTGAAGGGCGCGAAGGTGTACCCGATCCTGCGGGAACCCGGCCCGCGGCAGCCATCGTCGGCGGGCCAGCCGAAACCGTGGAACGCCCGCTGACACGGCGAACGCTCCTGGCGGCCGCGGCGGGTGCGGCGGCGCTCGGTGTGGTCGGCGCGATGGCCGCCCAGGGGCCGGCCGGCGCCGACCTCATCTTCACGAGCGGGAAGGTGATCACGCTCGACAGCCGGTCTCGCGTGGCGAGCGCGCTGGCTGTCGCCGGTGAGCGCATCATCGCGGTGGGCACTGACGCCGAGGTACTGGCGCACAAGGGGAGGTCGACACGCATCGTCGATCTCGCGGGACGGACCATCGTACCGGGCCTGCAGGATTCTCACATTCACTTTCGTGGCCTGGGGCGCGACATGACCCAACGCGCCGACTTCACCTACGCCAGGAGCGCCGCGGACATCCTCGAGGCCGTTCGCGCCTTGAAGCTCCGGCTGAAACCGGCGCCCGGGGCGTGGCTGCTCGGCAGCCGATGGGACCAGAGCAAGTACCCGGACATGGCCACGCGGTGGCAACTCGATGCCATCACGCCTGAGAACCCGGTTCGCCTGGGCCGGGTGTATCGCGGCGTCCTCGTGAACACCGCCGCGCTACGGCTCATGGGAATCGATGACGAGCGGTCATCGACCTGGCCGGCCTGGTGGCTCGAGGACCCGGCCGGCTTCACGTTCGAGGACAGGATTCTCCGAGCCAGGCGGCGCGTGACCGTCGATGGCCAGCCGCGCGACCTGGAGATCCCGACGGGCGTCTTTCTCGGCCGGAAGGGCGCCGCGCTCGTGACCGTGCGTCCGTCCGCCGACGGCTTCGCCAGCGACGTCGACAGCGTGAAAGCGGGTGTCCAGGAAATGCTGCGCCTCGGTGTGACCAGCATCGTCGACGCGGATTCCCGCGGCGACTACGACATGCGTGTCTACCAGGCATCGCAGGCGAAAGGAGAGTTGCGGCTGCGCGTTCCCGGCGTGTATTTCGGCAGCGTCTACAAGCAGCCGCCGCAGAAGCTGGTCGAGCTTCTGCGTCCCATCAACCGGCGCGAGCCCGACACTCCATTCCTCCGCTGGCGCGGAATCAAGTTCTACAGCGACGGCGGAGCGGGCACGCGGAGCGCGTGGGTCTCGGAGCCCTTTGCCCGGTGGAAGGAGATCGAGGGCGTCGAGAACCGTGGCGAGCCCGAAGTCGCCTCCGACGCGGAGCGCGAGCGGCAGTATCGCGCGGTGACGGACCTCGGGTGGGATCTGCACACCCACAGTTGCGGCGACGTGGCGATGCGGCAGACGGTCTCGCTCTACGCGAAGCTGCTGGACGAGATCCGCGCGCGGCGGCCCGGCGCCGATGTGCGGTGGAGCGTCATTCACGCGTACCTGCCCACCGAGCCGGCGACAGCGGTGCTGGCGGAGATGGCCAGGCACCGCATCATTGCCGTGCCGAGTCCGGTGTTCAACTGGCAGCAGGGCAAGAGCTTCGCGGAGAACCTCGGCTCCGACCGGATGGCTCGGACGCAGCCGTTCCGGTCGTACTTCAAAGCCGGCGTCCTCATGCCGTCGGGGTCCGACTACCCGGTGACCTCGCACGACCCATGGGTCGGCATCTACGCGCTCTTGACCCGGCGGGATCAGGCGACCGGGCAGGTGTTCGGTCCGCAGGAGACCGTCGGGATCATGGACGCGCTCCGCTCGTACACGACGCACGGCGCGTACCTGACCTACGACGACACGACGCGCGGATCGCTCGAAGTCGGCAAGCTCGCCGACCTGGTGCTGCTCGATCTGGCCGATATCCACGAGCTCGAGCGGCATCCCGAGCTGTGCTTCCGCATGCGCGATCGCATCCTGCTGACGCTCGTCGGCGGACAGGTCGAGCACCAGCGGGGCACGCTGCTGTCGAACGCCGCCCGGCCGCGAGCGCCATAAGCCTCGACCCCCGGGGCGATCGGGTCCGACGCCACCGGCGCCGGCGCCTGGGTGCTGGTCGAGCTTCAACCAGACGATTACCGGCGCTTGCGATCGAGCGGCTCATCGTGTATACGGTCGTATTCTGTCGGGCCGTGCACGCGATCGCCACCAGGCGGCACGACCGTCACCCATGCCCAGGTCGCGCGGGCCAGCCTCCGCCGTCCACGATCGACCGTCGCGCCGGACCCTCGCGGCCGCCGGGGCGCTCGCCGTGTGCGGGTTCCTCGCCTGGTACGTCGTGGCACGGCCGTCGCCGCCCTCCCGGCGCGGGCCCATCATCGTCATGTCGATCGACACGCTGCGGGCGGATCGACTCCCGGCGTACGGATACGCGCCGGGACGCACGCCTGCGATCGATGCGCTCGTGGCCGACGGCGTCCTCTTCGAGCGCGCCTACACCCACTCGCCGCTGACGCTGCCGGCGCACGTCTCGATCCTGTCGGGCCGGCTGCCGCAGCACCATGGCGTGCGGGACAACGTCGGCTTCTCGGTGAAGCCCGGGGAGAAGCTGCTGCCGCAGTGGCTGCGGGAGCGCGGGTATGCCACGGCGGGCGTCGTGTCGAGCGCCGTGCTCCGCGACGCCACCGGGATCGGAGCGGGGTTCGACTTCTTCGACGGCCGCATGCCGCCGGCGCGCGGCGGGGCCGCACTGGACGAGGCGCAGCGCGAGGGCGAGGCGTCGCTGGCGATCGCCCTCGAGTGGGTGCAGCGGCAGGCCTCGCGCGAGTGGTTCTTCTTCCTCCACGTGTACGAGCCGCACGCACCCTATTCGCCTCCAGAGCGATATGGGCACCTGGCGCCGTACGACGGCGAGATCGCGTACGCCGACGAGATCGCCGGCCGGTTCCTCGACCGTCTGCGCGGCACTGGACTCTACGACGCTTCGACCATCGTGCTCCTTTCCGATCACGGCGAGGGCCTGGGCGATCACGGCGAGCAGGAACACGGGCTGTTCCTCTACGAAGAGGCGCTGCGCGTGCCGCTCGTGGTGAAACTGCCGGGCCGGCGGAACGCCGGGTCGCGGGTGCCCCATGTCGTGCAGCACGTCGATCTCCTCCCGACGATCCTCGCGCTGGCGGGCGCGGCGATTCCTCCGGACCTGCCTGGCCGCTCGCTTCGCGAGCTGCTCGAGGGAGAGCCCTTCGAATGGCCCGATCGCAGCGTCTACTCGGAGACGCTCTTCGGCCGCTATCACTTCGGATGGAGCGAGCTCTTTGCATTGACGGATGCCCGCTTCAGATACATCCAGGCGCCGCGACCGGAGCTGTACGACCTGCAGGCCGATCCGCGCGAGCGGCACAACCTCGCCGAGATCAGACGCCCGACGGCCGTCGCGATCGCGCGGGCGCTGGCGCAGGTGATGGACGGGTCCGCCGTCGAGAAGCCGGAAGCGCTCGCGCCCGACGTTCGCGATCGGCTCGCATCGCTCGGCTACGTCGGACCGCAATCGGCCGCGAGCCGCTCCCCGGCGACAGGCGTGCAACCGGATCCGAAAGACAAGGTGCACGTCCTCGTGCAATACAGATCTGCGCTGCAGCACGTTGCCAGGGGGAGGCTGGGCGAGGCGGTCGATCTGCTGCGCCACATCGGTCGCGAAGAACCGGCGATGGCCGACGTGTGGCACACGATCGGCCGGCTTCTCGTGCGGCAGGGGCAGACGCGAGAGGCGCTCGACGCGTTCCGCGAGCTGCTCCGCCGGGAGCCCACGTCAGTCGCCGGCCTTCTGGATCTCGCGTCCGTGCTGCTGACGCTCGAACGGCTGGACGAGGCCCGGGAGCACGCCGAGCTCGCCGCGACGATCGGCCTGGAGCGGGAACCGGCCGACGCCGTGGCCGCGTACGAGATGCTGGCCAGGATCGCGCTCGCCCACCAGGACGGCGGCGGGGCGCAGCGCTACGCCGGGCTGGCCGAGCGCGTCGATCCAGGCTTTCCGTTGCGCGACTACGTGGACGGCCGCCTGGCGTACGCCGCGGGCCGGTTCGGCGACGCCTCGGCCGCCTTTGCGCGCGCGGTCAGGGCGATCGCGTCGCGCACGGGCCAGATGCGCGGGCTCCACCTCTATGCGGGCGACAGCCTCGCCCATCTCGAGCGATTCGCCGAGGCCGAGCGCGAGTTCAGCGTGGAAATCAGGCTGTTCCCCGACAACACCTGGGCGTATCTCAGTCTCGCGAATCTCTACGGGACCTTCGGACGGTTCGATGATGCGGATCGGGTGCTGGAGGCGATGGTGCAGGCCGTGCCCAGCGCGGAAGCCCGCGCCCAGGCCGCCAGGCTGCGCACGCAACGGGCGGCTGCCGGCGGGAGGCCGTGACCTCCGGCCGTATCAGGAACGGAGATGATCTCCGTGTCTCCTGTGATCCCGTTCCCTCCGTTCTCCTCCGTTCCCTTCGATGACGTCTTCGGACTTCGGACCGGGCGATCCCTAGAAGTTGACCTTCAACCCGAACTTGAGGACCCGCGGCAGCACCGTCTCGGTCGCGAAGCCGAGGTTGGGGCCGACGGTTTCCACCTCGGTGATCGTCGAGTTGTTGTTGAGCGCGTTGTAGACCTCCAGGAGCGGCTCGACCCTGAACCCCTTCATCTCGATCAACTTCGAGAATCGCACGTCGAGCAGGGTGAGATGGCCTCGCCGGAACTCGCCGCGCGGCGCCAGTTGCACGCTCTGGGTCACCTGCGTGAGGTTCGGCACCAGCGTCCGGGTGACGGTGAAGTTCCTCTGCAGCGGGTAGCCGTCGCGGTACTGCAGGTTGACGCCCACCAGGAACGCGCGCGGCAGCCGGTAGGTGGCCACCGTCTTCAGGTTGAACTTCGCGTCGTTGCCGATGTTGCCGTAGTTGTTGACCTGGAGATTCGGATTGTTGAGATCGTTGATGTTGATGGTCCCTTTGTGCGCGCCGACGGACAGCCCCGAGAGCACCATGAAGCGGCGCGAGAAGCGCTTGTCGACGAGGATCTCGAAGCCGTTGTAGCCCTTCTCGATCTCCGAATAGTTGTCCCGCACCTGGTCGCGCACGTTGAGCGTCGCCGGGTCCTGGTTGAAGACCGTCAACGGCTGAGTCGTGAGCGGGTTCGTGATCATCACGGGGATGTACGACTCGGGGCCGACGAGGATGTTCTTCGTGCCGATCGTGTCGTCGTACTGCCGGCGGAAGTACGACAGCGTGAGGCCGACCGACGGGAAGAGCTCGTGCTGGACGCTGGCGGTGTACTCCCACTGGGACGGCCGCGTCACGTCGTCCGCGTAGCGGATCTGGGTGCCGCCGCTGAACGGTGTGCCGGGCCCGAGCTCGTCGAGCTGCGGGACGAGGTCGCCGTTCCTGTCCGTCCACGGCCGCGTCGAGAAGCCGCGCGTCGTCGGGTTCACGGCGCGCATGAAGCCCGAGCCGATCCGCTCGGTGTACTTGCTGACGTTGGCCTTGAGCGCCGTCTTGCCGTTGCCGAACACGTCGTAGACGAACGCCAGGCGAGGCACGACCGTAAACCAGTTCGGCACGTTCCGAATCTCAGGGAAGTCCCGGGCCGGCACCCAGATCCCGGCGGGCTTGTGCTGGGCCGGAATGCGTCCGTTGATGTATTCGAACCGCAGGCCCGCGTTCAGCGTCAGCCGGTTCCTGATCGCCCACGAATCCTGGATGAAGTAGCCCATCTCGTACCACTCGTTGCGCTGCGTGTACGGCAGGTTGAAGACCGCCACCGAGTTCGGCACGCCGTTGTTGTAGCGCCACGCCCAGTCGCCGCGGCCGTTCGAGGGACCATCGAGGCTGTAGTACATCGACTCCATCTTGCCGCCCACGCGGATGTTGTGCGTGCCGTTCCAGCGCGGGATGTACGACAGCACGAACTGGCCGTTGCGGCGGGCGTTGGTCACGAATGACTCGCACGCGTCGCTTCCCCACACGCGCGCGAGGGCGAGATCGATCCTGGTCACCTCGTTGCCGGCGAAAGGCCCGTGCTCGAAGTTGTAGTTGGCCGTCATGACCGACGCGCCGGCCTCGAAGGTCGTCTTGTCGGTCAAGACCGACGTCCACTTGAGCGAGGCGAGCCGCGGGTAGGTGGGCTGCTTGGTCGTCGCGCTGATATCGACGATGCGCGGGAAGCTGACACACTGCCCGACGCCGGTCTGCGAGGTCAGGTTGACCTTCCACGCGCTGTCCCACACGAACGCGAGCCGGTTGTTCGAGCTGATCTGCGCCAGCGTCGAGAAGGAGACGTTCTTGTTCTCGTTTCTGTCAATGACCTGCGACCCGTCGACGTTGAACTGATTGGCCAGCCGCAACTGGACGATCTGCCGGCGCACGCTCGCGTAGAACCAGAGACGATCGCGCCTGATCGGTCCGCCGAAGCCGGGGTTCACGTCGTACATCTTGTGGATGCGCGTCGGCGCCCGCAGGCCCTGGGCTTCCTGCTCCGCCGAGAGATTGTCGCCCTGGAGCGTCGAGGTCGTGCCGTTGGCGAAGAAGGATCCGTGGAACTGGTTGCCGCCGGACCGGGGTGTGAAGTTGATGAAGACGCCGCCGCCGCCGATCTCGGCCGGCAGGGCGTTGGTCAGGACGGCGGCTTCCTCCAGGATGCCGTCGTTGTAGTACCCGGCCGGGTTGCCCGGCCCGATGGCCGACGTGATGTCGAGGCCGTTGAAGTTCCACGTCGTGTCGCTGCTGTTCGAGCCGTGCACCTGGATGGACGTATTCAGGAGCGCACGGCTCCCCGCGACGTCAACGCCCGTCGTCCCGGCGGTCACGACGCCCGGCGCCAGCCCCACGATGGAGCCCATGCTCCGGCCCATCGGGATCGCGTCCTTGAGCTCCTGCGTGATCACGGCGGACGACACGGCGGAGGTCAGGTCGACCGTCGGCGATTCGCCCGTGACGGTGATCGACTCCTGCACGCCGCCGACCTTCATGACGGCGTCCACCGTGCCGGTGAAGGCGCTGGTGAGGCCGATGCCTTCGAGGTGCAGCGTCTGGAAGCCGGGGAGCGTGAAGACGATGGTGTAGGTGCCGGGCCGAAGCTCGCCCACGCGGTACGTGCCATCGGGACCGGTGACGACCGCGACGGTGCCGCCGATGAGGGCGGGGCTGGACACTTCGACGGTGACGCCGGGCATGGCGCCGCCCGATTCATCCCGGGCGGTCCCGACGATGGTGCTGCTGACGGTCTGCGCGAGGGCGGCCGCCGGGCAGGCGGCCAGGAGCGCCAGCGCGCAAAGAGAGCGTAACGTTCGACCGCGAGTCATACCTGGTCCCTCCTGCCGCTGCGGATCTCCGCCACAGCGCCTGCCCACTCCGTTCCAGCGAGCGGGACACGGGTCCCATCGTCCAACGCACTTCGGGACATTTGTGAATACATATGTACACCGTAATGGATACAGCGTCGAATGCGCCGTGTCAAGTGAAACCCGAGGGCGCCTGCGTGGCGTGGAGGCTTCCTTGGAAGGCGTGGGACCGCGCGCCTCTTGACACTGTTTCACTGAAGGGTGTTAGATGCCCCGTACTCTGTATACATGTGTAGGCGGGAGATGGGCTCCCGGGAGAATCCTATGAGACCTCTTGTGCCGCTCCTCGCTGTGTGGCTGGTCGCCGCGCCCGGCGCCGCCGCCGCCCAGATCGCGTCGGACCCCCAGCCGCCGCGCGCCACGCTGGCCGTCGTCGGCGGCGTGCTCATCGACGGCCACGAAGGGCCCCCGGTGCCCCGGTCGGTCGTGCTCATCGACGGCAAGCGGATCGTGGCGGTCGGCACGCGCGACAGCCTCACCGTGCCCGCAGGCGCCCGCGTGATCGATGCCGCCGGCTACTACGTCCTGCCGGGCCTCATCGATCGCCACGTCCACCTCGATCTCCTGGGCTACGGCGGCGTGGGCGACCGCGGCGGGTACGCCTACTGGCACACGACCTACGGGCCCCGCTACGAGACGATCGCCGAGGCCTCGGCGCGACAGCTCCTCATGGCGGGCGTCACCACGGCCGTCGATCTCGGCGGCGACCCGGTGATCCAGCAGCAGGTGCGCGAGCGCATCGCCCGCGGCCAGATCCCCGGTCCTCGCGTGCTCACGAGCATGGGGTGGATCACGAACTGGTCGGACGAGCAGTTCGCCCGTCACCATCGCGGCCAGGCTGGCAGGGGGCCGAGCGGCGCCCAGGTGTTCAACGTCCGCACGGTCGAAGACGCCCGGCAGGCGATCCAGAAGACACTCGATCTCGGCGCCGACATCGTGAAGCTGTATACCGGGCTGACCGCGGAACAAATGCAGGCGATCGCGGATGGCGCCCGCAAGAAGGGGCTCAGGATCACCGGGCACGTCAGCGGCAAGGCCGACGCCCTGATGCGGATCCGCAACGGCCAGCACGCCATCGAGCACCAGGGGTTCGACCCGGAAGACGAGGAGGTCGTCCGGGAGCTCGTGGCGCGCCGCACGGTGGTGCTCCCCACGAACGTGCAGTCGCTGGCGGCCACGCTCGCCATGGAGGAGCCCGCGTGGCTGGACAACCCGCGCTTCAGGCTCCTGACCCCACCCGATCTCTACGACATCGTGCGCGGTTCGCTCACGCAGCTCAATCGCGTCGCCTACTTCGGCGGCGCCCTCCGGCCGCGCCGGATCGACGACAGCCTCGCCGACGTCAAGCGGCTCTACGACCGCGGCGTGGCGCTCGGCGTCGGCACCGACAGCGGAACGCCGGCCAACTTCCACACCGATGCCACATGGCGGCAGATGGAGCTCCTGGTGCGCGCGGGAATCCCGGCGATGGAAGTCATCAGCATGGCCACGCGCACCAACGCGCAGGGACTCGGCCTCGGCAGCGAAACCGGCACCATCGACGCCGGCAAGCTGGCCGACCTCATCGTCGTCGACGGGAATCCCTTGCGAAGCATGACCGCCCTGCGGCACGTGGTGCACGTGGTCAAGGAAGGCGTGCCGCACAAGGGGCCACAGCCCGGCGCCCCGGGCAGGACCCATGACTGAGACCGGCGCCCGGCGCGTCGAGGAGGAGATGCAGTGACACGGACGCTGACATTCATCGTGCTGCTGGCGGTCGTCGCGGCGATGCCTGCGCAGGCGCTCGACGAGATCGTCAAGCCCAGGACCTTCACCTTCGGCGAGCCGCCGAACGAGTTCGTCTTCGAGAACGGGCGGAAGCTCGGCCCGATCACGGTGGTGTACGAGACGTACGGGAAGCTCGATCCTGACGGGCGCAACGCCATTCTGGTGCTGCACGGGCTCGGAGGAACGGCCCACGCGGCGGGACGCCATTCGCCGGACGGCCGGCCCGGCTGGTGGGACGGTCTCATCGGTCCAGGCAAGCCGTACGACACGACGAAGTACTTCGTCGTCAGTCCTCAGGCGCTTGCCGGCGGCCACAGGGACAAGAAGCTCGGGACCGGCACGACGGGGCCGCAGTCGATCGATCCGAAGACGGGAAAGCCGTACGGCATGCGCTTTCCGGTCTTCACGATCCGCGACATGGTGCGCGTGCACATGAAGCTGCTCGAGCACCTGGGCGTGAAGCACCTGCTGGTCGTGTCGGGCGTCTCGATGGGGGGGTACCAGAGCCTCGAGCTCATCACGACGTTTCCCGACTTCGCGGATGGCGCCGTTCCGGTCGTCGCCCGCGCGCGGTCGTCCTCGGCCCACATGGCGCGGCACCTGATCCAGCGGCAGATGATCATGAACGATCCCGACTGGCAGAACGGCGACTACTACGGAACGGGCCGGTACCCGATGCTCGGCCAGGCGACCTCGCGCATGCTGTCGTCGGTGAGCTACACGAACTCGCCGTACTGGTACGAGAACAACCTGGAGGACGCCGATCCGGCGAAATCGGGGTACACCGACTTCAGGCACAAGTTCAAGATGGAGCAGGAGCTCTGGGACAACGCCCTGCGCGGCGTGAAGACGGGACACGATGCGAACTGCCAGCTCTATCAGTCGTTCGCGCTCACGCGCCAGAACATCGGCTGGAAGCGCGGCGACTACGCCCGCGGCTGGCGGGCCAACCTGCTGGACGGGCTGCGGCTCGTCAAGGCCGACGTGCTCATGATGCCGTCACGCACGGACGACTCGGTACGGCCGGACTACGCCAAGGAAGTCGTCGACATGCTCCGGTCGCTCGGGAAGAAGGCGACACTGCACGTCATCGATTCCGAGCGCGGCCACGGCGGCTCGTCGGAGTTCTACCAGATCATCCCGCCGCTGACGAAGTTCATCAACGGCCTGCCCGGCGCGAAGCGCGATCGTCCGCCGACCGCTCCCGCCGCACGGCCGGACTAGCGCAGCCACGAAGATTACGACGATCGCAGCCACGAAGATCACGAAGATCGCAGCCACGAAGATCACGAAGTTCCCAGCGCGGCGGAGCCGCAACCAAATCGTAGCCAGGGGACAGCTCCGTGTGAAAGACACAGCCGATGAGTGCTCCACGTGCGGTTGC
>JBOGIW010000205.1:0-3314 GCA_050748045.1 Vicinamibacterales bacterium | reverse complement strand
GTGGAGCGGACGGTCGAACGGCGCCCGATCGTCGAAGACGAAGACGTCGTGCGGCCTTTGGGCGAAGTGCGGGACGACTACGTGGCCCCGCCACGACAGGTCGCGGCGGCCACACCCAATCCCGAGCACGCCGTCGTACCGTCGTCGGATCCCGGCGACACCGCGGTCACAGCCGATGCACGTAACGGCCCGGCGCCATCGGCGGCGCCGGCGGCGTCCGCCGTCGTGATACCTGCCGCCGAGCAAGGCCGCGTGGAAGAAGTGCTGCGCCGCTATGCGCGCGCGTACGGAGCACTCGACGCCGGCGCCGCGCGCGCCGTGTGGCCCACCGTGGACGAGAGGGCGCTCGCCCGCGCGTTCCAGAACCTTGCGTCACAGAACGTGTCGTTCGACGACTGCGACATCGACATCCGCGGCGTTGTCGCGAACGTCTCGTGCCGCGGCCAGGCGAGCTACGTGGGCAAGGTCGGCAGCCGCGAGCCGCGCACCGAGTCGCGCACCTGGCGCTTCGAGCTTCGCCGCGACGGCGACGCCTGGAAGATCGAGAACGCCGAGGCCCGCCGCCAGTCGCCCCTGGAGTCGTCCCGGGATCAGTAGGTCCGGCGACTCCTGTTCGGATCCGAGCGCTTCTTTCCCACCAGCGGCCATCACGTCTGGCAGCCGCCGGTTTCATGGCCACCAACGGAGTGCTGCAGCGGTACGTGAATTGCTCCGCGCAGCCAGGGCTGCCATCATGAGTGTGTTGCTGCAAGACCTTCGGTACGGCTGCCGGATGCTTGCCCGGAATCCGGGCTTCACGGTCCTTGCGGTCTTGACGCTGGCGGTCGGCATCGGCGCGACGACCGCGATCTTCAGCTTCGTCTACGCCATCCTGCTTCGCCCGCTCGGGTTTGCCGACAGCCAGCGGCTGGTCATGCTGCAGACCGACCAGTTCGTGACCTCGCCGGGCGATTTTCTCGAGTGGCAGGAGCGAAGCCGTGCCTTCGCGGACATGACGGCGTTCACGGGATCCAGCTTCAGCCTGACAGGGGGCGGCGAGCCCGAGCGGCTGATGGCCGCGATGGTGACGAGCCGGTTCTTCGAAACGCTCGGCGTGGCACCGGTGCTTGGCCGTACGCTTGCGCCGCCTGAGGGCCAGACATTCTCGACCGACGCCGTCGTCATCAGCGCAGGTCTCTGGCGTCGTCGATTCGAGTCGAGTCCGGATATTGTCGGAAGCCCCATCACGCTCGACGGGACGCCATTCACCGTGGCGGGCGTGATGCCGGACGGCTTCACCTTTCCGCGCGACATCTTCGGCTCCTGGGGGGGCCGGATGACGGAAGACCTCGATCTCTGGGTGCCTCTGACCCTACGCCCGGGCGAACGCAGCAACGCTTTCCTGCGAGTCGTCGCCCGGCTGAAACCCGAGGTGTCCGAAGAGCAAGCCGGGGCAGAGATGGCGACGATCACGCGCGAGATCGATCGGACGCTTCCCGGGAATCGCCGTCTCGGCGTGAGCGTCATCCCATTGCACGACGTGGTCGTGCGGGAAGTGCGGCGGTTGCTGCTCCTGTTCTTGGGCGCCGTGTCCTTCCTGTTGCTGATCGCATGTACGAACGTGGCCAACCTGTTGCTCGGACGAGGGGCGGCGAGGCAGCGTGAGGTGGCGATTCGTGCCGCGCTCGGGTCCGGGCGCCGCCGCCTGATCCGGCAGTTCCTCACCGAAAGCGTGCTGCTCGCCGCGCTCGGAGGCATCGCGGGCCTGCTGATGGCGGTATGGAGCCTGGACGCCCTGGCGGCATTCATCCCCGCCGCAAGTCTGCCGCGACTGCACGAAGTGACGATCGATACGCAGGTGCTGCTCTTCACCCTGGCGATCTCGGTCGGGACGGGCCTGGCGTTCGGCATGGTGCCGGCACTGCGATCGTCGAAGGCGGACATTACGTCGGCGCTCAAGGCTGCCGGCAGCACGCACACGCCGCGCTCCCGGCTCTTGAGCCTTCTGGTCGTCTCAGAGATGACGCTGGCGTTTGTCCTCCTTGCCGGCGCCGCGTTGCTCGTCGAGAGCTTCCTGCGGCTGACGAGCGTCGAGCCGGGCTTTCATGCCGACAGCCTTCACACAGCCAGCGTGTCGCTGCCGGAGTCGAGCTACTCGACGATGGCCTCGCTCCAGACGTTCTCGGCGGAAGTGCTCGAGAGGCTGCGCCGCTCGCCCGGCATCGCGCGGGCCGGAGCCGTCAACTGGCTGCCACTCGGCAGCGCGCTCATCATGGGCGACTTCACGGCCGAGGACGTGGCGAAGCCGCCGGCGGGCCTCGTCGTGGCGAAGCCCGCGGTGAGCAGCGATTACTTCCAGACGATGATGATTCCGGTGCTGGAAGGACGGGCCTTCACGGAGCGCGACGGCGCAGGCGCGCCGGGCGTCGCGATCGTCAGCGAGGAGATCGCACGGCAGCTCTGGCCGGGGCAGTCGGTCCTCGGCAAGCGGCTCAAGATCGGGTTCGGCAGTCCGTCCGAGCAGCAGTGGCTCTCGATGGTCGGCGTCGTCGGCGAGGTCAAGCAGAGCGCGCTCAGCGAGCGGAGCCGCCCCGCGATTTACGTGCCGCTGACCCAGGCGGCGTTTCCGTTCCTGCTGCGAAGCCTGACATTCGTCGTACGGACCTCCGAGGCCTCGGCCGGCGTGGCGTCGCTCGTCCGGCGCACGATTCGCGACGTGGATCCCGCGCTTCCGCTCGATCGCGTGGCGACCATGCGGCAGCTCCTGGAGAGCTCGGTGTCGGAGCCGCGCTTTCGCGCGGCCGTGATGGGAGGGTTCGCGGCGACGGCGCTCCTCCTCGTCGCGATCGGGATTCTCGGGGTTCTCGTCTACTCGGTCACGCGGCGCACGCGCGAGATCGGCGTGCGGATGGCGCTCGGTGCCGAACGCGTGGACGTCCAGCGTCTGGTGGTACGCGAGGCGCTCGGCATGGCGGTGGTCGGCGTGGCGCTCGGCACGATCGCCGCGCTCGGGCTCACCCGGCTGCTCACGCGGTTTCTGTTCGAGGTCCGGCCGGTGGAGCCGATGGCGTTCATCGTGGCCTCGGCGCTCATCACGGCGGTGGCGCTCGTGGCGAGCTACGTCCCGACGCTAAGGGCCACGCGCGTCGATCCGCTCGTGGCGCTCCGCGCCGAGTAGCGCACGCTCCAATCCCGGCGCACGCCGCCAGGCTCACGCCACCGCTGTTGCCTGGACACGCAGCACCTTGCCGAACACCTCCACCGCCCCGCGCATCTCTTCGATCGTGCCGATCGAGATGCGCGCGTGCGTCTTCTCGAAGGGCGGGAAGTCGCGG
>JBOGIW010000204.1:0-8717 GCA_050748045.1 Vicinamibacterales bacterium | reverse complement strand
GTCGGGCAGGACGACCTGCCGCCGCGCGACGCGCGCGCGCAACTCGGGCCGGCGGCCATCGTCGGCTACTCGACCCATACCCACGTCCAGGTCGAAGACGCCTCGTCAGAACCCGTGACCTACATCGCCGTCGGTCCCGTCTTCGGAACCGCCACCAAGGAGACCGGGTACACGGCCGTCGGGCTCGAGCTGGTGCGCGCCGCGGCGACGCGCCCGGGCGGCGTCCCGGTCGTGGCCATCGGCGGGATCACCCTCGAGCGCGCGCCCGGCGTCGTGGCCGCGGGAGCATCGGCCGTGGCGGTCGTCGCCGACCTCTTCACTGGCGGCGACCCCAGGAGCCGGGTCGCGGCGTACCTGCGGGCGCTCGAGCCCGGGCCCGCAGGGCCGTAGAGCCGTAGGGCGGCGATGTAATGGTTATAATGCAGCGCTTTGGACATGGGACGCGCCTGCGTTCCGGAGGTTGAATGGATTCACATCTGCTGAAGACGAAATCCATCGAGCAGCTTGTCATCGACGTCGAGCACGGCGGCAAGGCACTCAAGCGGAGCCTCTCGGCGGTCGATCTCACGATGCTCGGCATCGGTGCCATCATCGGCACCGGCATCTTCGTGCTGACCGGCACCGCCGCCGCCAACCAGGCCGGTCCGGCGATCATGGCCTCGTATCTCGCCGCCGGCCTCGCGTGCGCGTTTGCCGCGCTCTGCTATGCGGAGTTCGCGTCGATGGTCCCGATCGCCGGCAGCGCGTACACCTACGCCTATGCCTCGCTCGGGGAGATCGTCGCCTGGCTGATCGGCTGGGACCTGATCCTCGAGTACGCGGTCGGCTCGATGACGGTGGCAATCGGGTGGAGCGGCTACATGCAGCGGCTGCTTGCCGGCGCCGGCATCGAGCTGCCCACGTGGATGTCCGCGGCCCCCTCGTCGCTGACGCCGGGGACGATCATCAACCTGCCGGCCGTGCTGATCGTGCTCTTCATCATGATCCTGCTCGTGATTGGCGTTCGCGAAAGCGCCCGCTTCAATGCCGCCATGGTCGTCGTCAAGCTCGTCGCGATCCTCTTCTTCATCGCTGTCGGCTCGATCTACGTGAAGCCGGAGAACTGGGCGCCATTCGCGCCGTACGGCTGGTCCGGGATGATGGCCGCCGGCGCCGTGGTCTTTTTCGCGTATATCGGCTTCGACGCCGTGTCGACGACCGCCGAGGAAGCGAAGAATCCGCGGCGCGATCTGCCCATCGGCATCATCGCCTCCCTCGTCATCTGCACCACGCTCTACCTCGCGGTCGCCGCCGTGCTGAGCGGCATCGTGCCGGTGGTGGAGTACCGATCGAACCCGGCCGCGCTGGCGGGAGTGCCGACCGCCGACGCGAACCTCGTGACGCAGTTCCTGAACGCGCCCGTGGCCTTTGCGCTGACGGTCATCGACCAGGACTGGGCCTCCTACCTCGTATCGGCGGGCGCCGTGGCCGGTATCACCAGCGTACTGCTCGTCATGCTGATGAGCCAGCCGCGCATCTTCTTCGCCATGAGCCGTGATGGCCTGCTGCCGCCGGTGGTCAGCAAAGTCCACCCGAAGTTCCGCACGCCGTACATCACCACCATCATCACCTGCGTGGTGGTGGCCCTGGTCGCCGGCGTGACCCAGATCCAGGTCGTGGGCGAGATGACGAGCATCGGCACGCTCTTCGCCTTCGTCGTGGTGAGCAGCGCGGTGCTGGTGCTCCGCGTGAAGCGCCCCGACGCCCACCGGCCGTTCAAGGTCCCGGGCGGCTTCGCGATCCCGGTACTCGGCATCCTGTCCTGCCTCTACTTGATGCTCAGCCTGCCGATCATCACGTGGATCCGGTTCCTGCTGTGGCTCGACATCGGCATCTTCATCTACTGGTTCTACGGCCGCACGCACAGCCCGCTGGTCAACCGCGCCGAACAGATCGGCCGATCGGCCACCGAGGGTTTCGGCGATTTCGTCACGATGCTGGGGTCGCTGCTGCTCTTCAACGCCTTCTTCATGACGGTCCTTGGATTCATGACCGTCTTCGGGATCACGACCGAAACCAGCGCCAAGTGGCACGAGCTCGACGAGCTCCTGCGCAACATCGGGCTGAGCGTCACGCCGGAGAGCGCCGACCGCTTCGGCCTCCAGATGCTCGCTCTCGGCGCGGGGGTGTTCATCGTCGGCCGGGTGATCTCGCGCAGCGGCGCCAAGCCAGAACCTGTCTAGGGACTCACGATTCGACGTGCGAGGGCGATCGCCGGCCGCGGCCGGCGGTCGCCTTCGTCGGGCCCGGGGAGAGAATCGACAGATGGCGGCTCGGAGGCTGGACGGCCAGGCGCTCGCCCGGCGCATGCGCGAGGAACTGACGCCTCGGGTGGCGGCATTCACGCGGCAGCACGGACGGCCGCCGGGGCTCGGCATCGTCCTCGTGGGACACGATCCGGCATCGGAGGTCTACGTCCGGAACAAGCTGAAGGCCGCCGGCGACGCGGGCTTCCGCGCCGACCTGGAGCGCCTGCCAGCCACGGCCTCCCTGGCCGATACGCTGGCGCTCGTGGACCGGCTGAACCAGAGCGACGCGCACGACGGGATTCTCGTGCAGTCGCCACTGCCGAAGGCGATGGGCGCCGCGGCGTCGTCGCGCGTCTTCGACGCCGTCGTTCCGGCGAAGGACGTCGACGGCTTCGGGGCGGAGAGCGTCGGCCTTCTCGTGCAGAACCGGCCGAAGCTGGTGGCCTGTACGCCTGCGGGCATCATGGAGATGCTGGTCCGCGAAGGCATCGCGATTGCCGGGCGCCATGCCGTCGTGATCGGCCGCAGCGACATCGTGGGGAAGCCGACGGCGCTGTTGCTCCTCCACCGCGATGCGACCGTCACCATCTGCCACTCCAAGACGCCGGATCTCCGGGCCGTCTGCCGCCAGGCCGACATCCTCGTAGCTGCGGTCGGCCGGCCCGGGCTCGTCACGCGCGACTTCGTGAAGGCCGGCGCGACGGTGATCGATGTCGGCATGAACACCGTGACCGACCCGGGGGTCGCGGCCCGTCTCTTCCCGGACGGGCATCCGCGGCTGGCGCTCTTCCGGAGCCGGGGGTCGGTGCTCGTCGGCGACGTGCATCCCTCGGTGGCAGACGTGGCCGGAGCGATGACCCCCGTGCCGGGCGGGGTGGGTCCGCTGACGATCACCATGCTGATGATGAACACGCTGCAGGCGGCCGAGGCGCGCATGGCGTCGCCCGCGCGTGCCTAGCGGCCGGCCGCCCCGGCCGCTCCGCGTCGCGCTGACCGGCGGGATCGCGACGGGGAAGAGTCACGTGCGCGAACGGTTCGAGGCGCTTGGCGTCCCGACGATCGACTCCGACACGCTCGCGCGGGACGCCGTGGCGGCCGGCACCCCCGGCCTCGCGTCGGTCGTGCGCGAGTTCGGGCGGGAGGTGCTCGATCGGTCGGGAGCGCTCGACCGGAGAAAGCTCGGCGCGCTGGTATTTGCGGAGCCCGCCCGGCGGCGTGCCCTCGAAGCCATCATCCACCCCGAAGTGCGCCGCGCAATCGATGCGTGGTTCGCGGCGCTCGACCCGGCTGTCCCGTTCGCGATCGCCGATATCCCGCTCCTGTACGAGACCGGGCGCGAAGCCGACTTCGACATCGTCCTCGTGACGGCTGCCAATCCCGAGGAGCAGGTGCGCCGTGTGATGGCCCGCGACGGTCTCACCGAGGCCGATGCACGGCGGCGAATCGCGGCGCAGTGGCCGATCGCCGAGAAAGTGTCGCGCGCCGACTACGTGATCACGACGGATGGAAGCTTCGAGGAGACCGATCGTCAGGTGAGGGCCATCTTCGACTCGCTATCCGTGCTGCTCAAATGAACGTTCCGGGTTCCGGGTTCCGGGTTCCAGGTTCTTGTTCGGAGTTCGGTTCTGGGTTCGAAGTTCTGGGTTCGAAGTTCTGGGTTCGAAGTTCTGAGTTCGAAGTTCTGAGTTCGGAGTTCTGGGTTCAGCGTTCCGGGATTCCGCGTTCAACGTTGCGGAGTGCTGTTCAGGGTTCGGGCTCGAAAACCCGAAACCTCGACCCCGGAACATCGAACTCGGAACATCGAACTCGGAACGTCGAACTCGGAACATCGAACCCCGAACAGAACCGGGAACACGAACCTGGAACCCGGAACAAGGAACCCGGAACCTATTCGAGCGGCGCCACCATCTCCGCCGTCCCATCCTTGGCTGCTGCCAGCCGTTCTTCCACGAACGTGTTCCACTCGTGGCACTGGGGGCACTGCCAGAGGAGCTCCGTGGAGCGGTAGCGGCACCGGGTGCACACGTGGGGATCCAGGTAGAAGACCGCCTCGCGTGCGAGCGCGGTGTAGCGGCGGACCAGTCCGGGATCGAGGCCCAGCTCGCTGAGCGCCTCCCAGATTGCCTGGTGGATCGCCAGCCCGTGAGGATTGTAGGGCAGCGCCGACAGCAGCCGCTCGAACGCTTCGCGCGGCTCGGACGCCCGCATGTAGTAACGGGCCAGCAAGAAACGCGCGCGCCAGTCCTGGGGGCGTGCGTCGATGACGCGGCGGCACAGGTCCACGAAGCGCCGCGGGGTATTCACGGTTCGATATGCCCGCTCCAGCCGGTCGAAGGCCAGATAGGCGCGGTCGGGCGCCACTTGCACGAGCTGCTCCCACGCGGCGATCGCGCCCGCCAGGTTGCCCTGCCGCGCTCGAACGTCGCCGAGCCTCAGGTACGCGGGCACGGTGCGCGGGTCGTCCTCGACGGCCGTCTCGAACACCCGCGCCGCGCCGCCGAGATCGCCGGCGTCGGCCAGCGCCTCGCCGATCTCGGTCCGAAGAAACGCCAGGATCGTCTGGTCCTCGGGTCGCCGTCCCGCGTCGAGCTTCACGATCTCTTCCCGCACGCGCGCCGCCTCGGTCCACTGGTGCTGATCCTCGTAGAGCTTCTGGAGGTTCACGCGCGCGTAGCGGTTCTTCGGATCCAGCCGCAGCACGTCCTGGAAGGCTTCGGCGGCGCGGTCGACGAAGCCCCCGTGCCGGAAGTCGAGGCCCAGGCAGAGCAGGACGTAGGCGTGCTCCAGTTTCGTAAGGTTCGGCCGCTGGAGCAGCAACTGGTGGACGTTGATCGCGCGGCCGACCTGTCCCTTCTGCCGGTACAGGTTGCCGAGAATCATCTGGATCTCGAGCGCGTCCGTGTCGAGGCTCGTGGCCTGTGTCAGCTCGTCGATCGCCTGGTCCACCTGGTGGTCCACCAGGAAGTTGAGGCCGAGCATGTAGTGTGGCGTCTCACGGAGACGCCGGCGATCGATCCAGCGGCCGTCGCGCAGCTTGTATCGCTCCCACGCCTTGCCAGCCGCCAGGCCGGCGAGCAGCGACAGGAGCACGGCCAGTATGAGGTACTCGGGCATCTGTAGCCGCCCCTTCACGGGGCGCCAGCTTCCGGGCCATCCGACCCGCGGGCACCTTAGACCATCTCGGTGCGCCAGAGCGCGTGCAGATGCACGACGCCTTCCACCCGCCCGTCGGCGTCGACCACCACGACCGCCGTAATCTTGCGACGCTCCATGATGTTCAGCGCCTCGACGGCGAACATGTCGCGGCCGACCGTCACCGGGTGCCGCGTCATGATCTCACCGGCCGTCCGCTCGACGATGTTGAGGGAATCGGTCATGTGACGGCGGAGGTCGCCGTCCGTGATGATACCGGCCAGCTGGCCTGCCTCGTCGACCACGCACGTCATCCCCAGCGTCTTGCTCGTCATCTCGTGGATGACGTCCTTCATCGGCGTGTCCGTCTGCACGATCGGCACGTCCGCGCCGCCGTGCATGAGCCGCTCGACGCGCAGCAGACGCTTGCCGAGCTTGCCCCCCGGGTGCAGGTTCGCGAAGTCCTCCTGCCGGAATCCCTTGGCCACGAGGAGGGTCATCGCGAGCGCGTCGCCGAGCGCCAGCGCTGCGGTCGTGCTCGCCGTCGGCACCAGGTTCATCGGGCAGGCCTCTTCGGACACGTGGCAGTCCAGTACGACGTCGGCCGCCTTGCCCAGCGTCGAGCCGCACGCGCCGGTGACGGCGATGAGCCGCGCGCCGAGGCGCTTGATCGTCTCCAGCACGCCCAGCAGCTCTCCCGTTTCTCCGCTGTAGGACAACGCCATCACGACGTCGTCCGACGTAATCACGCCGAGGTCCCCGTGAATCGCCTCGGCCGGGTGCAGGAAGAACGCCGGCGTGCCGGTGCTCGAGAGGGTTGCGGCAATCTTGCGGCAGATGATGCCCGACTTGCCCATGCCGGTGAGGATCACGCGGCCGCGACAGTCGAGGAGCAGTCGCACGGCCGACTCGAAGCGGCCGTCGAGCCGATCGACGAGCGCCAGGATGGCGGCTGCCTCGGTCTGCAGCACCTTGCGCGCGAGGGCGAGGTCGGCCGCCGTCACCCGGGTCATGCCCGGACTCCCGCGCGCGCCGGGGTAGTGGTCGCCTCGTGGATCCGCTTCAGCTTCAAAACGAGCGGCTCGAGCAGATCGAGCCGCAGCGCGTTGCCGCCGTCGCTCCTGGCCTCCGCCGGATTCTCGTGGACCTCCATGAACACGCCGTCCACTCCGGCGGCCACGCCCGCCGACGCCAGCGGCTCGATGTACTCGGCGAGCCCGGCCGTCACGCCGTCACCGGCGCCCGGAAGCTGCAGGCTGTGCGTCACGTCGAAGAAGACCGGATAGCCGAGCTCGCGGAGCATGGGAAACGCGCGCATGTCCACGACGAGGTTGTTGTAGCCGAAGCTCACGCCGCGCTCGGTGACGAGCACCGACCGGTTGCCCGTCACGATCACTTTCTCGATGACGTGGCGCATGTCCCTCGGCGCCAGGAACTGGCCCTTCTTGACGTTCACCGCCTTGCCGGTCTTCGCCGCCGCCGTGATGAGGTCGGTCTGGCGTGAGAGGAACGCCGGGATCTGCAGCACGTCGGCGACCGCCGCGGCCGGCTGCGCCTGCCACGGCTCATGGACGTCGGTCAGCACGGGCAGGCCCGTGCGCGACCGGATGTCGGCGAGCGTCTGCAGGCCAGCCTCGAGGCCCGGCCCGCGGAACGACCCCGCCCGTGTCCGGTTCGCCTTGTCGTACGAGGCCTTGAAGATGGTCGGCACCCCGGTTCGCGCGCCGATCTCGCGGATGGCCTGCGCGAGGCCCATGGCATGCGTCGGGCTCTCGATGACACACGGCCCCACGACGAAGACCAGTGGCCGCCCGGCGCCGATCTCGAGGGATCCGACCTGGACCGGAATCACGCAGCTATTCTAGCGGCTCACGGCGACGCCGACGGGGGTCAGCCTGCCGGTCTTGTGGCGGTGGCTTGCTTCGACGAAGCTCGCAAAAAGCGGGTGCGGCTTGTCCGGCTTCGACTGGAACTCCGGGTGGAACTGCACGGCGAGGTACCAGGGGTGGGACGGCAGCTCCGCGATCTCCACGAACTTGCCGTCGGGCGAGCGCCCGGAGATCCTCAGGCCCTGTGCCGTCAGCGCCCCCTCGTACAGGCAGTTGAACTCGTACCGGTGGCGATGGCGCTCGTGAATGAGCGACGCGCCGTAGATGCGCTGGGCGAGCGACCCTGGCGCAAGCGCGCACGCGTAGCGGCCGAGTCGCATCGTGCCCCCCAGCTCGTCGACGCCGAGCAGGTCGCGCAGCTTGTAGATCACCTTGTACGGCGCGTTCTCGTCGACCTCGGTGGAATCGGCGCCTTCGAGGCCGCACACGTTCCGCGCGAACTCCACCGTCGACCACTGGAACCCGTAGCAGATTCCGAAGTACGGAATGGCGTGCGTGCGCGCGTACTCCGCCGCTTTCATCATGCCGCGTGTGCCGCGCGAGCCGAAGCCGCCCGGCACGAGGATGCCGTGCGCCTCCTCCAGCAGCTTCAAGCCGCCTTCGTTCTCCAACGCCTCGGCCTCCACCCAGTTCAGGTTCACCTCGAGGCCGTGCGCGAAGCCGCCGTGGAACACGGCTTCGTTCAGGCTCTTGTAGGAGTCCTCGTAACCCGTGTACTTGCCGACGACGTGAATCGTCAGCTCGTCGACCGGGTTCTTGATGCGGTGCACGAGCTCCTGCCACGCCTCGGTCCGTGCTTCCGTGACGGGCAGGTGAAGCAGCTTCAGCACGATCCGATCCAGACCTTCGTCGGCCAGCACGAGCGGGACCTCGTAGATGGTCGGCACGTCCTTCGCCGTGATGACTGCTTCTTCGTTGACGTCACAGAAGAGCGCAATCTTGCGCTTGATGTCCGCGTCGAGCAGCCGGTCGGTGCGGCAGAGCAGGATGTCGGGCTGGATGCCGATCGACCGCAGGTCGCGCACGCTGTGCTGGGTCGGCTTCGTCTTGAGCTCCCCGGCCGTCCCGATGTACGGCACGAGGGTCAGGTGGATGTAGACCGCGTTGTCGCGGCCGACATCGAGCCTGAACTGCCGGATCGCCTCGAGGAACGGCATGCTCTCGATGTCGCCGACGGTGCCGCCGATCTCGACAATGAGGATATCCACGTCGCCGTCGCGCGCCGCGGCGCGGATGTTGTCCTTGATCTCGTTCGTGATGTGCGGAATGACCTGGACCGTACGGCCGAGGTAGTCGCCGCGGCGTTCCTTCTGGATGACCGAGAGATAGATCTTGCCGGTGGTCCAGTTGCTGTTGCGCGTCGCCACCATGCTGGTGAATCGCTCGTAATGGCCCAGATCGAGGTCCG
>JBOGIW010000203.1:0-4003 GCA_050748045.1 Vicinamibacterales bacterium | reverse complement strand
ACGCTGAACCGGACGGCCCACTTGTCACCGGTTCTGCCGCAGGCGGCCGCCATCGACGATCGTCGTCTCGCCGGCCACGACCGTCGCGTCGGGGAAGAAGAGCCACCGGATGCCGCCGCCACGCACGTCGCCGCCGAGCTCGTTGTTGTCGCCGAGGCTCATGCGGACGACGCCCGCTCCGTAGCCGTAGTACGGCAGCGCCTGTTCGCCCGGCGGAATCACCAGCTTCGGGTTGAAGCCGAGCGCGAACTCGCGGAACCGGCTCGCCCCGGGCGCCGACGCGACGAACGCGTTCACGGCGGCGTCCCCCGTTGCCGCGGATGTCTCCGTGACGACGCCGTGTCGAAATACGAGCCGCACGCCGGTCGCGCGCGTGCCGCCGAAACGCGCCGACGGCAGGACCACGACGCCCTCGACGCTCGTCTCGATCGGGGCGACGCGCATCACGCCTGCTGGAAGCTCGGTGTGCCGGTCGATCCGGATCCGCCCTCGCCGCGCATTGGACTTCGATGCGTCTCCAGTCTGCCGGTTGAACGGACGATCGCCGACGCGGAAGCGCACGTCGGTGCCGGCCGGCGTCGTCACGCGCACGTCGGATTCGCGCATTCGTGCCATGGCGGCGTCCATCGCCGCGGCCATCGCCGCGTAATCGATATCGAGGGCGTCGAGGTAGACGCGGTCGTACGCCGGCGTGTGCGGCACGGTCAGTCCGTCCACGTCGCGCGTGCCGTCGACCCAGTGGAAGTGCAGCTCGCGCCGCTTCTGCCGGGCGTCGAGCCAGTCGGCGAGCGCGGCCGCCTGGCTGGCCGGCACGGTCGCCGCCGGGCCCGCCGGCAGCCAGACGTAGATGTCGGTCCTGTCGAGCCGCGCGGAGAAGTCCTGCAGCGGGCCGAACGGATGCGATTCCACCTCCGCGCCCGTGGCGCGAAGCTGCCTCGCCACCTCCGGCTCCAGGTCGCGCATCGTCTGCGGATCGAAGCGAAGCATCACGCGCTCGCCGCGCTCGACCTGCAGGGCGGCGACGATGCGGCGCGCCATCGCGGGCCAGGGAAAGGGGGATTGCGCCGCCGGCATCGCCAATCCGATCGCGCCTGCAAGAACCGCCATCCAGGACAGACGCGACGCGCTCACGAGGACGCTCCGATCCGCTTCAGGATCCGGCCGCCCGCGCGCACCCAGCCGAGGCGGCCGCCGGTCGTGCGGATGAAATCGATCCGCGAGCCCTTCTGCGGCCCGCCGGTCGCGATGGCGCGATCGGTGGCGTAGAAGGCGAAGGGCACCTTCGGTCCCGGGGGCGGGACCGGCGCGCTCGCGTTCGGGAAGGCGCGCTTCGGGATCGACTGCACGTGCAACGCGCCGTTGTCGACGGTGATCACGAGGTCGGCGAAGGGGCGCACGTATCGGCCCGCGTAGGCTTCGAGCGCCGGCTGCGTGGCCGACGGCGCCGGATCGGTCTCATGGACGGAGAGGTACTCCCTCAGGGCGCGCCGGATGACTTCGGTGTTCAATCGGCTGCCGGTTCCCGAGTTCGTCAGCAGCGCGATCGCGAATTTCCGTTCCGGCACGAACGACAGCGCCGCCTGCTGGCCCACGGTGGCCCCGCTGTGTCCGAGTCGACGCACGCCTGCGCTCGTGATGACGTGCCACGTCACGGCCATCTCTTCGTCGGTGCCCTGCTTCGTCAGCGCTGCCGCGTGCATCCGGCGCAGCGTGCCGGCCGACAGCACCGATGCGGCGCCTGCGGCGGCGCCCATGTGGAACTGCGCATACGCCAGCAGGTCCCGCGCCGTGCTGATCACGCCGCCCGCCGCGTGGGCGTACCGCCCGATCGGATATGGCCGCGCCACCTGCGGCCCCTTCGGCGAGACGGTGTGTCCCACCGCGAAGCGGAGCGTCATCACGTCTGCGGGCGTGATGTAGGTCTCCTTCAATCCGAGCGGCGTCGTCACCAGCTCCTGGAGCGCCGTTTCGTACGGCGTGCCGGTGACGACCTCGATGATGCGGCCCGCCACGACGAAGCCGGCGTTGTTGTACGACCACACCGTGCGCAGCGGCGCGATCTGTTCGACGTCCGTCAATCCCGCCACGTACGCGGCGGCGGCATCGGCGCCCTCGCCGGTGTCCTCGAAGACGTCGCCTTCCCAGCCGCCCATGTGCGTGAGCAGATCGAGCACCGTGGCATCGCGCGAGGCGGTCGCGTCGCGGACGGCGAACTCGGGCAGGTACGTGCGCACCGTCGCGTCGAGCCGCACGCGTCCCTGTTCGACGAGCCGCATGATGGCCGTCCCGGTGAACGTCTTGGTGATCGATCCCACCTGGAACACGGTGCCGTCCGTGACGGCGAGCGGGTGATCCACGTTCGTGACGCCGAACCCGCGCGTGGTCACGGTGCCGTCGTGGACGATCCCGAGCGAGACGCCCGGCACGTTGTGCTCCTTCATCTGTTCGGCCACAAATGTCGCGACGCGCTCGAAGATGGGATCGGCCCCGCGGCCGCGCAGATCGTGCGCGGGTGCCAGGAGCACCAGCATGGCGAGAAGGACGGCGATGCGGCGCATGAAACCTCCTTGCGTGGAGCTATATAATCCATCAAATCGGCCAGCACACCAGCGAAACATGAGCAGAGTCGTCTACTCCGACACCAGGGCCACGGCCGACCAGGAAGCGCTGCGCGAGGCCCATGCGGTCCGTCTCGTCGCCCGCGAGGAAGAAGGCACAGGCGTCAACGCGCTTCCCGGGGGGACGTACGGATTCACCTACTCGCCCGGGCTCCCCAACGCGCCGCTCTTCGCCGTGCGCCGGTACCGCACCTTCGAAATGCACCGGCTCGCCGGCGGCGAGGTCTTCATCATCGGGTTCGTCACACGTGAGGCTCACGGCCAGATGACGTCGTCGGCAGGCGATGTCACCATTCACCTGCAGCCCGAGCCCGAGGCCGGCGCCGACACGCTCGTCGCCGTGCCGTACTCGCGGATCCGGCAGCACCGGCAGTATGCGGCGCCGAACCAGCACGGGTTTGCGGTGACGTTGAAGCCCGTGAACGCCCGCTGACCTGCAACCCTCGGCGGGCCGCTCCCGTCCAACCGGGCCGGGAGACCGCGATGTCCACCTTCACACAGGATCTGCGCTACGGCGTCCGCATGCTGGTCGGCGGGGGCCCGGTGACGCTCGTCGCCATCATCACGCTGGCGCTCGGCATCGGCGCCAACACGGCGATGTTCAGCATCGTGCACGGCATCCTCCTGAAGCCGCTGCCGTTCGAGCACCCCGGCGAGCTCGTGCTGATCGGCGAGCGCCACGGCGAGCGGCCGATCTCGGTGTCCTGGCTCAACTACGTGGACTGGAGCACGCAGAACCGCGCCTTCAGCGAGATGGGCGCCACCAACGGCGTCTTCCTGAACCTGACGCGCGGCGACGTGGAGCCCGAGCGCCTCGTCGGTGCGCGCGTCACCTCGAGCTACTTCGAGACGCTCGGCGTCGCCCCGCTCGCCGGCCGCACCTTCACGGAGGCGGAGGACACCGCGGGCGGCGAGCCGGTGGTGATCCTCAGCGAGGGCGCATGGCAGCGGCTCTTCGGCGGGGAGCCGTCGGCGATCGGCCGCGTGCTGACCTTGAACGACACCGCCTGCACCGTCATCGGCGTCATGCCGGCGTCGTTCGTGATCCAGAACCCGCCGATCGAGGCCTGGGTCTCGCTGGGACGCGTCGGCGACGCGATGGGGAACCGCGGCAACCACGCGGGCATCACGGTCGTCGCGCGGCTGAAGCCCGGCGTCACGCTCGACGAGGCGCGCGCCGACCTCGACCGAGTCGCCGCCGGTCTGGCGCGGGAGTATCCGGCCACGAACAGCAACATCGGCGTGCTCGTCGATCCGATGCACGATCGCTTCGTGGGCCGCGACCTGAAGCGCGCGCTGCTCGTGCTCGCCGGCGCGGTGGCCTTCGTGCTGCTGATTGCGTGCGCGAACGTGGCGAACCTCCTCCTGGCGCGCGGGATGACCCG
>JBOGIW010000202.1:0-6525 GCA_050748045.1 Vicinamibacterales bacterium | reverse complement strand
CCCCTGGCTCGGCGAGCCCGCGATCACGCGAGTCGCGCCGGCGGCCGCGGCCGGCGCGCACGTGCATGCGGACTAGAATACGTGATCGATGCGCACCCCCGTCGTCCTCGTCACGGGCGCGGGCGGCGAGATCGGTCACGGTCTCATCACCCGGCTCGCCGCCGCCGGCCGCACCATCGTCACCATCGACATCACGCCGCTCGATCGGGATCTCGTGAAGCGCGTGCGGCGCGAGTTCACCGGGTCGGTCACGGACCGGGGCCTCCTCGAGCGCGTGCTCGCCGAGTTCGAGATCGATCTGGTCTTCCATCTTGCGGCGCTGCTCTCCACGCGATCGGAGTTCACGCCGATCACGGCGCACGAGGTGAACGTCGAGGGGACGCTCAACCTGCTCGAGTTCGCGCATCACGAGGGCGAATCGCACGGCCGGCCGGTCACCTTCATGTATCCGTCGTCGATCGCCGCGTACGGGCTGCCGGATCTGGCCACCAAGCACCGCGCCGGCCGGGTGCACGAGGACGAGTGGACCAGCCCGATGACGATGTACGGGTGCAACAAGCTGTACTGCGAGCACCTGGGGCGGTACTATGCGCGGCACTACAAGCAGCTTGCGGCGGAGTCGACGGCCAGGCGCGTCGACTTCCGGTGCGTGCGGTTCCCGGGTCTGATCTCGGCGCTCACGGAGCCGTCGGGCGGAACGTCGGACTACGCGCCCGAGATGATTCACGCGGCCGCGCGAGGGGAGCCGTACGCCTGCTTCGTGCGGCCCGACACGCGCATTCCCTTCATGGCGATGCCCGATGCGGTCGACGCCATCATGCAGCTCGCGCGGGCGCCGCGCGGGACGCTGACGCGCACGGCCTACAACCTCAGCGCCTTCAGCCCCTCGGCCGAGGAGATCCTCCACGTCGTCCAGAAGGCGTTTCCGGGCGCCGCGATCTCGTGGCAGATCGACCCGAAGCGGCAGAGCATCGTCGACTCGTGGCCCGCTGAGGTCAACGACGACACGGCGAGGCGTGACTGGGGCTTTGCGCCGAAGTACGATCTCTACCGCGCGTTCGACGAGTACCTCATACCCACGATCCTGGAGCGGCATGGATGAACCGGCTGCTGGCGTTGTGCGCGATGACGGCGATGGCCACGCTCACCGTGGCAGCCCAGAAGACGTCGATGGACAAGCACGCGGAACAGTACGTGAAGCTCGTGCTGGCCGTGGGCCAGCACGATGCCGACTACGTGGACGCCTACTACGGGCCGGCCGAGTGGCGGACGGAGGCAGAGACGACGAAGCGGCCGCTGGCCGAGGTCGACACGGAGGCGGCCGGCGTGCTCGCGTCGCTGGCGGCGTCCCCACCGGCGCCGGCCGACGACATGGTGCGGCTTCGGCACAAGTACCTCACCCGGCATCTCGAGGCGCTGCGCGCTCGTGTCGCGATGTTGCGGGGGCGCAAGCTGACTTTCGACGAGGAATCGAAGGCGCTCTACGACGCCGTGGCGCCGGCGCATACCGAGGCGGACTTCCAGCAGGTCATCGCCGAGCTCGACAAGCGGCTGCCCGGGGCCGGTGCCGTCCTGAAGCGGTACGAGGCCTTTCGAGAGCGATTCGTGATCCCGAAGGACAGGCTGGACGGCGTGTTCAAGGCGGCCATCACCGCCTGCCGCGCGCGCACGCTCGAGCACATCACGCTGCCGCCGAGCGAGAGCTTCACCGTCGAGTACGTCACCGGCAAGAGCTGGAGCGGCTACAACTGGTACCAGGGCCGGTACCGCAGCCTGATCCAGGTCAACACCGACCTGCCGATCTATATCGATCGCGCGCTCGATCTCGCGTGCCATGAGGGCTATCCGGGCCATCACGTCTACAACGCGCTCCTCGAGACGCATCTGGTGCGCGGCCGAGGCTGGGTCGAGCACTCCGTCTACGCCCTGTTCTCGCCGCAGTCGCTGATTGCGGAGGGCACGGCCAACTACGGCATCCAGGTGGCGTTTCCCGCGGACGATCGCCTCGAGCTCGAGCGCAAGGTGCTCTTTCCGGCCGCCGGGCTCGACCCGGCCGGAGCAGAGGAGTACTACGCCATTTTCGCGCTCGTCGATCGGCTCTCCTATGCCGGCAACGAAGCGGCGCGGAGATACGTGAACGGCCGGATCACCGCGAAGCAGGCCGTCGACTGGCTCGAAGCCTACGCGCTCTACGCGCGCCCGCGCGCCGAGCAGCGCCTGCGCTTCATCGAGCAGTACCGCAGCTACGTCATCAACTACAACCTCGGGAAGGACATGGTGGCCGCGTACGTGGAGAAGCGCGCCGGGTCCGATCCCGAAAGGCGATGGCGCGAGTTCGAGCAGCTGCTGTCGTCGCCACGGCTGCCGTCGGATCTGCGCTGACGTGTCGCAGATGTCCGGTTGCGGCGGTCCTTGCTGATTCCTGTACTGCTGGTCGACGTACGGAACGCAGAGACGCCGAGACGCGGGGGTTGTGCGGTCGACCGGCGCCGAAGGCGGCCCCGCGTGAGGGCAGGACGGCGGCAATATGCCGGTGGGGTTCGTCGCGCGGCATGTTGCCGCCGTCCTGCCCTCACGCGGAGCGGCCTGCGTTGCAGGCCGCTCGGTCGAACGCTCAGCTTCGTGCCCTTCGTGGCCTGAATCTCCGCGCCTCCGCGCGTACGTGACACGCGAGGTCGTGAGAGTGCATCAGCGCTGCATTAGAGCGGTCTTCCCAGCGCGCGCTCGACGTGCTCTCGCCACGATCGGCTCAGCGTCAGGCGCGTGCCGTCGCGGAGCTGCACCTCGAAATCTCCGTGAGAGGATGGCGCCAGCTCTGTGATGCGATCGAGTGCGGTAATCGTGGAGCGATGGATGCGCACGAAGCGCCGGGGATCGAGCTGGCGCTCGAGCGTCGCCAGCGTGTCCCGGATCAGGTACTCGCGCCCGGCGGCGTGCACGGTGACGTAATTGTCCGCGGCCTGGATCCAGTCGATCGCGTCGACGTCTACCATCAGGATGCGCCCGCGCGCACGCACGGCGAGCCGTGACAGGTACCGCGGCCGGTCCCGGATCTCCTGCACCAGCGCGCGCATGCCGGGCTGGATCGCGCCTCGCGCGATCCGGTCGCGCGCTCGATCGACGGCCACCCGGAACCGCGCAGGCGCGACCGGCTTGACCAGGTAGTCCACCGCGTGCACGTCGAACGCGCGGAGCGCGTAGCGGTCGAACGCCGTGACGAAGATCACGGCCGGCGCGCGCTCCGGCCCGAGCTGCGCCACCACCTCGAAGCCGTCGAGCCCCGGCATCTGGACGTCGAGGAAGACGAGGTCGGCCCGCTCCGCCGCGATGGCGTCGATCGCCGAGCGCCCGTCGCCGCACTCGCCCGCCACCTCGATCTCATCGATCGCTCGAAGCAGCCGGCGGATCCGCCGCCGGGCGATCGGCTCGTCGTCCACGATCAGCGCGCGCACGGTCATGCCGGTTCCGGCCTCCGGACCGGCAGCCGCACGGTCACGCGGGCCCCGCCGCCCGGCATGTTGGCGAGGTCGAGGCTCGCGGCCGGGCCGTAGATCGCGGCGAGCCGCTCCCGTGTGTTGCCGAGGCCAATGCCCGCGCGCCCGCGAAGCGCGTCGTCGGCTGCGCCCGTGCCCCGGTCGGTGACTTCCATGACGAGCGTCGCGGCGTCACAGCGGACAGTCAGTTCGAGGCTCGCGGCGAGGCCGTGCTTGATCGCGTTCTCGACGATCGGTTGCAGGAGGAGCATCGGGACCCGGGCGCTCCGCGCCTCATCCGCGATCGAGATGCGCACGTCGAGCCGCTCGCCGAAGCGCGCCTTCTGGATGTCCAAGTACGTGCCGAGCAGCTCGAGCTCGCTCTCGAGCGGGATTTCCTGCGTCCCTCCGAGCGCCAGCGACCGGCGGAGCAGATCGGCCAGGGCGGTGATCATCCGATCGGCGGCCTCTGCATCTTCGTGCACCAGCTCCGCGATGGCATTCAGCGTGTTGAAGAGAAAGTGCGGCTGGAGCTGCAGGTTCAGGAGCTGCAGCCGCGCGTCGGCGAGCCGGCGCTCGAGCTGCTCGCGCTCCCGGCTCCGCCCGTAGTACTCCAGGCCGTGCGCCGCGGCGACGATGCCGGCATAAACAACGAGCTGCAGGGCGAGCGTGCTGGCCAGCCAGTATATCCAGAAGCCGGTGATGAGCGCGAAGATCGCGCGATCGGCGGCCGTCTTGGCGACCGCGGTCGCCGTACCGGCAAGGACGTGGACGACGAGGGACCGTCGCCAGCCGGTCCTGTTCAGTGGGAACCGGCGCGCGAGCCGGACGACCACGGGCGTGAGGAGCGCCCAGAGCCACCACTCGGAGAACGTTCGCGCAAGGTTGATGGACCAGTTCGCGGAGCGACCCGTCGAGACGTAGGTCAGCGACGTGCTTACGCCGAAGAGGAGCGCGAGCGCCGTCCATCCCGCCCACACCAGCGCCCACGCGCGAAGAGTCCCCGCCATCCGCGGCCGGTTGTACACCAATCAGCGGGTCTTCGGCGAGCAGCCGGGCCGCCAGCCCGATCGGGTCCACCGGTCGATCTCGATCGTCACCTCGTTGCCGATGCAGTCATTGCCGGCCTTCGAGCTCCTGCAGCCGCAGCAGCGCTCTCGGATGGTCTGGCGCTTTCTTCAGTGCCGCGCGATAACGGGCGAGCGCCTTGTCCTTCTCGCCGCTCTTGAGATGGAGCTCGCCCAACATGACGTCGATGTCCGGCGACCGGGGGTGGAACTCCGCGTTCGTTTCGAGCATCGTGATCGCGGCGTCGGCGTGGCCCGCTTCCGCGAGGCGCCGCGCGAGCTCGTTGGTCTCCCACTCCCCGAAGTTGTAGCGGCCGGTGCCAAGGCCGGTCTTTCTCAGTTCGCGGTATCGCGCCGCTGCCGCCGCGCCGCCGCTGGCCGTCGCGACCTCGAAGAGCGTGGTCTGCAGCGTCTTCGGGAGGGGCAGGCCGCGGTGACACGTGACGCAGTCCACCTGCACGGCCGGCGCGGCGTGCGACGGCAGCTGTGTCAGGAGCGTGCCGTTGATGGCGGCCACCATCCGCAGCATCGCGCGGGCCTGGACCTTCGCAGGCCGGGCATCGGACGCATAGCGGTTCGCGACCCCCTCGACCGCCTCCGTGTGGCAGTGCTCGCAGCGGACGCCGAGGGCGAAGGAGAACTCGCGCATCCGCTGTACAAGCTCGGGACGCGGCACGCCGCGGGGGAAGACCTGCAGGTTCTCGAACGTCTCCGGGATCTGCGCGTTCGCGATCGACGTCAGGACCGTAACCAGAAGCGCGGCCGTGTAGCGTGCGTGCATCGAGCCTCCTGAGCCAGTAAGCTGGCCGGCAGCGTGCCCGCGCGCCCGGCCGGGTGGCAAGCGTGATGGGGCAGGACGGACAGATAGGGGGCAGGGCGGTTCAAGTCGTGTCTTTCGTGGGGTGCCCTCGGCCGCCACGACACGCGCGAGGAGGGAGATGATCGCGATCGAGATTGCCGGGGCTGGCGGCCCCGAGGTGTTGACGCCGGTCGAGCGGCCGATGCCGGAGCCGGGTGCCGGGGAGGTGCTGATTCGCGTGGCGGCGGCCGGCGTCAATCGACCCGACGTCATGCAGCGGCGCGGCGTCTATCCGCCGCCGCCGGGCGCCAGCGACATCCCGGGGCTCGAGGTGGCGGGCACCGTTGAGCACGTGGGGATGGGCGTGTCGGCGTGGCGCGGCGGCGACCGCGTCTGCGCGCTGGTGGCGGGGGGCGGCTACGCGGAGTACTGTGTGGCGCCGGCGCCCCAGTGCCTGCCTGTCCCTGATGGTCTCGACCTGGTGGCGGCCGCCGCCGTTCCCGAGACCTTTTTCACCGTGTGGACCAACGTCTTCGAGCGCGGCGCGCTGCAGGCGGGGGAGAGCGCAGTATTCCACGGCGGCTCGAGCGGCATCGGCACCACCGCGATCCAGCTTGCCGCCGCCCGCGGCGCGCGCGTCTTCGCGACTGCGGGGTCCGACGAGAAGTGCCGCGCGTGCGAACGGCTTGGCGCCGAGCGCGCGATCAACTACCGGACCGAAGACTTCGTCGAGGCGGTGCGCGCGCTGACCGATGGACGCGGCGCCGACCTGATTCTGGACATCATGGGGGGCGACTACCTCGATCGGAACGTCCGTGCGCTGGCCGTGGACGGGCGCCTCGTCCAGATCGGGCTGATGGGCGGAGCCAAGGCGACCCTCGATCTTCGGCGCGTGCTCGACCGCCGCCTGACGATCACGGGTTCCACGCTCCGGCCACGGTCGGTGGAGGAAAAAGGGACCATCGCCGAGGCCCTCCGCCGCGAGGTCTGGCCGCTCCTCGCGAGCGGTCGCGTGAAGCCGGTCATCTACCGGACGTTCCCGCTCGTGCAGGCCCCGGAGGCGCATCGCCTGCTCGAATCGAGCGAGCACATCGGGAAGATCGTGCTGACGGTCGGAGAATCCTGACGATCACGGGCCGCGGAGGCGCGGAGGAATCAGCCACGAAGCACACGAAGCGCACGAAGG
>JBOGIW010000201.1:0-6803 GCA_050748045.1 Vicinamibacterales bacterium | reverse complement strand
CGTGAGGGCTGCGAACCACGCCGCAGTGGTCCGCGGTGTCGTGATGGCTGGCGAGGCCACGACTGGGGTATGCTATATTCGTTTGGTATATCTCACTGGGAGGTGCGTCATGGAAACGGCGAAGGTCTTCTGGTCGGGTCGATCGCAGGCGGTCAGACTGCCGCGTGCCTTTCGCGTCGATGGCCGAGAAGTCCGGATCCGGCGGCGTGGTCGGGCCATCGTGCTGGAACCGGTGCCCGACTCATGGGAGTGGCTCGATGCTCTCGCGGGTGAGCTC
This sequence comes from Vicinamibacterales bacterium, assembly GCA_050748045.1. GTDB lineage: Bacteria > Acidobacteriota > Vicinamibacteria > Vicinamibacterales > UBA2999 > CAVYVZ01. The sequence continues at coordinate 6,526 of JBOGIW010000201.1, read as the reverse complement.
GATGACGACTTCGTGTCCGCCGTGGGCGAGCAGCCGGAATCGATGGAGCGGCCTGAGCTGGGCACGGTGTTCCGCTGATGCGGTATCTCCTCGACGCGAACGCGGTCATCGCCCTGCTCAACGACACGACGTCGCCGATTGCGCGCCGCATTCGTCGGTATGCGCCGCGGGACGTCGGGATGTCTGCGGTCGTCATCCACGAGCTGTACTACGGCGCGTTCAAGAGTCAGCGGGTCGAGAAGAACGTCGCGCGCGTGGATGCACTCCAGTTTCCGGTGCTGGAGTTCGACCAGGAGGACGCGCGGCAGGCTGGCGAGGTTCGTGCGCATCTCGCATCGAAGGGGACGCCAATTGGCCCCTACGATGTGCTGATTGCCGGCCAGGCCAGGGCCCGCAAGCTGACACTCGTCACCCACAACACCACGGAGTTCCAACGCGTGCCGGGCCTGAAGGTCGAGGACTGGAAGGGAGCCACATCGTCGCCGCCCGCGGCGTCCAGGCCTCAGAGGTCGTCGGCCAAGCCTCGCTCCGGGTAGCAGGCGAGCCTCTCGGCCGCGCTTCGTTCAGGATGGCAGTAACGCATCTGCATCAATAGGTTGGGGGATGCCGGCTGCGCGCGGTGACGAGCGCGAGGTGGTCAGCAGCGGCCAGTTGCAGGGTCACCTTTAGGGACCACCGGCGCAAACAGCCCGAGGCCAAAATGGCAAAACTGGCCGATCGCAAAGGGTCGCGCCGGCTGTGACGAACCGAACCGGACCCTGAGCATCACGCCTGGCCCTTTCGCCCGATCCTCCGCCGTGCGAATACGGTGGAATCCCAGCGCCGGAACGAAGCGCTGTCCCTTTGCCACGAACAGGCCCCGACTCATGCCGAGTGGCGCTGGATCATCTGGATCGCGTATGCAGGTAATAGGATATCGGGGATCATGGATGTCGGTGGCCGCGGCCAAGGCGCGTTCAGGGATGCGACAGCGAAGCCGCCGCATTCGACCAGAACTGGGCGCGCCGCCCGGAAAGTGATCCATTCGCCGCTCGGAAAGTGATCCACCTGAGGGCCTGATAGCGGGTTGCCGAAGCGTCGCGCTTCGGGTTCGCTGGAAGGGATGCTCAGGGTGGACCACGTACACGTCATTCGTCATAAAGTCCTGGTGGAAGGCCGCTCTGCGCGGCAGGTCGCGACGGAGCTGGGGATCTCCCGCCGGACCGTCCGGAAATACCTCACCGAAGCCGTGCCCATTCGTAAAGAGGCGCAGCCGCGCCTCCGGCCGGTCTGGGAGACCGTGCGGGCGCGGGTGGAGACGATGCTCGCCGAATCGGGCCAGTGGACGGGCGGCAAGCAGCGGCTCACCGCGACGCGGCTCCACGAGCTGCTGGTCACCGAGGGCCACCGGGTCGGCGTCACGCTGGTCAAAGCCGCGGTGGCCGAGTGGAAGCGCCAGCGTCGCGAGGTGTTTATCCCGCTGACGTATCGGCCCGGCGATCTCGCGGAGGTCGACTTCTTCGAGGTCCTCGTCGACGTCGATGGCACGCGCCGCAAGGCGTGGCTCTTTCTGATATGGACGCACGTGTCAAGCCAGCATCGTCGTGCGATGCAGCGATGGTTGTTGTTCTTCTCTCTTCCTCTTCCTGGTTACTCCTGGTTGATGGGCGTGAGGACGGCAGTCGAAGTGACTAAACGCGACGATTGATCACTCTGATATGCGCGGGTTGGATACCGCATGGTCATGATCCGTCGGGAGCTGCCTCGGACTGAGGACGCGGGTCGAGGACGTCGATCGCCTCGCCGCATAAAACAAATGAGGATTCTCCGTTTCGCCGCCACTCCGACTGCCGTCCTCACGCCGCCGTCGATTTTACGCCGTCGCGGCGATGGGCACCTGCCGCTCGACTGTTCGGGCAATATCCCAGATGAAGCCGAGGAGTTCGCGGCCGACCGCCGTAATCACCTGGTTGTTGTTCTTCCCCTTGGCCGCGAGCGTGCGATACCGATCGTGCAAACGCTTCTGCGCGCGCCACGCGATCTCCATGATGACGGGGTCGAGACCGGCTTGGCGCTCACGCAGTGGGCCGCGGACGGCCGGACCGAAGCGATAGGCCCAAGCGGCCTCGATGATCACGCGCCGCAGATGCGCGTTGCCGGTCTTCGTGATCGCCCCCAGGCGTCGCCGCGAGCCGGTCGTGTACTCACTGGGCACGAGCCCCGAGTAGCCCATGAGTTGCCGGGGATTTTCAAAGCGAGAGATCTGGCCGACTTCCGCCACGATGGTCGCCGCCGCCACCGCCGCGACGCCACGCAGCGCCTGCAGCGCCTCAATGACCGCGCGCATCTGTGGCGGGGCGGTGCGGATGGCCTCGAGGATGGCCTTATTCAGATGCGTGATGCGGGCGGCGACGCGCTCGACTTCGTGCAGGTAGTCCGCCAGCACGATCTGGTGCGCCGTGGATTCGAAACGGTCCGCGCGAATCCAATCGATGTGTCCGGCTGTCCACGCCATCTTCAGGTGTGCCGGTCGGCGACGGCCGTGTCTCAGAAGGAATTTGCCCAGCCGATGGCGGGCGCGGAGTTGGTCCTTCTTCGCCGCCTCCCGCGCGCGTACCAGATCCCGCAGCGCTTCGTGCTCGGCGTTCGGCACCCACACGGGGGTCAGGTCGCCCGCTCGGTAGGCGCGCGCCAGTTTCTCGGCATCCCGTCGATCAGTCTTGACTCGATCACCGGCCCTCGTCGGTACCAGCGAGGGCGCCACGACGTCGCAGTGCACGCCGAGGCCAATCAGTTGCCAGTACAGCACATAGCCGGTCGGGCCGGCTTCGTAGCAGACGCGCAGCTGATCCGGCGATCCCAGCTTGCGCACCAGGCGGCGCACCGCCTCCGGGCGATTCGGCACGGTGCCGAGCGTGCGGACTTCACCAGTGGATTCCGCAACGGCGACAACGATGGTTTCGGCGTGGACATCAAGACCGACAAATCGTACGGTAGCCATGGACCGACTCTCCTTTCGCATGCGGCTCTGCGCTGCGGCGTCTTCCCGCACAGCGTAATCCGCGCCTTGCGAAACGGAGGTCGGTCTTTTTCTTTTGTTACGGACGCGCATAGTCGTTCGACTCAGTGCGTCCATAGTGACTGATGCGGCTGATGTACTGATGCGGCTGATGTACTCGGGCCGCGACTTCGCGTGGATTTATGAGCGGCAGGATCAAATCAGCTTTCTCGACGGGCACGTCCGCGCCTTCGCGCACTTCGAGGGCGTGCCTGCGCGTGTGGCGTATGACAATCTGCGGGCCGCCGTCGTGCGGATCCTGGTCGGCGGCGCGCGGACGTTGACGCCGCGGTTCACGGCGCTGGCCTCGCACTATCTGCTCGAAGCGTGTTTCTGTCGGCCCGGCGAGGGTCACGATAAGGGCGGCGTCGAGTCCCGGGGCAAAGCCGTGCGGCAGCAAGCGCTGGTCCCGATTCCGAGCGGGCCGACGCTGGTGGGGATCAATGACGCCCTGCTGGCCCGCATGGATGCACGACTTGAGACCACGCGCGATGCGGCCGGGCAGACCATCGGGGCGCGCTTCACCGAGGAGCAGCGCCTGTTTCGGCTGGCCCCGATCCCGTTTGCGCCGGAGGCGACGACGCTCGCCACCGTCACGCCGCGCGCGCTGGTGCGGCTCGAGGGCGCGGTGTACTCGGTGTGGACGCGCTGGGCGGGCCTCGACCTCGTGGTGCGCATCGGCCCCAGCACGGTGACGATCGTCGGCCGCGACGGCACCCACGTACAGCATCCGCGCAAGCGGTTTGGGGAGCGGTCTGTGGACTACCGGCATTACCTGACGGAGCTCGCCCGCAAGCCCCAGGCGGTGCGCCAGGTGCTGCCGGATCTCCTCCGGGATCTGGGCGCCCCGTTTCCCGCCATCTGGGATCAGCTGCACGGGGCGCACGGGCCGCGCGACGCGGCCCGGCTCTTCGCCAAGGTCCTCGGCCAGCTCGACACCCAGGGCGCCGCCGTCGTCGTGCCGGCCCTGACCGCCGCGCTTGCGACGGGGACCCCGCTGCTGCTCGCGCTCCCGGCGGCACGGGCCTCGATCGCCCGCCTCGAGCCGGACGCCGTGCCGGCACCCCTCCACGCCATCGACGTGGGGAGCGGCTGTGCGGCCGACTACGACGCGTGGCTCGTGGAGGTCGCGGTATGAGCGCGGCGCTGATTCGCGACCTCGTCGTGGCGCAGACGCGCGCCCTCAAGCTACCCGGCATCGCGCGCACGTTTGAAGGCCTGGCCCGACAAGCACGCGACACCCACTGGCCGCACGAAGACTATCTGCACGAGGTCTTGAGCGCCGAGCAAGCCTCCCGCCACGAATCGGTGATCCGGCAGCGGCTCCACGAAGCCCGCTTCCCCGAGGTCAAGACGCTCGACACCTTTGATTTCACCGCCGCGGAGGGCGTGAGCGCGACCCAAGTGCACACCCTCGCCCGCGGCGAGTGGGTGACGGCGCCCGAGAATCTGATCTTCGCCGGCCCGATCGGGACCGGCAAGACGCACTTGGCGATCGCGCTCGGCGTCGAAGCGACGAAACAGAAACGCCGCGTGCTCTTCACCCGCGCCGCCGATCTCGTGCGGCAGCTGCTCGAAGCCCGCGATACCCGCGAGCTGACGCGCCTGCAGCAGCGGCTCCTCCGCGTCGACGTGCTCATTGTCGACTAATGCCACGCCCGCAGTAATGTGGAGTGAAGCGGCTGTCACCAGCCAGACGCGGACTGCGATCCCGATCCTGACTCCACATTACTCATGACCCTCACAATGCTGCGAGCCATTCGAGAATCGTCGCATCCGATCGCCACGCCGCGACCGTCCCGTCCCCGTCGGTGGGTTTGGCTTTCGTGAGCGCGGCCCGCTTGGTCTCCAAATCGATCGCCGCGTACCGGTGCGTGGTATTCGGACTGGCGTGACCGAGCCAGTGACTGATGGTCACGAGATCAACCCCCGCCTTCAAGAGATGGACCGCGGCGCTGTGGCGCAGGCTGTGTGGGTGAAGCCGCTTGCCGGCAAGACTCGGACACGTTGTGCGGGCACGGTCGCAGTACTTGGCGAGGAGGTACCGCACGCCGAATCGGGTCAGGGGCGCGCCGCGGTGATTGACGAAGAGTGGCTGCGTCGAGGCCGGCATCAGCCCGCGCTCGCTGATGTACGCGCGGAGCAGGTGCGCAGTCTGCGGCTATAACGGACAGAGCCGCTCTTTTCGCCCTTTTCCGACGAGCCGGATGTGGGCCGGCGAGACCAGCTGCACATCGCAGGGGCGAACGTCGAGGATCTCCTGGACGCGGGCGCCGGTATTAAACATCGTGGCGAGCAACGCGTAGTCGCGGCGCCCGTCGCGCGTCGTCCGATTGATCGTCAGCAGTGCGGCTTGGATCTCGGGGTACTCGAAATATTCGACGACTCGTGCGGCGCTGCGCTTGAAGGGAATCGCGAGGATGCGCTGACACTGCTCGAGATGCTCGGGATGTACGCTGGCCACAAACCGGAAGAAGGCATGAATGGCGGCCAAACGGACATTCCGGGTCGAGGCCCGGTTGCGCCGTGCCTGCTCACGGTCGTGCAGAAAGGCGACGATGACGTCGGGCGTCAGGGCATCGAGATCCAACTGGGCCACCGACCGACCGGCCTGTGCGGCAGCGAACCGCAGCAGGAGAGCGAGGCTGTCTCGATAACTGCGGACGGTGTGGGGACTGGCGCCGCGGACCTGGGGAAGGTGCTCGGCAAAGAACCGCCGGAGCGCGCACGCGAGCGTCGTGAGCTTGGTGGCGGTCATGGCTGCTCTCCTGCGGGTGAGCCGGTCACAAGCGCGCCGCAGGTGCGAAGGAATCGCAGGCTGGCCGCTTGCGCCAGGGCGGACACAAACGGCAGGTAGTACGCGGTGGACACCGGTGACACGTGACCCATGTACGTCGAGAGGAAGGGGAGCTTCGCTTGGGGCTCGACGCCGCGGTGATACCACCGGAGCAACGCATGCACGGCGAACGTGTGGCGTATGTCGTGGATCCGTGGCCGTGCGCCGGTCGGCGTGCGAATCGCCGCCGCGCGGAAAAGCGCGTCGATCTCGCATCGCAGCGCTTCACCCGTATACGGGCGACCTCCTCGCCGAGATCGATTCCAAATCAGCGCACTGTCGGGCGCCATCGGGAAGCCACGCTGTCGCCGCGTCCGTAGAAACGCCTCCAGCTCGCCCTGTGCGTCGCGCGACAACGGCAGCCGACGCGACTTGTGGAACTTGGACACGCGAACTAGGAGCGTCTGCTCAGTCGGGTCGTAGTCGCCGACGGTCAGGCGGACGAGTTCCCCGCGACGGAGGCCGCTCGTGTAGAGCAGCACGATCGCCAGTCGGAAGGTCTCCCGGCGCAGCGGTGAACGCGATGTGGCGACGAGGTGATCGGCGGCGGCGAGCAGCCGAGCGATGTCCGTCGTCGTAAAGATGTACGGTCGAAATGGGCGCGTGGGGTTTCGGGAATCCTGTCGGGTCGGGGACAAAGATGTCGGGTACCG
>JBOGIW010000200.1:0-10073 GCA_050748045.1 Vicinamibacterales bacterium | reverse complement strand
GCGTTGCTCGTCGCTTACATGCTCCCGGTATGCGCGCTCCTCGCGCCTTGCCGGGCGGGCGCCTCGACGCCCAAGCTGACCACCTTATTCCGATCAGGGTCCTTAGACCGCGAGCCGACCAGGGACTGCCACAGGGAACTGACCGGGGGACTCGTACAGGGAAAATGGGACTCGTAGAAGGAAACGAAAGGAAGGGCGGATCCGAACGAGTGACTGCTTCCTGGCCGTCGCCGCGACCGCTTGCCCAATCACCGCAGACCGCTTCGCGCCGCGACGTGCGCTGACGCATGCGAAGCGACGTTGCCCCGTCATCTTCCTCATGAGCGAAAAGGTTCCGTTTCGCACCGCGTGGAATCGTCTTCGTGCGAATGACCTTCGGGAGGGCTCGGTTGCCACATGAACACCGGCTGCCTGGCCAGCACCTCGGGGGCTCCCCACGACGGGCGCCTCGAAGGTCGCCATAGAGCCGTTCCTGCCTCGCCATGTCCTGGCCGGAGCGCCAAGCCGCCGAGACGTGTGCTCGACGTCGGGTGCGGCAAGGGCAATCAGAATCAGACCATCCCCCGTGCCGATCCAAGGCGATGCGTGCCAACGCTGCCATCCTCGGCGGTATAGGCCGGTCGATCACGGCGGATGCGGTGAATCGGCACTAGGTAATTTCTACCTACCCAAAGTTACAATTACGTCCGAGGTCGACTGCTCCTGTGTGCCGCAACTACGGCTCTGCCATCGACAAAAGCACATAAATAACTGCAAACAGGCACTTAGGACTTTCTGCTGAGCCTGGCAGATCCGTTGCTACCCAAAACGGCCGAGGTGCGCGTGCGCCGTCGAGCTCCTGCCGACGCGACCGCCTGTTCTCGGAGCGACCTGCATGCGAGCGTGGGTGGAGTGGTGGAAGCGTTGGAGAGGATCGGGGCTGACCTGTGCCGCGGTCGTGGCGATCGTCGTCATCGGCCCGGCAGCTCCGGCCGCGGCTCAGTCGATCGACCTGGCGTGGGACGCCAGCACCGAGACTGACCTCGCCGGCTATCGGGTGTACGTCGGCCTCGCCTCTGGAAGCTATTCGCAGTCGTTCGAAGTCGGTCCGACCGCCACGACCTTCTCGTTCGTCAATCCCGCGCCCGCCACGCGGTACTACTTTGTCGTCACGGCATTCAACTCGGGCGGCGAAGAGAGCCCCTATTCAAATGAGGCGAGCGCCGTGCTCGGCGGGGACAACACGCCGCCCACGCTGACGATTACCTCGCCGGCCGGAGCGGTCACCGTTGACACGCCCGCGATCTCCCTGGCGGGGACCGCCATCGACAACGTCGACGTCATGCCGGTGACGTGGTCGAACAACCGCGGCGGCAGCGGCACGGCCACTGGCACGACCTCGTGGTCGGTCGCGAGCGTCCCGCTGCAGTCCGGCACCAACGTGATCACCGTGACGGCCCGTGACAGCGGCAACAACACCTCGCAGGCCACGGTCACCGTGACGTACGAGATTCCGCCGCTCACGACCCCCGTGCTCGTCAGCCCGAGTGGAACGTCCTCGACGAACCGGCCCACGTTCGTGTGGAACGCGCAACCGGCCGCCACGCACTATCAACTCTGGGTCAACGACAGCGCGGGCAACGGGCGCATCACCTCGCTTTACACGAGGGCGCAGGTCAATTGCGCCAGCGGCGTGGGCACCTGTTCGATCGCGGCTTCCGTGACCCTCACGGGCACGGTCATCTGGTGGGTCGCCGCGCGCAATTCCACCGGCGAGACCCCCTGGAGCGCTCCGCTCACGTTCACGATCGGATCGGCATCCGACACGACGGCGCCGAGCCTCACGATCGGGTCGCCGGCCGGGGCCGTGACCGTGACGACCGGTACGATCGCGGTGTCGGGCACGGCGAGCGACAACGTCGGCGTCACCCAGGTGAGCTGGACCAACAACCGCGGTGGCAGCGGCACGGCGAGCGGGACTACGTCATGGTCCGTGGCCGGCGTCCCGCTGCAGTCGGGCACCAACACGATCACGGTGACGGCGCGGGATGCGGCGGGCAATACGCGCTCCGCCTCGGTGACCGTCACCTACAACGCACCGGACACGACGTCCCCGAACATCTCGATCGCGTCGCCCGGCAACATCACGGTGACGACCGGCACGATCCCGATGTCCGGCACGGGGAGCGACAACGTCGGCGTGACGCAGGTGACCTGGTCGAACAACCGCGGCGGCGGCGGCACCGCATCGGGCACGACGTCGTGGTCGGTTTCAGGGGTCGCCCTGCAATCGGGCCAGAACGTCCTCACCGTCACGGCGAGGGACGCGTCCAACAACACGCGGAGCGCGTCGGTCACGGTGACCTACAACGCGCCCGACACGACGGCGCCAAACATGTCGATCACGTCACCCGGCAACGTCACGATGACGACCGGCAGCGTCGCCGTCACCGGCACGGCGAGCGACAACGTCGGCGTGACGCAGGTGACCTGGTCGAACGACCGCGGCGGCAGCGGCACGGCGGCCGGCACGGCCTCCTGGTCGGTGGCGAGCGTCGCCCTGCAGTCGGGTCAGAACATCATCACGGTGACGGCGCGCGATGCGGCGAACAACACCCGGAGCGCGTCGGTCACGGTGACTTACAACCTGACGCTGCCGGTGGCACCGGTCCTCATCAGCCCGAGCGGCACCTCGTCGACGGCAACGCCGACGTTCACCTGGAACGCGGTCGCGGGGGCGACAGGCTACCAGCTCTGGGTCAACGACGGCTCCGGCAACGGGCGCATCAACATCATCTACTCGGCATCGCAGACCGGCTGCGGCAGCGGCACCGGCACTTGCGCCATCGCGCCCGGCACGACCCTCACCGGCAGCGTCCAGTGGTGGGTCCTGTCGCGGAATGCGTCGGGCACGAGTCCCTGGAGCAGCCCCCTGAGCTTTACGGTCGGCTCGTCATCCGATACCACGGCGCCCAGCGTCACCATCAGCTCGCCCGGCACTGTGACCGTGACGACCGGCAGCATCGCGGTCTCGGGGACGGCAAGCGACAACGTCGGCGTCACGCAGGTCACGTGGGCCAACAACCGTGGCGGCAGCGGCACGGCCAGCGGGACCACGTCCTGGTCGGTGGCCAGCGTCCCGCTGCAGTCGGGCACCAACGTGATTACCGTGACGGCGCGCGACGCGGCGGGCAATACGCGGTCGGCGTCGGTGACCGTCACCTACAACGCGCCGGACACGACGCAGCCGAACATCTCGATCGCGTCGCCCGGCAGCATCACGGTAACGACCGGCACGATCGCGATGTCCGGCACGGCGAGCGACAACGTCGGCGTGACGCAGGTGACCTGGTCGAACAACCGCGGCGGCGGCGGCACGGCGTCGGGCACGACGTCGTGGACGGTGGGGAGCGTCGCGCTGCAGTCAGGCCAGAACATTCTCACGGTGACGGCGCGCGACGCGGCTAACAACACGCGGAGCGCGTCGGTGACCGTGACCTACAACGCGTCCGACACGACGCCGCCGAACATCGCCATCACCACGCCGTCCGGGCCGGTCACCGTGACGGTTGCGGCCGCGTCGCTCGGCGGAACGGCGAGCGACAACGTCGGCGTGACGCAGGTGACCTGGTCGAACGACCGCGGCGGCAGCGGCACGGCCAGCGGCACGACCTCCTGGTCGATGAGCGTCGGTTTGCAGTCCGGCCAGAACGTGATCACCGTCACGGCGCGCGATGCGGCGAACAACACCCGGAGCGCGTCGGTCACGGTGACCTACAACGCCGGGGCCCGGCCGGCACCGCCGGTGCTCGTCAGCCCGAGCGGCACGTCGTCGACGAACCGGCCCACGTTCGTGTGGAACGCGGAGCCGGCCGCCACGCACTATCAACTCTGGGTCAACGACAGCACGAGCAACGGCCGCATCACCGGGGTCTTCTCGACGGCGCAAGTCAATTGCGCCAGCGGGATGGGCACCTGCTCGTTCGGGGCCACCGTGGACCTTACTGGTACGGTCCAGTGGTGGGTGGCCTCGCGCAACTCGTTCGGCGAGAGCCCCTGGAGCACTCCGCTCACCTTCACGATCGGATCGTCGTCCGACACGACGGCGCCGAGCGTGACGATTACCTCGCCCGGCAACGTCACGCTGACGACGGGCACGATAGCGATGTCCGGCACGGCGAGCGACAACGTCGGCGTGACGCAGGTGACCTGGTCGAACAACCGCGGCGGCGGCGGCACGGCCAGCGGCACGACGTCGTGGTCGGTTTCAGGGGTCGCCCTGCAGTCGGGCCAGAACGTGCTCACCGTCACGGCGCGTGACGCGGCGAGTAATACCCGGAGCGCCTCCGTCACCATCACCTACAACGCACCGGACACGACGCCTCCGACGATCGCGATCACCACGCCGTCCGGGCCGGTCACGGTGACGGTCCCGGCCGCGTCACTCGGCGGAACGGCGAGCGACAACGTCGGCGTGACGCAGGTGACCTGGTCGAACAACCGCGGCGGCAGCGGCACGGCGGGCGGCACGACCTCCTGGTCGATGAGCATCGGCCTGCAGTCCGGCCAGAACGTGATCACCGTGACGGCGCGCGACGCGGCGAACAACACCCGGAGCGCGTCGGTCACCATCACCTACGGCACCAGTACGGTACCGGCGCCGCCGGTGCTCATCAGCCCGAGCGGCTCGTCGTCCACCGCGACGCCGACCTTCATCTGGAACGCGTCGGCCGGCGCCACGGGCTATCAGCTCTGGGTGAACGATGCCGCCGCCAACGGGCGCATCAACACGATCTATACGGCGACGCAGACCGGCTGCGGCAGCGGCAGCGGCACCTGCGCGATCGCGCCGGGCGTGGCCCTCACGGGCAACGTCCAGTGGTGGGTGCTCGCGCGCAACAGCGCCGGGCAGAGCCCCTGGAGCACCCCGCTCAGCTTCACGGTCGGCAGCGGCTCCGACACGACGGTGCCGTCGCTCGTGATCACCAGCCCGGCGGACGGGGCCATGGCCAGCAACCCGGCCATCGCGGTCAGCGGAACCGCCAGCGACAACGTCGGCGTGACACAGGTGGCCTGGTCGAACGACCGCGGCGGCAGCGGCACGGCCAGCGGCACGACCTCCTGGTCCGCGACAGGCGTGACGCTGCAGGCAGGCACCAACGTCATCACGGTCACCGCGCGGGACGCCGCGAGCAACACCCGGCAGGCGTCGCTGACGCTCACCTACGATGCCGGCGGCGGATCGGCGCCGGCCGCGCCGGTGCTCGTCAGCCCGAGCGGATCGCAATCCACCTACACGCCGAGCTTCGTGTGGAACGCCGTGTCGAACGCGACCCACTATCAGCTCTGGGTGAACGACGGCCGCGGCAACGGCCGCGTCCAGGCGTTGTACGCGGCGTCGCAAGTCAACTGCGGCGGCGGCGCGGGGACGTGCTCAGTCAACCCGGGTGTGGCGCTGACGGGGTCGGGCCAGTGGTGGGTGGCGTCGCGCAATGCCGTGGGTGAGAGTCCCTGGAGCAACCCGCTCAGCTTCACGATCGCCGGCACGTCGAGCCTCACCGCGCCGACGCTTCTCTCGCCGAGCGGCACGGGCTCGTCCCGGCCGACGTTCTCGTGGACGGCCGTGCCGAGCGCGACGAACTACCTGCTGTGGGTGAACGACTCCAACGGCAACGGACGCGTGCAGTGGAACCTCTCGGCCGCGCAGGCCAACTGCGCCCATAGCGGACCCTGCAGGGCCACGCCAGGCGTCACCCTCGCCGGCACCGCGACCTGGTGGGTGCAGCCGCGCAACGGTACCGAGGGTCCCTGGAGCGTGCCGCTCACGTTCCAGGTCCGATAGCCGATGTCCCGGCCGCGCGATCCCGCTCGCGCGGCCGGCGCTTCGAAGCGCTCCAGCCCACGCGTTCCGCGTCGATTACCCGCCGGCGCCTTTCGCGCGCCGGCCGCCGGCGAGCCGGGCGGCCAGGAGCACCGCCTCGATCATGCTCGACGGATCGGCGACGCCCCGTCCCGCGATGTCGAACGCCGTGCCGTGGTCCACGGACGTGCGCACGATCGGCAGGCCGAGCGTCACGTTGACCGCGCGCCCGAACGCGGCCATCTTGATCGGAATGAGCCCCTGGTCGTGATAGCAGGCGACGACGCAGTCGAAGTCGCCGCGCATCGCCCGCACAAAGACGGTGTCTCCCGGAAACGGTCCGGCCACGTCGATCCCCGAGCGCCGCATGGCGTCGATCGCCGGCGACAGCACGCGCGCTTCCTCGTCGCCGATGACACCGCCTTCACCGGCATGGGGATTGAGCCCCGCCACGGCGAGGCGCGGCCGCGCGATCCCGAACGCGGGCAGCTCTCGAGCCGTCAACCGAATCGTCCGTTCCAGCACCTCGCGGGTCAGCGTCCGTGGCACATCGGCGAGCGGCACGTGCACGGTCGCCAGGACGACGCGCAGCACGTCGGACCAGAAGAGCATCGCGACATCGCAATCGCCGCAGAGGTGCGCCAGGAGATCCGTGTGGCCTTTCCACGGCAGACCGGCGCGCGCGAATGTCACCTTGTTCACCGGGGCGGTCGCGATCGCCTCGACGCGGCCAGCCTTCGCATCGTCGACGGCCCTGACGATGGCGTCGTAGGCGGCCCGGCCGGCGTCGGCGGAGACACGGCCGGGCGCGTAACACGACAGGTCGTCGGGCCCGTAGACGATCGGGACGCACGCCTGCTGCACGCGGCCGTCTGCGATCGCCTTCCGGACGATCTCGGGCCCGATGCCCGCGGGGTCGCCGGCGGTGAGCGCAATGCGCGGCAGGGACATCAGAACGACCCACACGACGCCTGAACGGGAATCCTCCGCTCGGCGAGCTCGCCCACCTGCACGAAACGACCGGCCGCCCAGTCGAAGCGATACCGATCGCGCCGCACGGTCAGGTCGCCGAGCGGCTCGCCGAAGCGGCGCGCGTATTCGGTGGCCATCGCCTGCAGGCGCGCCTGGCGCTCATGGCATCCGTCCGCGTTCTCGGCAAGGAGCTCCGCCAGCACCACTCCCCTGGCGCCAGGCACGGATGCGACACGCCTCGTGACGTCGACGCCGGCGCTCAGGAACCGGAACCGCGTCATCCGGTTCGGGTGCAGGTGGCGTTCGAACACCTCCGGCGATGCGAAGGTGCTCGCGTACATCGGATAGTACGAGATCACCGGCTCCAGCTCGAACGCCTTGAGCGACGCCGTTGTCTGCGCCAGCAGGAACGTGGCGACGACGGCACGCTGGCTTCGCGTGAAGGCGGGGACGATCCTCCACGGCTCGGTGCGGCGGTCGAAGAGCTGGTACGGCAGGAAGGCGAGAAGCCCGACCCACCAGAGCGGCCACACCACGCCCTGGAACGCGGCGAAGCCGGCGAGGAGCGCGGCGCCGGCCGCGCCGTACGCCAGGCGGACGCGGGGAGAGCGCGCGAAGACGTTCAACACGAATCCAATCTCGATCGCGACGGCGCCGAGCGAGAACGCCATGGCCAGCCACTCGACGCTCGCGATCGTCCCTCCCCACGGGGTGAAGGCGCCGAGCCCGTCCTCGACGAAGTGATACCGCACGGCGCCACTGGTGATCCACTCCACCCCGCTGACTCTCAGCTTCGTCAGGCCGGCGGAGGCGAACGCGAGGCCGATCGCCAGCCCGGGCCACCAGAGCGCGAACCACAGGCCCGCCGGCAGCTTCGCGTACGGCCGATCGCCGCGAGCAGGCCATGGCACGACGAGGAGTCCGGCGAAGACCGTCAGCGGCAGCCCCATATCGTGTACGCCGCGGGCCTGGAGCACGACGAGCGAGGTCGCGGCCACGCACAGCACCGTTGCCGCCCACATGAGCCGGGGTTTGAAGCCGAGCGCAAACGCCAGCGCCGCGCCTGCGCCGAGCCAGCGCACGATCGCGCAGGCGATCCCGCTGGCGGCCATGGCCTTCACCGTCGCGTGGCGCGCGAGCGGACTGTATCCGACCTGGAGCTCCGACGGCACGGGCCCGGTCTGTGCCGTGGCCGAGACTACGAAGAATGCGGCGAGCGCGAAGCCGAGCGTCGCACGGTATGCGGTGATGGCCGGCACGCCGGCCGCGCTGATCGTACGGGATTGCGGAACGTAGATCGCGTCGGCGAGCATCGAACGGACCTCCGGCCTGAGACCAGTGCCAGTATACCGGCGGCGCTGGTTCATAATGCTCGGCAACAGCCCGCACTGCCGATGCCGAAACTGCCCGAGGCCGTCGCCTCTGTCGCTCGATGTCCGCCGATCCCGCTGGCGGCATTGCTGTTCGCGTACCTGGTCGTGGGCCTGCAACAACAGGCGGGCGTGGCCGCCGCCGCGTGCGCGTTCGTCCTGGCGTCATCGTGGCCGCTGATTGCCGTCGCCGGCGACGAGCGCGACCTCCGTGATTATCCGGTCGCGGTGATGGCCGCCGCGATCGGCGTCTCGCTCGCCGGTCTCGTGGCGCTCGCCGGCGCGGCGCTCGGCGTCCACCCGCTCGGCGCGGCGCTGGGCTACGGTGCGGCGCTCTGGACGGCCGCCCTGGTTCGACTGATCCGGCTGCGACGGGCTCGACACAAGGATCGCGGCACGCCGATCGATGTTGCCCCGCCCTCCACACGAAACGCCGTCGCCGCCGCCGCGCTTTCGGTCATCGGCGCGGCGCCCATCCTGGTCTACGCGGTGCTCATGGGGCGCGGCGAGTACCCGGCGGTCTTCTTCAACGACGACAATCCGTATCACCTGAGTCACGTCTGGAGCATGCTCCGCGACCACACCTACCCGGTCATGTCGCTCGGTGTGTTCGGGGAGCGGCGTGTTTATCAGTACGGCGGGCAGGCAACGGCGGCGATGCTGTCGGCGGTATCGGGCATCGCGCCGCACAGCGCCTACTTCGGGCTGGTGTTTCCGGTGTACAAGCTGGCGGCGATCGCCGCCGCCTGGCGTCTCGCCAAGGCGCTGCACCCCGGCCTGCCGGTGTGGGTCACCGTCGGCACGCTGGCGCTGGTGTCGCGTTTCCCGATCGATCCCGCCGAAGTCTCCTCGGCGTGGAGCCTGCTGGCGGGCGGCTCGTCCGGCATGGCAGGTGCCCGAAACCTCTTCGACATCGATCACGTGCTGACGCACTTCGGCTACGTCAGCGCGCTCGTCGTCGCCGCGTGGGCGGCGGGCGATCGCTCGCCGGCCGTGCGCTTCGCGATGCTTGTCTCGCTCGCCCTGCTCCCGGTGTTCAAGATGTCCTTCTTCCTCGGGCTCGGCGCGGGGTTCGGCGCCTGCTCGCTGGTGCGAGCGCTGCGCGGGCGTTCGATCGCGCCCCTCGTCCCGGGCCTGGCCGTGCTCGCCTCGGCCCTCGCGATCGTCAGGATCCTCGGAATGGGGTCCGGAGACACGTCGGGCAACCTGGTCCTCTCGCCGCTCTCGCACCTGCAGGACTTTCTTGCACCAATCGCGCACAAGATCCGCGGCGCGCTCGGCGAGCCCTCGCTGCCCCTGGTCATGCGAGGCCTTCGCATCACCGCCCTCGAGTACGCGGCCAATCTTCACTGGCTCGTCTTCGCCGCCATGACGCTGCTCGTCGCCGGCCGGGAACGCGTGCCGCGACACTGGCCCGAGTGGCTGGCCCTTGTGACCGCGCCGCTCGTCCTCATCAATATCGTCAAGTACACCCGAGGCGGCCTGGACGACGAGTCGATCCGGTCGAGCATCGACACGACGTTCACGCTGGTGCCATACCTCGTGCTGTCGGGGGCGCTTGCCGTCGCGGCGGCAGCCGCGCGGGTGGACGGCAGGCGCCGGGGCGCGCTCGTGGCGCTCTTCACGGCCTACATGGGCTACTTCGCCGTCACCGATGCGAGCGCGGTCCTCGCGCTCACGCGCGCGCCGCAGGTCGGGTACGAATACGCCAGCAACGCGGCCATCGCGGAAGCCTTGAGCCATGTTCCCGCCGGGCGTGCCGTCATTGCGACCAACGACACGCGCTACCGGCCGTCGAGCCCCGTGGACCGCCAGCTCCAGATTCCATCCATCTTCGGACACCGCGCCTACTTCGTCGACGGCGTCAACGACCGGTTCGATGTGACCGGCGC
>JBOGIW010000199.1:0-6308 GCA_050748045.1 Vicinamibacterales bacterium | reverse complement strand
GGTCAACACTGCGGCTCAGCCGCTCGCGGTCAAGGGTGCCGACTCGGTCCCTCCTGCGCCGAAACCGCCCGCCGAGGTTCCGCCGCCCCCGGCCGTCCCAGCGCCGCCCGCGTCGCCGGTGGCCGTGGAGGCTGTGGCCGCGACGCCGGCCGCGGGGCGCACGCCGTTGGCATTGAGCCACGACGCGCCCGATACCGCGCCATCGGTCGGCGTCATTGGCGGGAGCGACGGGTCCGGCCCCTCGCCGGCCGCGACGCCGGAACCCTCGACGCTGCTGTTGATGGGCGCGGGGCTCGCGGGTCTGTACCGGCTTCGCCGCCGCCGGTAAGGCGGGCTCGCGCGTGACGGTCTTCACCGCGGCTCCTCCGGCTCGCCGGCCGTCGTCATTGCGCGCGCGGTGCTGGCTCGCGGCGTCGGCGGTCGTCGCCGGCGCCGCCAGCCTCTACGCGTCAATCGTGGCGGGCCTCGTGCGCCAGTGGTACGAGGACCCGAACGCGGCGTACGGGGCCCTTGTCGCGGTCGCAGCCGTCGTCGCGTTCCGTCAGCGCTGGCCGCGGCTCCGGTCGCTTCCCATCGAGCGGTCCTCGTGGAGCCCGCTGGCGCTCCTGGCCGCGGCGGGACTCTACCTCGCCGGCGCGCTCGCGGCCGACGTGTTCCTGCTGCGCGTGTCGCTGGTGGTGCTCTGCGCGGCTGGGTGGTGGTTCGTGTGCGGGACCGCGTACCTGCGCGCGCTGGCGGTGCCGCTCGTCCTGGTCATGTGTGCCGTTCCGATGCCGGCGGCCGTTGTGACGGAGTTGACGATGCCGCTGCAGCTCGCCGCCTCGCAGTGTGCGAGCGGGCTCCTCGGGCTGATGGGGATCGACGTGGTGCGCGACGGCAACGTGATCGTCTTGCCCTCCATCACGCTCGAGGTCGCAGAGGCGTGCAGCGGGATGCGCTCGCTCGCCACGCTCCTGGCGCTCGTGGCGGTCCACTGGGGCACGAGCGGCTCGGGCCCGCAGCGGTCCCTGGTGCTCGCGGCGGCGACGGTGCCCGTGGCGATCGCGGGCAATGGCCTGCGCGTCGCCGTGACGGGACTGCTTGCATCCCGGATGGGCGAGGATGCGGCGAGGGGTTTGACGCACGACGCGACCGGCTTCATCGCCTTCCTCGTGATGTGCGGGGCGCTGGTCGCGTTATACGCCGCGGCGTCGTGGTGTGTGCGGCCGCGAGCGGCAACGGCATGAGCGGCGTGCGTCGCGGCATCGCCTTCGACGTGAGCGCGTCAACCGGAGGGACCGGCGGGATATGACCTCACGCCTGATCGTCGTCGCGGCGATGCTCGTGCTGTTGTCGGCCTGGACCCATGCGCGCCCGCGCGCCCGCCAGGCCGCGCCGGTCGATTTTGCCGCGGCCCTGCCGCTCCTCGTCGGCGAGTGGACCGGGCGCGACGCGCCGCCGCTCGATCCCGCCATCGCGAAGGTGCTGGCGGCGGATCAGTACGTGCACCGCTACTACGGACCACGGAGAGCCGCGAGCGGCTCGCGGAGAGCGGAGCGCGCCTCACAGATTGCGAAGAGCGGAGCGCGGCTCGCGGAGAGCGGACCGCGGAAGGCGGAGAGCGGACCGCGGATCGCGGAGAGCGAATCGCGGATTGAGATGGACCTTGCGTACTACGCGCAGCCGCAGGCCGGCGCCGCGATGCACTCGCCGCTCAACTGTCTGCCGGGCAACGGCTGGCAGGTGATCGAATCACGCGTGGCGCCGGTGACCCTCGATCGCGGCACGGTGGAGGTGCGCCACCTGGTCGTGTCCCGGGCCGGCCGCCGCATTGCGATGGCCTACTGGTTCCAGCATCGTGGCGCCGTGGTGGGCAACGAGTACCGGCAGCGCCTGCAACTGCTCGTCAATGGCGTGCGGGGCCGGCCGGCCGACGCCGCGCTCGTGCGCGTGATGGCGAGCGACACACCGCAGGGCCGCGACGCCCTCGCCAGGTTCACGCAGCAGCTCCTCGGCATCCTGAGCAGCTTCACATAACTACTCTGTTCCGGGTTCCGGGTTCCAGGTTCCTGGTTCGGGTTCCTGGTTCGGGTTCCTGGTTCGTGTTCCGGGTTCCTTGTTCCAGTTCCCGGTTCCGGGTTCGGGGTTCTGGGGTTCTGGGGTTCTGGGGTTCCGGTTCCGAGTCCCTGTTCCTGGTTTCGGTCGCAGGTTTGGTTCCTGGTTGTGGTTCAACCCAGAACTAGAACCCAGAACAAAGGAACCGGGAACCCAGAACCCAGAACACAGAACCAGGAACCAAGAACCGAGAACCAGGAACACGAACCCGGAACACGAACCCGGAACCTGGAACCTGGAACCAGGAACCAGGAACTAAGAGGTGACCCGCCGCAGCACGCTCTCGTGGACCTCGATGTTCATGCGCTGCTTGGCCTTCGTCATCCAGGCGGCGAAGAACCGGCCCTGACGCTCGGAGAGCACCTGCGCCCGGAAGGTCTCGAGGTCCTTCGCGTACTCGTCGTCGCTCACTTCGTCGCGCTCGACGACGCGGACGATCACGGTACCGCTTCCGGTGGCGATCGGCTCGCTGACGCCGCCGGCCGGAAGCGCGAAGGCGACCTTGTCGATCTCGGGGCTCACGCCGACGTCGGGCAGGGCGGCGCCGCGCGCGACGAGCTCCGTGTCCTTGGCTTCGAGCTCCTGCGCCTTCGCGGCCGCGCCGAAGTCCCGTGCGGTCCGCAGCGTCGCCGCGATCTGCGACGCGCGCTGCCGGCTCAGCTCCGTCGCGCGGGCGCGGATGGCGTCCTCGCGCACCGTGTCTTGCACTTCGTCGAGCTTCGGCACGTAGGGATCCTGCCGGCCCGTGACGGTGATGAACACCGGGCCGCGCGCCGACATCAGCGCGCCGCTCACCTCGCCGTCCTTCAACGTGAAGGCTTGCTGAGCCACCTGCGGCGCCGCGCCGAGCCCGGGGATCGGCTCCTCGCGCGTGAACAGCCCCGACTCCTGCACCGCGTAGCCCCGCTCCCGCGCCACGCGGTCGAGGTCCGACGGATCGTCGATCTGGCTGCCGGCCGTCGTCGCCTGCGCCTGCACGGCCTGCTGCGCCCTCTGGAACTGCAACTGGTCGGTGACCTGGGCCCGCACCTCGTCGAGCGTCCGGGTGGACGCCGGCTTCTTGTCGACAACCTTGATGATGTGGAAGCCGTACTGCGTCTTCACGAGATCGCTCGTCTCGCCCGGCTGCATGGCGAACGCGGCGTTCTCGAACTCCGGCACCATGCGGCCGCGGCTGAAGTAGTCGAGATCGCCGCCCGCGCCCTTCGACGCCTCGTCCTGCGAGTGCTGCCTGGCCAGGTCCGCGAAGTCGGCGCCGGCTTTGACCTGCGCGAGGAGGGCTTCCGCCTGCTTGCGGACGGCTCCTTCGTCGTGGCCCTCCGTGTTGAGCAGGATGTGGCTGGCGCGAATCTGTTCCGGCGACTGGAACTCCTGGATGTTGTCGTTGTAGTACGTCTCCACGTCGTTCGGCGTCACCGTGGTCTTCTGCCGCACCTGCTCCTGGTCGATCAGCAGGAACTTCACCTTGCGCCGCTCGCCGACGCGGTACTCGGCCGTGTGCGACTCGAAGTAGCTCGCCACGTCGGCGTCCGAGACCGAGACCTGGTCGCGGAAGCGGTCGGCGGTGAGCGCCACCACCTGGAGCTTCACCTTCTCGTTGCGCATCCGGTATTCGTGCCGCAGTTCCTCGTCGGCGAGCGACATCCAGTCGGTCAGGGCCGCACGGAACTTGTCGATCACCATGCTCTGGCGGAGGCTCTCCTCGAACTCGCTCTTCGTCAGCGGCGGGCGCTGGCTCCGCAGGATCTGCTCGTACCGCCGTTCCCCGATGAACGCGCCATTCTCCTGGAACGCGGGGAACGACAGGATCTGCGCCGCGAGCTCTTCGTCGCTCACCCGCACGCCCTGGCGTTCGGCTTCGGCGAGAGCGGCCTGTTCATCCACCAGCTGCTGGAGGATCTGCTGCTCGATCCCGAGCTGCCGCAAAAGCTGCGCGTTCATGTTGCCGCCGTACGCCTGCTGGTAGGCCTGCATCTGCGTCTGGAAGCGGCGCTGGAACTGGCCGGCCGTGACGTCGCGGCCTTCGATGGTGGCCACGACCTCCTTCGGCGACGCCGTGGCCGCCGACGTGCGGTCATCCAGGAAATCTGGCAGGAAGTAGAGCGCGAACGGCACGATCAAGAGCACCAGGCTCCATTTGAGCCAGTTCCGGTGCCGGCGCATCCGGTCGAGCATGGTCATGAGGTGAATTCCTGTGCGAGGCCGGCGCGAACCGGCCGCCAAAAGCCATTCATCGTACCACGGACGCCTGCGGCCGTGGTATTATTTGCTCAGTCTAGAACGACTTAGCGGCATTCCGAGGCCGCTTGCCATTCACCAGCGCAGTGCTGATCTCCCACGTTCCGTCGACTTCGGTCGACGCCTCGGTCGGTCTCTGCCCGCGGGGGCACGGTTGATGGGCCGGACTGCGTCCCGTTCTGATCTGGCCGCGCGCCTGAAGCAGACGCTGCGGACGTTGCGCGCGCGACTCGAACGCCGGGAGGCGCTCATCGAGACGATTCGGGGGGCCAACGCAACGCTGGACCCTCAGAAAGTCGCCACCTGGATCGTGCAGCGCGGGGCCGAGTGGATTCCCGCGCCCTGCTGGGCGCTCGTGTCGCAGGATTGCGGCGGGCAGCCGGCGGTCCTGGCCGAGGAGACCATGACGACGGGCGCGCGGGCGTCGATCCTGGCCGAAGAGAGCCTGACGACGGGCGCGCGGGCGTCGATCAGGGTTGCCTCCGCGTGGGTGATGAAGCACGGCCGCGAGCTGCTGGTCGCCGACCTGTCGAAGGACTCGCGGGTGGGGGGCCAGGGCTCGGGCAGCGTGATCGCGTTTCCGCTCGTCAGTCGAGGCCGGACGGTGGGCGCCGTGGTGGGGTGGGATCCGACGCCGTCCTCGAGCATGCCGGCGTTGACGGCGAGTACGCTGGCCGCCCTCCGGACACTTCTCGAGCCCCAGGCGATCGCGCTCGAGAACGCCCTGACGGTGCAGCGGGCGGAATCGCTGTCGGTCACCGACGACCTGACGCGTCTCTACAACTCGCGCTATCTGAACCAGGTGCTCCGCCGTGAAACGAAGCGTGCGTCGCGCAGCGGCCGGCCGCTGTCGCTGCTGTTCATCGATCTCGACGGGTTCAAGCAGGTGAACGACCGTCATGGGCACCTGTCGGGCAGCAAGGCGCTCGTCGAAGCGGCCGGGCTCATTCGCGGGTGCGCGCGCGAGACCGACGTCGTCGCGCGCTTCGGCGGGGACGAGTTTTCGCTCGTCCTGCCCGACACGGGCCGCGACGGGGCCGTGTCGGTGGCGGTGCGCATTCGCGAGCGGATCGCCGATCACGCCTTCCTGGAAACGGATGGGTTGTCGGTGCGGCTGACCGCCTCGGTCGGCGTCGCGACTCTGCCGGACGTCGCCGGATCGGCCGAAGAGTTAATACGGGCTGCGGATATGGCTATGTACAAAGTCAAGGATTCCGGCAAGAACGGCATCCGCGTCGCGCACGAGGGGGCGTAGGCCGGCGTGGGCCTCGGTTCCGTCTTCTCCCTCTTCTCGAGCGACCTCGCGATCGATCTCGGGACCGCGAATACGTGCGTCTACGCCCGCGGCAAGGGCATTGTGGTCAACGAGCCGTCGATTGTCGCCATCAACAAGATCAACGGCCGCGTCGAAGCCGTGGGCAGGGACGCCAAGGAGATGCTCGGGCGCACGCCGGGCAACATCGTCGCCATCAAGCCGATGAAGGACGGCGTCATCGCCGACTTCGAAGTCACGGAGAAGATGCTCACGTACTTCATCAAGAAGGCGCACAACCGCAACGTGTGGGTGCGCCCGCGCATCGTCATCGGCGTGCCGTCGGAGATCACGCAGGTGGAGAAGCGCGCGGTGAAGGACAGCGCGTACCGCGCGAAGGCCAGCGAGGTGCACCTCGTCGAGGAAGCCATGGCGGCCGCCATCGGCGCCGGCATGCCGATCACGGAACCATCCGGCAACATGATCGTGGACATCGGCGGCGGCACGACCGACATCGCCGTCATCTCGCTGGCGGGCATCGTCTACAGCAAGGCGGTGCGCGTTGCCGGCAACGAGATGGACGAGGCCATCATCCACTACATCAAGAAGGCGTACAACCTCCTCATCGGCGAGCGCACGGCCGAAGCGATCAAGATCGAGATCGGATCGGCGTTCCCGCTCGAGGAGAGCGCCACGATGGAGATCAAGGGCCGTCATCTCATCG
>JBOGIW010000198.1:0-7667 GCA_050748045.1 Vicinamibacterales bacterium | reverse complement strand
GAACGGCCTCGCGCTCGTCGTGCCGGCGGGCGCGCTCCCGGGCGCCACGGAGCTGCGCGTGTCGCGCGTCGCCGATGCCTTCACACTGCCGGACGACGTGGCCTCGGACCCCGGCGTCGTGGCCGCGTTCCAGGCGCGCTTCACCGCGATCGATCGCGTTCGCGTCGAGGCGGACACGGCCCGGTTCCTCGCGCCGCTGCGCCTCGTGCTGCCGGCGCCGCCCGGCGCAACGCCGGCCGATCGGTTCATCGTCGTGCGGACGCGCTCCGTCGCGATGGGCGGCGCGCTGGCCGACCTCGACGCCGTCACCGGCATTCCTTTGGCGCAGAATCCGCGGCGCGTCGTGGAGCGGCTGGAGATCGTCGAGTCCGCGAGCGTGAAGACCGTCGACGGCCAGCTCGTCCTCTCCACCGATTCGCCGCCGTTCGCCGGCATCACGGAGCCGGATCTCCTGACGGTGCTCCTCGTCAACGAATCGCTCACCTTCCTGACCGGCGAGGTGCGCCGCGATTCACTGACCGGACCCACGGTGGCCAATGCCGTGGTGCAGACGCTTCCCGGCGACGAGGCGATGGCGCCGTTTGCCGCGACCGCCAACGACGCCGGCGTCTTCGTGGTGGCGGACGGATCGATTGCCGGCCCGCTCGCGGCCGGCGCGACGATCTCGAGCCGGCTGGACGTGAGCGATCCGCTCTTCCAGCGGGTGATCCGGCGCGACGTGCGCGCGATCGTGCAGCCCACGGCGCCTCCGAACACGGTCATCGCAGAGCTCGTGGAGCCGTTCGTGCTCCCGGCCGTGCTGCCCCCGAGCTTTACGCTCATCCTCGGAGACCTCGAGCCGCCCGGCGTCGAGATCGCGTTCACCGGACCGTCGCTCGTCGAAGGCTTCACGCGGGCCGGCGATCCGGTCACGGCCACCGTGACCGCCCGCGACAACGACATCCTCACGTTCGTCGGCCTCGAGCTCGATCAGGGAAGCGGGTTCGAGGCTGTGCAGCTCACGGCCGCTGGCACGTTCACGGTCACGCCGGGCGCGCCGGCGCTCCTCACCTTCCGTGCCCACGCGCGCGATCGGCAGGGCAACGAAACCTTCGCCGAGCGCCACGTGCGCGCCGCCGACGCGAGCGCCGACGGGGGATTCATCGTCGGGCCGCTGCAGGGGCCGCCCGTGCCGATCGAGCCGGAGTCGCAACCGGCCTCCTCCGATGGCGACATCGAAGTGCCGGTGTCGGAGCCGCTCGACCCGACGACCGTGAACGAGGATACGGTGCAGCTCCACGATCCAGAGGGCCTGCCCGTCGAGATCGAGGTGGCGCTCGAAGGCAACGGCACGGTGATCCGCGTGAATCCACGGCGGCTCCTTCGCCTGGGCGCCTGCTACACGCTCACCCTGTCGAATCTGATTCGCGACCTGGCCGGAGAGCTGCTGGGAGGCGCGACGTTCAACCTGACGATCCCGCCTCCGACGCACGTGACGACGATTCGGATGCCGAATACCAACGACGTGGCGATCGACCAGGACCTGATGGTCGCGGTCAACACGCCAGACTCGGGAGGCGTCTTCGGCGCGGGGGCGATTCACGCGTTCAGGATTCTCGACAACGCAGGTCTGCCGCTCGACAACCCCGTCAGGCTGACGGCGCCGGAAGGGTTCGCGACCAACGGCCGGCCGCTCAGCGTGGCGCTCGAGCGCGACCGCGCGTACGTCGGCAACCGGTTCCTCGGCGCCATCGCCACGCAGCAGCCGCTCATCGTGCCGTTCATTCCGACCGCCTTCATGCCGAATGTCGATA
This sequence comes from Vicinamibacterales bacterium, assembly GCA_050748045.1. Taxonomy (GTDB): domain Bacteria; phylum Acidobacteriota; class Vicinamibacteria; order Vicinamibacterales; family UBA2999; genus CAVYVZ01. Next base: position 5,874 of record JBOGIW010000198.1, on the reverse strand, counting down.
CCATCCTCGGCTGCGGCGTGGAACTGACGCTGACGGTCGTCTGCACGGGCCTGACCTCCATCTGGCACAACCTGCCGCAGCCTGCGTCGAACCTGCAGGTGCTCGACTTGGCCGATCCGGCGCAGCCTCGGATGGCCAGCGGCCGCGCGCTCAACTTCATTCCACCCGACACGTGGAATCCGAACACCTGGCCCGATCGCGTCGAGATCACGGACCAGGGCGTGGCCGTGCTCAACTTCAACGAGAACGTCGAGGTCTTCACGCGTACGCCGCGTTCGCTCGGCACGATCGGCCGCATCAGGCGCTACGGGGAGGTCACGACCGGGCTCGGCTTCCTCGACGTCTCGTATCTTCGCGGTGGTGTCGGCGTGCTGCTCGAGGGCGACGGGCTGCGCATCGTCTCGACCTCCGCCGTGCAGGACCCGCTGGCGCGAGAGGCGATGACCACGCTCGGCTTCATCTCGATTGCGGGGGCCCACGGCGGCCGCGTCGGAACCGTTTCCGGATATCACTGGATCGACGCCCAGGGGCAGACCCACGTGACCGACCTGGCGTTCGTGGCGTCGAGGACGCTGGGCCTCCAGGTCTTCGCCATCAACGGGCCGACGCTCTTTCCGCCGGCCTCACCCGCCTCGCCGCGTCTCCTCGACACGATGTCGGGGGTCTTCGGCACGATGTCGTTCGACGCCTGCCGCGGCGTGGCGTACGTCTACGGTTTCAATGGACGGTTCCACGTCATCGATTTCACCGATCCGGCCGACCTGCGCGAGCTGAACGCGCCGGGTACCGGCCTGGCGTTCCAGTTGTCGGGTCTTGGCTCGCGCCTCACGTTCAACGGCAACGCGAATTCGAACGGCAGGGTGTTCCTGGCCGGCGACGCAGGCGTGGCGATCGTCGATACCGGCGGGTGCACGCGCCTCGGCGGCACGTGCGGACAGGCGGGCGGGCCGGTCACGGGTCCCGTTCAGATCCCGCAGTGCCCGATTTCTCCGTCCGCGCTCCTGAATCCGAACTGCGCGGCCGACCGGTGTTTCGGCGACGAGCTGCAGACGTCGATCGACGATCGCCCGCAGGGCACGCCCGTCGTCCTGGCCGTCGGCGGCGTGTCCACGCTGAGGCTCACGCTCGACGCAAGCGCCAGCGGGCCGGTACACGTCTTCCTCACCGCGACCGGGCAAGGTGACGTGACCTTCGGGCAACGGGATGTGCTCCTGAGTCCCGGCAGCTCGCAGACGGTTTCCCTCAGCGCCGCCGTGCCGAGCGGGAGCGCCGGCGACACGGCCATTCAGCTTCACATGGGGAGCGAGGATGGCCCCGTGTGCATCAGCATCCCGGTCACCGTCGTCGCGCTCAACATCCAGATCGATTCGAACAACGACACGTCCGTCAACGACCTGGACGACGCGGACGAGGAGGATTCGCCGTTCGTGTTCTGGACGCACGAGAACGCAGGCGATGCCGTAATCAACGGCAAGAACGACCTCGAGAACTTCGCGCTGCTCAAGCTCCGCGTGACCACGCCGGCCTTGCTGCAGCTCCCGGCCGGATATCGCTTCGAGCTGCAGCTCGACCCGATCAGCGGTGGATTCGCGTCGATCAACCTCTTCCGCCGGATCGGCCGGGACTTCGATCGCTTCACGCCGTCGGTCGTCGCGGAACAGCAGGCCCAGGAAACACGACTGCTGCAACTGACGACGGCGGGCGGTCAGGACCTGCCGTTCAGCGAGTTCGCGGGCGATACGGCGACGCTGCTGCTGGAAGGCGTGACGCCGGGCCGGGCCCGTATTCGCTTGGCCCTTATCGGACCAGGCGATCAGGAGCTCTTCGCCGACGAGGCGCTCATCGAGCTGAAACCTGTTCGTCAGTTCTACTCGGTCGCGTACGCGCGTGAGCTGCCGATCGGCGACGACCCGGTTCTCTTCTGGCCGTACCGGGGTGAAGGCTTCGCGGAACAGCTCGATCCGGCGAAGAACGCCACGCTCGTGTTCGTCCATGGATTCAACGTCGCCGAGGCGGGGGCGTTCGCCAGCTTTGACGGGGTGTATCGCCGCTTCTATTGGTCGAAGCTCACCGGTCCCGGCGGAACGGCGGATCTCGTCGGGTTCACGTGGACGGGCGAACAAGGGCAGGCGGGCCTGCCGCTCCAGTACAACCGGAACGTCTTCAACGCGTTCCAGGCCAGCGTCCGTTTCCGCGAATTCATCGGCGAGCTTCGGGCCGCGCGACCCTCGGGCGCCATCAACGTCATGGCGCACAGCCTTGGAAACGGCGTCGTCAGCAACGCGATCCAGATGGCCGCCCTCGACGGCCAGAACCTGGGCATCGGCACGTACCTCCTGCATCAAGCCGCCATCGCCGTGAACGCGTACGGCCCCACGGGGGCGGGACTGCATCCGAGCCTCGTGAGCCAGGCACGCGACTGGGGTTATCCGAACGACGTGCCTCGTGTCCACCTGGGCCTGGTCGAGTGGGATCCGCCGCGGTGGCGGCAGTATCCCGCCTCCGATCCGTGGGGCGGCTACTTCAATCTCGTGAGGAGCCATACACGGCTGGTCAACATGTTCTCGCTGGCGGATTGCGTCCTTGGGATCGCGCCGTTCGCGGCGAGCGCCTGGTGGGTGAATCAACAGGGTAGTCGTCCCGACTGCACGATCCTGTACCCGGATGGTCCCGCGGGCGCGCCGCATCCGTTGCCGCTCGGCATCCCCGGCTGCGATCTCCTCGCCAGCCACACGTGGGCGGATCTGCCTGACGGGCCCGCGCCCAGCCAGCCGCCTGTCCGCGAGCGCCAATGGGGCGAGCTTTCCTACTACTTCAACGATCTGACCGAGACGGCCGGTGTCGCCTGGATGCCGGGCGCGACGAACATCGATGGCGAGCCGCTCGGCATTTCAGGCTCGTGCCTGAGCAGTCCAACCGGCGGCGTTCACAGCGCGTTCACGCAGAAGCCACTCGGTCACGTCTGGCAGTTCTGGAACTGCGCATCGTCGCAGTTGGGCGGTGGAGGATTCCGAGGGTCGTGCACGCCTTGACGAAGACGGCGATCGCGGTCCCGCGCCTGGCGTGCGCGATCCTGTGGCTGTCCGTGTGCCTGGGCGGGACCGCGCTCGGTCAGACGCTGACGCAGGTCGAGTATCGCCTCGCGGGCGTGTCGCTCAGCGTGTCCCCCACTGCGCTCACGGTCCCCCGCGGCATTCCGACGCAACTGAACACGACCGTCGGCGGCGCGCAGACGCTGCCTCCGTCAGCAGCGATCCACGCGACGCTGCGAGGTCCGAGCTTCCCGAACGGCGTGGCGCTCAATGCCGCTCCCGGACAGCCGATCCTCCTTCCCGCCTTCCCGACGCCCGGCCTCCATTTCGTCGAGGACATCGCGATGGACCTCGGCCCGGGCTCGACGGTCGCCGCGTCGCCGGCGGCCGTCACGGTCAACGTGCTCGATCAGCTCCTCGTCGGCGCCGTCAGCTCCCGGCCGCTCACGCTCGACGAGATCAGGGCGCTCGGCATCCAGTTCGACGAGTCGAGCTTCCAGGCCTTCTCGTTCACGATCGCGATGACGACGGCCAGCGGGATCGTCAACATCGAGTTCCCGGTCCTCGTGCCGCTCGTCCCGAACCAGCGGATGCTCGTCGGCGGCGACATCACGATGCTCCGGCCCCCGCAGTTGCCGGCGCTCCAGTTGCCGAACTTCGCCATCGAAGCCATCTCGCTCGACCCTATCGACGACCTCCCGCCCGGCGTGGAGCCGCCGACGATCACCGGCATCCTCGTCATCCCAGGCACGGTCGCGTTCCTCAACCAGTTCTACAGCGTGATGCTGGCGGTGACCAACCAGGCGCCGGACGGGACGCCGCTCGTCGTCCGCGACCTCCGCGCCATCATCAGCCTGCCGCCCGGCGCCGACGGCGTAGCCGGGGACATCACGCGCGACCCGCCCTTCACACCGGGCGAGCCGGAGTTCGACAACCCCTTGCGCCTGGCGCGCACGGCCGCCGGCCGCCAGAGCATCCGGCCGGTCCTTGCGCCCGGCCCCGACGGCGTGCCCGGGACGGCCGACGACGTGGACCGCCTCGGCCCGCAGGGCTCGGGCAACGCCGAGTTCCTCGTCGAGGGTGTCCGTAAAGGCGGGCACGTCATCGACATCGAGATGCGGGGCATCCTCGAAGGGCTGCCGAGCGGACCGGTGGAAGTGCGCGGCCGCACGAGCGGCTCGGTCGTCGTTCGCGATCCGACGTTCTCGCTCACCTTCATTCACCCGAACATCGTCAGGGCCGGCGAAGCCTACGATCTCATCGTCCAGATCCAGAACACGTCGCAGGTTGCCGCGAACCTCGTGACGGTCAGGCTCGACCCGCGCAACCTGACGGGCGCGCGCCTGCTGAATGCCGCGGACGCGTCGCGCGTGATCGACACGATCCCGGCGGGCGATTCGGGCAGCGTGACGTTCAGGCTCGAAGCGCTGCGGACGGGCAAGGTCACGGCCACGACGCTGGAGATCGCCGGCGACGAGGGAACCGTCACCGGGCGGCGATTCAGTCTTCGCGCCGGCGTCGGCGAGCTCGGCACGCCGCTCTCGCCCGACACGCTGATCCTGCCGCCGTCTGTCGGCACGCTGCGCGCCCGTGCCGGCAACGACGACCTGATGTTCCGCGCAATCGCCCTGCTCGGCGAGGCGCATTCGATTGCGACCTCTCCTCGCGGAAGCCTCCCGCCTGGGATCCTTCCGCTCGTGCCAGGCGACGTGATCCAGCGCGCGCTCGAGCTGAGCGAAGCGGGCCTTCGCCTCGAGCTGAGCGTGCGAGACGACGGCGACGGCGTTGCGGAGCCCGTGCCCGCCGGCCTCCTGCTCACGCTGCAGGATCTCTACTTCGACTTCCTCGGCGCGGGCGTCTTCGACGATGGGTGGGATGCGCTGTACAGGCGATCGCGGCAGGCGCGCCTGTTCGGATCGGCGCTGGCGGATGTGGCGTCACGCGAGGCCGCCATGCTCGGCGTCGGCGATTTCCTCGGCCTGCAGCGTCACTGGGCCGATACCGAATCGTATCGCGATCACATGACCGCGATGGTTCAGTCGGTCGGCGGCGGCGCGCTGCCGGTCACGGTCGCGATGGCCGATCGGCTCGGCCGGCGCCTGGGCGGCTCGCTCGATCCTCTCGGCGGCGTTCGCGACGTGCCGGGCGCCGACATCATCACCTTCCAGCCGTTCGACGCGGTGGCCGCCCAGTTCGCGGCGTTCACGCAGCTCGACGCCGGACCGTACACGGCCACGCTCCAGGGCACGCTGGCGGGCTCCTTCGACCTCGGCATCGTCGTGCCCGGGGCTGCGGGCCTGCGACACGTCGTGTTTCGCGCCGTGCCCATCGCACCAGGCGAGCTCCTGACGCTGACCGTGCGCCCGCGCGCGACGCAGGCCGTGCGCCTCGAGCGCGGCGGCGTGGCCATCGCCCCAACGACCGACGAGCTCGTGCCCGACGGCCCACCGGAGGTGATCGGGATCGTCCAGCGCACCGACGAGAACATCGACAAGTTCGGGCGGGTCGTGGCGGTCCTCTTCAGCGAAGACGTCGATGCCTCGGCCGAGAACGCGGCCGCCTACGCGGTCAGCTCGGCCTCGATCGCCTTTGTCCCGCCCCCGGCCATCACCGACGGCAATCGCGTCAACGCGGCGCTGTCGCAGTTCGGCAGCCGGATCGTGTTCCTCGGCCTGCGCGATCCGGTCGGACCGTTCATACCACGGCGCCTGAGCCTCTCCGGCGTACGCGATCTCCGCGGGCAGACGATGGCTCCGGTCGTGGAGCAGCCGATCGTGCCCGATCCGAACATCGGCACGGGCGCCGTCGTGACGGGACGCGTGCTGCGCGCCGACGGCACCGG
>JBOGIW010000197.1:0-10216 GCA_050748045.1 Vicinamibacterales bacterium | reverse complement strand
GGCGTGTCCCGACGCCATCAGCGCCGCGATTCCGCCGAGCGCGTCGTGGTCCGGAGCGCGCGCCGCACCGCGGGCCGCGTGCCCGCGGGCCTGCGGCATACCTGGGACGCCGGCCGAGGACGACACGCGACAGTAACCGAGCAGGAACATCAGCACTTCGAGCCGGCCGAGCGCCGCGAACCACTGCCGCTCGGTGGCGGACTCGATATCACGATATCGGCGGTCGTGTCCGTTCGCGCCGGCCAGCAGTTCCCGGGCCCACTCGAGCGGATCGGGCGGCCATTCGCGCCACACGCGATGCTTGTCGAACAGCCGGCGGCCGCCACGTCCGTATCGATAGAACCGGCCGACGAAGCTCTCGAGTGAGCGATCGTACTCGTGGCGGACGCGCGCCGACGGGCGGAACGCGAGCCGCCGGCCGCGCGCGATCAGCCGCAAGCTGAGATCGACGTCCTCTGCGGCGCCGGTCGGAAAGGTCTCGTCGAAGCCGCCGAGCGCGGCGAGATCGCGCCGCCGGAAGCAGACGTTCGCCGTGACGAGATACCACGGCTGCCCGTTGGGCAGGAGCGCCGGATCAAGCCCGTGCACGTAATCCATGTACCTGGACACGACGTCACGGCCGGTCGCGCGTACGCGGCCGCCGACCCCGGCCACGCCGGCATCGTCGAAGCCCCGCAGCAGCTCCGGCAGCCAGCGCCGGCCCACCACGCAATCGTCGTCGGTGAACGCGATGAACTCGCCGGAGGCGTGCCCGAGTGCGAGGTTCCTGGCTGCCGCCGGGCCGCGCGGCCGCTGGCGAAGAAGGCGCGCCGCAGGCACCGTGTCGCGGATCGCGGCCGCGGCCGCCGCACCGCCATCGCGCGAGCCATCATCGACCACGAGGACCTCGACGGCGCCGGCGCTCCGCATCCCCGCCATCGAGGCCAGACACGCGCGAAGACTGGCAATGCGATCGCGCGTCGGCACCACGACCGAGACGAGCGGCGCGCCCGGAGCGGCCGCCGGCGTCACGAGCGCCGTCTCGTGACCACGCGGTCCATGAGCACCAGCCGATCCGCGCCGCACGCGAGAAAGCTGCTGATCGCATCGGCAGGCGACTCGACCATCGGCTCGCCTCTGGTATTGAACGACGTGTTCAGCAGCAGCGGCAAGCCGGTGATCGCGGCGAATGACTCCAGCAGCGCGCGGTATGGCCGCTCGCTCCCGCCGGGTGCCACCGTCTGTGGCCGCGACGTGCCGTCGGCGTGGACCACTGCCGCAATCTCCAGGCGGCGCTCGGACCTGACGTCGGCCACCTTCAGCATGTAGGGCGAGGCGGCCGCGCTCGTGAAGTAGTCAGCCGTCCGCTCTTCGAGCAGGCTGGCGCCGAACGGGCGGAACGGTTGACGATGCTTGACACGCCGATTGAGGGTGTCCTTCATCGACGGCAGCCCGGGATGGCAGAGGAGGCTGCGGTGTCCCAGGGCCCGCGGTCCGGACTCGGAACGTCCCTGATACCACGCGACGATCTCGCCCGCGGCAAGCGCCTGCGCGGTCGTCTCCATGAGCGCGTCCTCCGGAAGGGCCTCGACGTCCACGCTGCCGCGGTACGGCTCGAGTGCGCGATCGACGTCCTCCACGGCGTAGGGTCGCCCGAGCGAGACATGCTCGGTGTACGGCGGGACCGGATGTTCGAGGACGTGATGCAGCGCGTAGGTCGCGAAGCCGATCGACAGGCCGGCGTCGTTCACCGCCGGCGGAATGAACACGCGCTCATACAGGCCGGACCGCTCGATCGCGGTGTTGGCGATCCCGTTGAGCGCGACGCCGCCGGACAGGCAGAGGTTGCCGCGCCCTTCCGGCGTGCGCGCCAGCGCCGCGTACTCCAGCATGGTCTCGGTCGTCAGCGCCTGGATCGAGGCGGCCATGTCCCGGCACTCCCGGCGCATGCAGTCGGTGGCGTCGGGCAGCTCGCTCAAGACCGGGACGCGATCGAGGTCCCGCCACGCGTCGTCGATCACCGGCAGGCCATCGACCCGGCGATAGTACCGGCGCTTCAGGTCGTCGACGTACGACGGCTGCCCGTAGGCGGCCAGCCCCATCGTCTTGCCGGCATCGAGCAGCGATCCGAAGAGCGCCTTCGACACAATCGACCACAACGCGCCGACGCTCGAGGGGATGTCGTCGACCGCGCGCACCTCATGCCCGGCCCCGCAGCCGAATGCGGTTGCCGTGAAATTGCCGTAGCCGTCGACGGCAATCAAGTCGGCCGCCTCGAATCCGGACAGGTAATAGGCGTAGGCAAGGTGCCCGACGTGGTGCGGCACGTAGATGGCGCGAAACCGCCGTCCGAGCAGCTCGATGACGTGCTCGGAGTGCCCGAAGATGCTGGTGTAGGGTGCCCCGCTGACGATCTCGCCCGAGACGCCGAGCTCGGGCCACACGGGAATCGAGCTGGCGACGAGCTCGATGTCGTCGAGCGTCGCGCCGGCGGCGTCGAGCGCGATGCGGATGAGCGCGTCCACGTCGCCGCCGTCGTGGCGGCGGCGGGTGAACCGCTCTTTCTCGAGATGCATCACGATCGCGTCGCCGTCGACAAGGCAGACGTTGGCATCGTGCCCGCAACTGATGCCGAGAATCAGCATCCTCACCCTCGCGCACGGAGGTGTGCGCTCCACTCGGCGAACGACACGGCGCACGCGGCGATCGCCGGCGCGGACTCACCGAGCGCCAGCGTCAGCCGCGCGCGGACCGGCGCAGCCCTGATGCGGTCGAACCCGAGCGCGTCCAGGTGCTCCTCCAGCCGGCCAACCAGCGCCAGGGCACGCTCGACGGCCGCGCGATCGGCGTAGAAGCTCTCGACGCTGTCGCCGAAGACCGGCGTGTACTGGCACTCGACGCCGAGGGCACGCGCGAGGTCGGCGAACTCGAGCATTTCGTCCATGTTCGAGCGCATCACGGTGAAGCCGATCCGCAGCGGCCATGCCGCGTGCTGCCGCTCGCGCACGCGTACGAGCGCGCGGACGCCCTGCAGCACCTTGTCGAGACGTCCCCGCCTGATCGTGCGGAACGTGTCCGGGCGAGCGGCGTCGATCGACACGAGCAGCCACGACAGCCGCCGCGACCCGAGCAGCGCTTCCGCAGTCGGTGACACGGCGGCGCCGTTGGTGATCAGGCCGAGGTGCAGATCGGGAAACCGGGCGGGATCGGCCCGTCCGATGATCGCGAGACACTCGCGGCTGACGAGCGGCTCGCCGCCGATGACCCAGATCTCCTGCAGCGTCGGCAGCAGCCCCTCGAGGATCGCGTCGAAGTCGCCGGGAAGCTCCGCGGTGTCGTGGCGATCCTGGAAGCACATGACGCAGTCCAGGTTGCACGTCACGGACGGGCAGACATTGAGGATGGTCGGCGTGGACCTTAGCACAAGGACACGCTGGCGCATCTCCTCGCGCTGCAACCGGAGGTTCGCGCGCAGCGGCTCCGTGGCCGGCTCGGGATAGCGCAGGTCGGCGTGCTCGCCGAGCCGGTACGGGCACCATGGCTCGCAGATCGGGTCCAGGTCGCCCCGCCTCATGTGATCGCGCATCGCCTGAAAGGCGGGCCCGTTCCAGATCTCCTCCACGGATTGGTCATTGATATTGCCGCAATGCACCTTCGACCAGCAGCAGGGCGTCACCTGTCCCTTGTGATCGTTGATCTCGAAACTGGTCCAGGGCTTGGAGCAGAAGTAAGGACGTTCGCGCCCGGCCATCGCGTCCTCTCACCGCCGCGCGCGCGGCGCAACTCTGGCGACGATCGGCCGTGGTAAGGTACGCTGGCAGTGGCCGCTTCGCGCCTCGCTCTCGTGTCCGCGGTGATTGGCGATTTGTACCAGCAGCGCTGGCATCGTCACGCGAGAGAGGGGTGGCTGGCCTACGCCGCGCGCTTCGGCCTGCACGTCGTCGTCTTCGACGATTACCTCGATCCGAGCGGCCGGGGCCGCGGCCGCTCTCCTGCGTGGCAGAAGCTCCTCGTCCTCGAGCACCCGAGGGTGGCCGGCTACGATCGGGTGGTCTGGCTCGACGCCGACGTCGTGATCAATGCCGCCGAGGCGCCGCTCGTCTTCGACGGCGTGCCGGCGGATCGCGTCGGTGCCACGCTGAACAACGCGTTCATCGGCCACCCCGTCCTGGCGGCGAGCTTCGCGCGGACCTGCCGCCCCGGGGCGCCGCCGGCGCACGCGCGCGCGATGTACGAGCGGTGCGGCCTCAGCCCCGCATGGGACACGGTGATCAACACGGGGGTGTGGGTGGCCTCGCCGCGAGAGCACGCGGCGCTCTTCCGCCAGGTCTACGATGAGCACGACGAGCGGCCGGGGTCGTACTTCGAGCAGACGGCGCTGTCGCACCGGCTCCTGCAGCACGACCTCCTGCACCCGATCGACGCGCGCTTCAACGTGCTCTGGTACGAGTTCGTTGACAGCGTGTACGCCTTCCTGGACGGCGGCGACGGCGCGGTGCGCGCCCGCGCGCTGGCTGCCGTCTTCCACAACAGCTACTTCCTGCATTTCGCCGCTGAACAGGACGATTTGCCACTGCTGGCTGCCGCGGGGGCTCATCGAACCGCGCTCACGTGAAGCCGATCGCCGTTCACGAACCGATCGACGTACCAGATGCCGCTCCCCTCGAGCAGCCGTCGTTCCGGAAGCATCGCGTCGACCGCCTCGATGACGCCCGGCCATTCCGGCGCGTAGTCGTGCCCGGCGAACAGGCCACCCGGCTTCAGCTTCGGCGCCCACGCGGCGATGTCGGCCAGGACCTCGTCGAGCTCGTGGCCGGCGTCGATGAACACGGCGTCAGCCTTCCCATCGGACACCGCGGCCGCCGTTGGAACTGACGGGCCGACGCGCAGTTCCATCGCGATCCCGTTCCGCGCGGCGATGGCGGGCATGGTCACGCGCTCGAGGTAGCGCTGAATGCTGCGTGGATCGCAGGGGTCGAGGCGATCGTCCGGCTCGCCCATCGGCGCCGGCCAGTCGCGCTGGCGAGGCTCGAAGATGTCCACCAGGACGAGACGGCTCCCTGGCGGCAACAGCGTGCCGACGGCATACGCCGACCGCCCGCACCACGACCCGAGCTCGTACCACGTGGCAGGCTCCCGCAGCCGCGCCGCCCGATCGGCGAGCCAGTGCAGCTCCCGCGGCTGCATCCACCCGGGAATGCATGCGGCGGCGGCCGCGGCATCGCGGATCTCGAGCGCTCTCGTCACGGCCGCACCTCGGCGGCGGTCCGTGCCCTGTCCCAGGCCGCAGCCCAGTCGCGGTTGTCGGGCTCGTGCAGGAGCGCCGCGGCGAAGTCCCGCGCCGCCCATGCGAACAGCTGCTCGTCCAGGAACTTCCGGCCGCGCGTCGCATGCGCGGATCCCGCGTGCGTCACCAGATAATCGAGCCATGCCGTGTTGCGCCGGCGCGATTGCGCCTCGTGCATGCGGCGCCGCCCCTCGTCGAATCGTCCCTGCGCCGCCAGCGCCATGGCCATCCGCGCCGCGCTCTCGGCATCCTCGTCGTCGAGACGGGACCACTCGTCGAAGCAGTCGCGCGCGGCGGCGTACTCGTGGAGCCGCTCGTACGCGCGCCCCTGCCCTGCCAGGCGGAGCGGCGCCGGCGCGGCGTCGAAGGCGGCGATCGCCTCGTGGTAGCGACCAAGCGCAAAGAGCCGTGGACCTCGCTCGCCGGCGCCGGTCTCGCGCGGGCGCGCCGGTTCACCCGATCCGCCAGCGGCCGAACACGGACCGCGCCGCCTGTCGAGGCGCTCGCGACCGACTCTCCTCACGCGCCGCCCTGGAGCGCCCGGCGGCCACGCAGCCGCCTGCGCCCGCCGCAGCCGCGCCACGTTCGCGTCAGCGTCGGCCCATTTGTCGGCACGGCGGTCCGCATGGGTCACGTGCAGACCAACAGCGTCGTACAGCGGCACGATGAAGTTGCCGAGCGCGTACGCCTTCGCTCCAATCAGCGTGTCGCCGAAGCCCCAGCCGACGAACGCCTCGTCGTACCCGCCGATCGCCTGGAAGTCACGCCGCGGCAGGCTGAACAGCGCGCCATACACCAGCCGGGGCAGGTCCCACGCGTCGCCGTCAGGGGTCGCGCCGTCGGTGACAGGCATCTGCTGCCCTCCGTGAAGGCGCTTCAGATGCGCGGTCTCGGCACACACGTTTTCCGGCCACCCGGGCCAATGGAAGGTGACGCGCTCATCATGCTCGAACGATAGCGGCAGCGCGTCCAGCTCCCGGATGACCGATTCGACCTGAATCCGCGGATCCGTCGGCTCGCCGTTGTAGCGGAACCCGATGAGCAGCACGTCGTCGAGCACCTGGTGCCGAAGCATGATCGCCTCGAGAGTGCCGGGCGTGAGGATCATGTCGTCGTCACAGGAGACGACGATGTCGCCCTGCGCCGCGTCGATCGCCGTGTTGAGCGCCCTGTACTGTCCGGTGTTCTCGTGCCGGAGGAGAAGAAGATTGACGTCGCAGCGCAGATCCCTCAGCAGCTCCCAGGTGTCGTCGGTCGATCCGTCGTCGACGATGACGACCTCGAGCTGGCTGCCGTACCGGCGCGCGAACGTGCTCGCCTCGATGGCGAGCACCACCTGGCGAATCGTGCGGCGGGCATTCCAGGCGGCGATGACGACGCTCGCGGAACGCGTGATCGGAACGGGCCGGGCGGCCGGCGCGTCGAGCGGATTGCCAATCAGCTCGCGGCCGGTCTCGTCGCGAAACCGGCGCTCGAGGTCGGAGTAGTCGTTGATCCGGCGGCGCAGCGCGTCGGCAAGGGTGGTCATCATACGGATGGCTCGGGCCGGAGGCAGCCGCTGTCGGCGTCCGGATCCTCGCGCTCGAGGACACGCAGGAGCTCCCAGTCGACGAGAGTCTCGAGCGGCGTGTGCTGCGGCTCGCGCCAGGCGACGCGGCGCTGTTCGTGCGGAAACAGGCGGCCGACGCTGCCAAGACAGAAGCGGCAGGCATCGAGCGGGTCAGGACGCTGGAGATAGGCGAGCAGTCGATCCGTCAGGTCGGGTACGTCCTCGATTCTCACGCCGTCACGATCCGCCACCAGGCCGGAGACGGGCAGCGTCGCCGGCAGCCGATGCGCCTGGGGGCACTTGTAGAACGTGGCGCCTTCCACGTTGTGACACCGCCACCGGTGGGCCACCTGACACGTGTCGTAGACGCGCTGCACGAGCGCGCCGTCACCGGTCCCTTGCTCCGAATACGATTCGCGGAAGCGGTCGAAGTAGAGGAATTCCAGCGCGCATCCCGCCGTCTCCGCCTGGGCGGCGCAGCGCCGCCGCTCGTCGTCCGGCAGCGCCTGGCCGGGATACACCGACACGTGGACCTCCGCCACGCGGCGCCAGAACTCCGCCGGCATCCGGTGGAGGAGCACGCCGTTGGTCACCACGCGGATGCGCGCGGTGACGCCCGAGCGGAGCACCGCGTCGATCACGTCGAGCAGCGCAGGGTGCAGCAGCGGCTCTCCGCCGAGCAGGCGGACGTGCTCGGCGCGGTAGTGCCGTCCCAGCACACGCAACACGTCGTACAGGTCCTCCGGCCGGCTGTGATGACGTGACGCCACCGGCGCAAGATGGCCGCACGAGCGGCAGGAGAGATTGCACTGGTGCGAGATGTTCAGCTCGCAGGTACTGGTCTGCAGCCGGCCATCGACGATGGCGTACGGCGGCGGGGCCGCGATGCTCTGGCTCATCCTTTCCTCGCGCGCCGGCGCCGCCGGCGATGACGGTTACATCCGTGACACCGGCGGCGGCGTGTTCGGGGCCACGCCGTACCGCACCAGCCGATCCGGAACTCGCACCCACCCGAACTGCTCCGCCAGGCGTCGAAGGAATCGGACATCGGACGGCAGGTCGTTGTCCGGCGCACTGCGTGGAAATCCGACTTCGCGTGCCAGGCGGCTGTACGTGAGGAACCCGCTGTTGTCGCAGCGGCCCCACGCCGGATAGCCGTCGAGACCCGGCGGCTCCACGTCCTCGTCGAGCCGATAGTCGCTGTACGGTCGCCCGTCGCGGAGGCGGGCGAACGTCAGGGCGCAGAGCGCGATTCCCGCGTCGCTCCGCGAGAGCGCCTCGAGCATCCGCGCCAGGAACGTCCGTTCGTACTCGTTGTCGTCATCGAGGAAACAGACGAACCGGCCGAGGTCCAGGTGCTCGAGCGCCCATCGGAGCAGCGGATCCGGCTGCCCGAGCGGCATGTCGGCCGACGGCTCGGTTGCGCCCAGGGCGCGCGTGAAGCCGATGGTGGAACGCTGCGGATGGCGGCACTCTGCCGGGCTCACGCCGTCGCCGATGACGTAGTGGTGCCAGTCGCCGACCGTCTGCCGATCGATGGAGTCGCACGTCCCACGCAGCGACGGCCGGTTCAACGTGACGGTGATGATCGAGACGAGCGGCGGCATCAGGCGCCGCGTCCGCCGGCCAGTTGTCCCATCCAGTGCGCCGGCACGTGCGGCACGACCCGCGCGAGCAGTGCCAATTGTCGAGCCGTGTCGCGCCGGAGGCGGTCTGGTGGATCGAGCGCCAGCGCGTGCGCGAGCCACACGTCGCCATCGCCGGGGCGGTTTGCCGCTGCCGTGTAGACGCAGAGGTTCAGGACATCCTCGGCATCGGCCGGCGACGACCGGCATCGCTCGCTCGCACGGGTGACCGCGCGTTCGAGAAAGTGCGCTCCCCTCGCCGGGTTGCCGTGAATCAGGCACACGAGGCCGCGGCAATAGTCGATCCAATCGTGCGGTGTCGGCCCGGCCGCATCGACGAGCCGATCCCATTCGGCCCACACCTCCGCCGCTTCGCCTGCGCGACCGCAGAGCAGCAGCGCCTCGCCCAGGTGCCACCTCGCCCACGCATCGTTCGGGTCGAAGGCGATTGCCTCGCGCAGGAGCGCCATGCCCTCGTCGAGGCGGCCCTCCTCCACCAGGCGGGCACCGCGAATCGGCAAGGACCACGAGTACACGATCTTCGTGCCGCCCCGGCGCGGAGGAGGATTCGGATGGCGGCCGAAGTGCACGAGGACGTCGGGGACACGGGTCCACCCGGCGCGAGTGGCGCACGCGCGGATGAACTCGTAGTCCTGCACGACCTCCTTCGCTCGACCGCCGAACGGAAATCCGACCGCCTTCGCCACCGGCGTACGCACCAGGAATGCGCTGTTGTCGCAGCGGCCGTACTCGGGATAGCCGTCCATCTCGTGCCGGTTGTAGCGCAGATCCTCGGCGGCACAGAGGGCGATGCCCGCCGACGGCGAGTCCACGAGCGCGCGATGCAGCGTCTCGATGAACCGCGGGTCGTAGGTATTGTCGTCGTCGAGACAGCAGACGAGCTCGCCGAGCCGCAGGTGGGCAATCGCCCACCGGAGCAGCGGGTTCGGCGACCCGTCCGGCATGTTGCGGCCGGGCTCCTCGGCGCCGATCGCGCGGGTGAAGCCGAAGGTCGTGCGCTGCGGGTGCGGAAAGTCGGGCGGGCGCACGCCGTCGCCGATCACGTAGTGATGCCAGCCAGCGAAGGTCTGGCCATCGACGCTGGCGCACGCGTCCTCGAGCGAGCGGCGGCCGAGCGTCACGGTCAGGATGCTAACCGCGTGCGGCTGCATCGAGCGCTCGCCACTTCTGCCCGCTCGGCCCGCCCGTGGGCAACATCGCCAGCCTGAGCATCGCGCCGATGGCCGCGGTCGCGGCCTCCGGCCCTTCGGGGTTCATCTCGCTGATCACGGAGCCAGGGTCGATACTGTTGACGCAGATGTCCGTGCCCGTGGCGTCGAGCTCGCGTGCCACGATGGACGTCAGGACATCGACCGCCGACTTCGAGACGCTGTACGCCGACGCGCACGGCACCGACACCATCGCGCTGCTGACGTTGAGGATGCGGCCGTACCCGGCCGCGATCATCGCCGGCAGGAACGCCCGCATCGCGTGAAAGACGCCGGTGACGTTGACGGCGAGCGTGCGCGTCCAGTCGGCGGCGTCCAGCTCCCACACCGGCAGCTCCGCGACATACACACCCGCGCAGTTCGCGAGCACGTGCACGTCGCCCGCCCAGGCCCGAACGGCACGTTCGGCCCGGCGGACCTGATCGAAGTCGGAGACGTCGGCGGGCAGCGGCAGCGCACGCTCGAGACCGAGCCGCTCGGCGAGCGTAAGGAGCCGCGCGCGGCGGCGCGCGATGAGGGCGACGCGTGCGCCGTGCCGCACGAACGC
>JBOGIW010000196.1:0-4477 GCA_050748045.1 Vicinamibacterales bacterium | reverse complement strand
GTCCTGACTCGCGCCGTGGATAACCGGCTCAAGCAGTTCTTTCTGAGCGGCGAAGTCCAGTACCGCGGCGCCGGCTTCCAGGGCAAGGGGTTCCGATCGCTCGGCCAGGAAGCGATTTATGCGGCCGGCATCCGTCTGCGCCGGGGCGCGGCGTACCGTGACGCCGCGCGTGGGTGGCAGGGCGACGTCGTCGGGCCGATTATCCGGGACGTCGGGATTGCGCTCGCCATGCGGCCGGAACCGGCCACCGTACGCATGGTGCTCAACGCGCAGATGGGGAAGCAGGGACCGCCGATGGACGGCAAGGACCTCCACATCGGCGATCTCGACTGGGGCATCCTTCCCGCGACCGCGCCGCTTTCGATCAGCACGCTGTCGATTGCCGGCATGGCGCTCGCCTTCGCGCGCGAGCGGTCGGGGCGCGTCGGCTTCTCCTTCATCGGCGAGGGAGGCTCGTCGCTCGGCGAATGGCACGAAGCGATCAACCTGTGCGCCGCGCGCAGGCTTCCCGCCGTCTTCTGCATCGAGAACAACCAGACCGCGCTCTCGACGCCCGTCCGGGAGCAGTCGGCCGCCCGGGTGTTCGCCGACAAGGCGGCGGGATACGGCGTGCCGGGGATCACGATCGACGGGACGGACGCCGATCGGGTGGCCGCCGCCTTTACGTGGGCCGCGGACCGCGCGCGCGAAGGGCGGGGGCCCGCGCTCATCGAGCTCGCGTGCATGCGCATGTGCGGCCATGCGCATCATGACGACATGCTGTACCTCGGCAAGGAGCCGCACGCCTCCTGGGAGCTCCCGCGGATCGCCGACCCGGCCGCGTACGCGGATCCCGGGCAGCACGCGTTCTGGCTCACGCGCGATCCAATCGCGCTGTACGCCGAGCGACTGCGGACAGAGGGCATCATCGCGAGCGACGACCTCGACCGGTTCAAGCGCGAGGCGGCGGACATGGTCGAGGTCGAGGCGCGTGCCATTGTCGCGGCGCCGTGGCCGGACCCGGCACAGGCCGGCACCGGCGTCGTCGCATACGAGCCGCCGCGCCGGCGCACGGAGCCGCTCCTCGATCGCTCGACGACTGCCGCGCTCCCCGTCGTCGACGCCGGGCTGCCCTTCGACAGGAAGGGGAACACCTTCCTCGAAGCGGTGACGATGGGCGTCGGCGACGCGCTGCGCGCCGACCCGCGCGTGTTCGTGTACGGCCAGGACGTCGGCGGCCGCTACGGCAACGCGTTCCTGCTGTTGCGCCCGCTCCTCGAGGAGTTCGGCGAACGCATCATCAACTCGACCCTGGCCGAAAGCGGCGTGCTCGGCGTCTGCGTGGGCGCGGCGCTCGCCGGGCAGCGGCCGATCGGCGAGATGCAGTTCAACGACTTCGTCGCCATGGGCTTCAACCAGCTCGTGAACAACGCCGCCAAGATCCGCTATCGCTGGGGCGGCTCGGTGCCGATGGTGGTCCGCATGCCCTGGGGCGGCCTGCGCCACGCCGGCCCCTACCACAGCCAGAACACCGAGCCGTGGTTCTACCGGACCCCGGGCTTGAAGATCGTGACGCCGTCGACGCCCGAGGACGCGCGCGCGCTCATGGCTGCAGCCGTCGCCGATCCCGACCCGGTGCTCTATTACGAGCACATCGCGCTCTATCGCGACCCTCGCATCAAGCAGGTGCTGCCCCCCGATCCGCCGGAGCCGATGCCGCTCGGCAAGGCGGCGCTGCGGCGCGCGGGCGACGACCTGGCGATCGTCTCCTACGGGGCGTACGTGCACGTGGCGATGCGCGTGGCCGCGGCGCTCGCCGGCAGCGGCATCGAGGCCAGCGTGCTCGACCTCCGTTCGCTGGCGCCCCTCGACCGCGATGGACTCGTCGCCGTTGCACGCCACTGCAGCCGCGTGCTCGTCGTCCACGAAGACTCGCGGACCGGCGGCATCGGCGAAAGCCTCGCGGCCGTCATACAGGAAGAGGCCTTCGAGTGGCTGGATGCGCCGGTCCGCGTGATCGGCGCTCTCGACACGCCCGTACCGTATTCGCCGCCACTGGAGGAGGTCTTCCTCCCGTCCGAACGAGAAGTGGAGGAGGCCGCGCGCCTCCTTGTGAGGTACTAGCAATGCAGCATGCAGGAAACAGGAACCAGCGCTCCGTCATCGCCGCGTGTCTGCTGCTGGCCACGACCGCACTGGCCGCCCAGCAGGCCGAGATCGATCGATGGTGGTCGCACGTCGTGTTTCTCTCGGACGACTCGATGCAAGGGCGGCAGACCGGAAGCCCGGAGCATCGGAAGGCCGCCGAGTACGTGGCGGAGCAGTTCAGGAAAGCCGGCCTCAAGCCGGGTGCCGGCACCGGCTATCTGCAGACCGTCGACTTCGTGTCCCGCCAGGTCGTCGAAGACCAGTCGAGCCTGGCGATCGTACGCGACGGCGTCGAGGTGCCGATCGCGCTCGGCGACGAGGCGATGCTGAACATGCGCGTCGACCACGCGCCGAGCGTCGACGCGCCGATGGTCTTCGCGGGGCACGGCCTGGTCATCCCCGAGATCAAGCACGACGACCTCGCCGGCCTCGATCTGAAGGGCACAGTGGCCGTGGTGCTGACGGGCCTTCCACCCGGGTCCGAAGGTCCTCTGGGCGCGCACTACAGCCAGCAGCGCTGGCAGACCCTTCGAGCCGCCGGCGCCATCGGCACGCTGCAGATCCAGAACCCGAAGGGGCAGGATGTGCCGTGGGAACGGCAGATGCCGACGCGCTTCCTGCCCCAGATGGCGCTCGCGGATCGATCGATGGATGACGGCGCCGGCCAGTTGCTGAATGCGCCCGTCAACCCGGCACGCGCCGAGAAGCTGTTTGCCGGCAGCGGCCACACGTTCGCGGAAATCCTCGACCTCGCCCACGGTGGCAAGCCACTGCCGAAGTTCCCGCTGCAGGGACGCATCCGCTCGAAGGTCACCGTGACGCGCACGCCGGGCCGGTCCCACAATGTCGTAGGCATCCTGCCGGGCACCGATCCGAAGCTGAGGAACGAATACATCGTCGTCACCGCGCACCTCGACCACCTCGGCACCGGCAACCCCGTGAACGGCGACGGAATCTACAACGGCGCGATGGACAACGCCTCGGGCGTTGCGACGCTCATCGAAACGGCGGGGGCGGCCGCGGCGAAGAAGGGCTTCAAGCGGGCCGTCGCTTTCGTCGCCGTGACCGCGGAGGAAAAAGGGCTGCTGGGATCCCGCTACTTCGCGCAGAACCCGACGCTCCCGGCGGGCAGCATCATCGTGGCGAACCTCAATACCGACATGTTCCTCCCGCTCTTCCCGCTGAAGAGCCTCGTCGTCGCGGGCTTCGAGGAGTCCGACCTCGCCGCGGACCTGCAGAAGGTCGCGAAGCAAACGGGGATCGCGGTGATGAGCGACCCCGAGCCCGAACGCAACGCGTTCACGCGCAGCGACCAGTACAGCTTCATTCGCCGCGGGATTCCGGCGCTCTCGCTCAAGGTCGGCTTCGTCAGGGACTCGCCGGAGCACGAGATCGTGAGGACGTGGCGCAAGGAGCGGTACCACGGTGTCCGCGACGACATCTCGCAGCCGCTCGACAAGCAGGCGGCCGTGGATTTCAACCGCCTGTACCTCGCGGTCGTCGAGGCGGTGGCCAACCGGCCCACCCGTCCGGCGTGGAATGGCAACAGCTTCTTCAGGCGCTTCGCTCCGCAGACGAGCGAGTAGACCGGAGCCACATCCGCTCGACCGCGGCGCGGAGGGCGAGCGCGTGCTCCGCGTCCGAGCGGCTCGGCACGGGAGGCGGCATGGGCGGGCCGAGCTCCACGTGCGCGCGGTGTCCGCGCCAGGGCAGGAGGCGCCGCCAGTCGAGCGGCCGGTTGCGCGGCCATATCTCGAACATGCCGCTGATGGCCACCGGCACGATCGGCACGCCGAGATGGCGTGAGAGGATGGCCGCGCCCTTCTTGAACTTCTTGACGCCGCCGTCGATCGAGCGTTCGCCCTCGGGAAACAGCACGAGCACCTTGCCGTGCTTCAGCCCGAAGGCGCCGGCCTGCATCGCCGGCAGCAGGTTCGCGTCCGGATCGACCGGGACGATGTTGAACCGCCGGGCGAGCCAGGCCGTCGCGTTCGTCTGGAAATACTCGGCGGCGCCGACGAAGAAGAGCTGCCGGAAGACGCCGAAGGGGAGCACGCCGACGAGCACGAACGGATCGATGTAGCTCTGGTGGTTCGGGCTGATGATGAAGGGGCCGCGGCGCGGGAGATGCTCGAGGCCCTTCACCTCGGGACGCACGAGGCTGCCGACGAGGGCGCGCGCGACTCCGAAGAGGAAAAACGCCGCCAGCCGTCGAGGCTGGAGGAGCGCGCGCAGCGCGGGGCCGGGCTCCTCGCGGTCGATGAGCCCCCCCCACGCCAGCTCGCTTTGGTCGTCGACTTCGGTGGCGCCACGGAACGCGTCCGCGACGTCGCGGACGAGGAAGGCTGCC
>JBOGIW010000195.1:0-3328 GCA_050748045.1 Vicinamibacterales bacterium | reverse complement strand
GCGCGGCGCGTGGCGGGAGGCGGGGGCGCCGGCGGGGCCGGGCGATCGTGACGGAGGGCCATCAGCCCTCGATGGCGTCGGCCGGCGCGAACTCCTGGAAGAGCACGTGCAGGATGGCCGCAGTCGGCACGGCGAGAATGGCGCCGATGATGCCGAGGAGCGAGCCGCCGAGGAGAAGCGCGACAATGACCACCACGGCGCTCACGCCCACCTGCCGCTCCATCACCTTCGGCACGAGCACGTGGTTCTCGAACTGCTGCTGCGCGATGAAGAAGATCGTCACCCCCAGCGCCACGCCGGGGGACACGGAGAACGCGACGGCGATGGCCGGAATCGCGGCGAGGAGCGGCCCGACAATCGGGATGAGCTCGCCGACCGCGGCAATGAGGGCGAGCACGTAGAAGTAAGGGACGCCCATCAGCCACAGCCCGAGGGCCGCCGAGGCGCCGATGATGCCGCCGAGCAGCATCTGCCCGCCGAGCCACGCGCTGACCTTGGTCGTCACGCGACGGCAGGCGTCGTCGACGCGACGCCGCCGGTTGCGCGGGAACATGCGGACGAACGTGCGGACGATCGTGTCGGCCTCCACGAGGAAGTAAAAGGCCAGGATCAGAATCGTCACGAGGCCGGCGACGCCGCCGACGAGCCCCCACAACGCTGTCACGACCGCCCGGACAGGCTCGGCCGAGGCGACGGCCGCGGGCGCCTTCTCCACCGCCTCGCGGACGCTGATCTCGCGGCTCAAGAGCCCCCGCTCGATGAGCCACTGCTGGCCGCGATGGAGGAGCTCCGGGGCGGCCTCCCACAGCTCGCGCGACTGCGCCGCCAGCGGCGGGACGACGAGCATCCCGATGCCCACGACGGCTGCGACGATCAGCAGATAGATGGTCAGGATCGCGAGCCATCGCGGCACGCGGTTCGCCGTGAGCCGATCCTCGCGCCGCTCGATGATTGACACGAGCGGCGAGAGCCCGATGGCGATGAGCGCGCCGACGTAGATGAGCAGCAACGCTCCGAGCGCGTGGTACAGCACCCAGAGCAGGGCGATCGTGATCGCGACGCCGGCGAGGGCGTAGCGAACGATCGCGCGCGGGCTGCCGGCGTCGCCGTTCACGAATGCCGCTGCAGGTACGCGCGCGTGAAGGCGGCGAGGTCGTCGTAGATCGAGGCGAGCGCCTCGGGGCTCGCCAGGAAGACGACACGGAAGAAGCCCCCCTCGGGCGGCAGGCCGAAGCCCGAGCCGTACACGCACAGGATGCCGGTCTCGCGCAGGAGCGCGAGCACGAAGTCTTCGTCGGTGTGACCGGCCGGGAGCGCCACCGACGGCATCGCGTAGAACGCGGCGCGCGGCGCGACCGCGCGCATGCCGGGCACGACGTTCAGGCGCTCGGTGGTCACGTCCGCGCGCGCGCGGAGCGCGCGCCGGAACGTCTCCTGGTGGGACCGGTCGCCCGTCAAGGCCGCGACGATCCCGTACTGCATCGGGCCCGTGCTGCACAGGCGGCCGTCCGCGAGCTTCTTGATCGCCGCGAGCACCTCGTCGAGCCGCGGCGTGGCTCCGACGACCATCCAGCCCGCGCGCCAGCCGGGCGCGAGGTACGCCTTCGACAGGCTCGAGAACGAGATGATCGGCGCCTCGAGATCGAGCGTGCCGAGCAGCGGGAGGCTGCCGTCGAAGCCGAGATCGCCGTAGACCTCGTCGGCCAGGATGACCAGCCCGTGCTCCTCCGCCAGCGCGATGATCGCGCGGCGCGTGGCCGGTGGATACACGGCCCCGGTCGGGTTGTTCGGATCGATCACGACAAGGGCCCGGGTGCGCGACGAGATCAGGGTGCGCATGTGATCGAGGTCCGGCAGCCAGTTGTCGTGAGGGCTCGTGCGGTAATAGCGCGCCACCGCGCCGATCTTGGCGAGCACGGCGGTGTACAGTGGGTACGTGGGCGAGGGCACCAGCACTTCGTCGCCAGGGTCGGCGAGCGCGTTCAGCGCGATCTCGATGCCTTCCGACGTGCCCGCGGTGACGAGCACGCGATCGGCGGAAATGTCCACCCCTCGTGCGCGATAGTCCTCGGCGACCGCTTCACGCGCCTCCAGGATGCCGGGCGACGGCATGTACGTATTGTGGCCGTCGCGGAGCGCGCGGACGACGGCCTCGACGATGTGCGGCGGCGTCGTGAAGCCGAAGGCGACAGGATCGCCGATATTTAGGTATCGGACGCGAGTCCCTCGTGCCTCGACCGCCCGCGCTTCGGCCACGATCTGGCGGATGGCGTAGGTGAACCGGTTGACCCGTGCGGCGATCGGAATCGCCTGACCAGGGCGACGTCCCGGGGGCGCAACGCTCTCTGAAGCCATTTCGCCGATCTTAGCCACTTGCCCGGCACATGCACAGGCCCAGCGAGAGGCCCGGCACAGCAGTAGGAGTTACACGGTTCGGACCGATAGGGTAAGTTTTACACTTTTCAGGACATTACTTGATGGGTTCCGATCGGGCAAGATCGCCCAAAAGCGCGAAAATTGGAGTTTTTCCGTGTGGCAAGGGCATTGAAGGGCAGGTCATCGTGAAGCGGGCAACTGCAGGGGTGGCTCTCGTGGCGTTGGCGCTCCTTGTCTGGACGGACCTGCTGGCGCAGAGCTCGCCGGGCGGCCCGGCGGATGCGCCCCAGTCGCCCATTACGTTCCGCTCGGGCGTGGAGGCGGTGACGGTCACGGCCACGGTGCGCGACGCGCGCGGCCGCGTGATCAAGGATCTCGAGAAGGCGGACTTCCAGGTTCTCGACGGCGGCACGCCGCGCAAGATCATGGGGTTTCATGCCGGCGACGCCAACGTCAGTCTCGCCGTGCTGCTCGACATCAGCGGCAGCATGTCAGTGGGCGGCAACATGGACCGCGCGCGCCAGGCGGTGAACGTGGCGCTGGGCCATCTGCAGCCGAAGCGCGATGAGGCGTCGCTCTTCACCTTCGATACGGAGCTGCAGGAGGTGCGTCCCTTCACGGCCGATCTCGCGAGCATTACGTCGGTGAGTCTCGAAGGCAAGCCGTGGGGCATGACGTCGCTCTATGACGCGATTGGGACGATGGCGCGCCGCGTGGCCGAGCGGAAGAACCGGCATCGCGCGCTGCTCGTGATTACCGACGGCGTCGACACGGGCAGCCGGATGACGCCCCCCCAGGTCTCCTACGTGGCGAGCATGATTGACGTGCCCGTGTACCTGCTGGTGGTTTCGAACCCGGTGGACAACCCGGGGCACAAGCTTGCGGTGCTGGCGGCGGCCGGACAGATGGTGGACAACACGGCAACGCTCGCCGACCTGGCGCGCTGGACCGG
>JBOGIW010000194.1:0-3959 GCA_050748045.1 Vicinamibacterales bacterium | reverse complement strand
GACCACTGCCCTACGATGCCGGGCAGCGACGCTCGAGCAACTAGCCGCATGACTATGTGTCAAAAAAACAAAGAGCGACGGGTTAGTGTCACGAAGAACGTACTAGTCACGAGGATCGGACGTGTGCTTCGTGTGCTTCGTGGCGAAGCTTGAGATGGGGGCGGCCGCCGTCGGACCTCTACGCCTCGGGGGCTGCGACGCGGGTGGTGGTGGGCGTATCCTGCGGGAGGAGGCGCCAGCCGGTCTTCGACAGCAGGCGCGCCAGGGGCGGCACGGCGGCGGGCCCGCCGATGATCTCGACGGCCACGGCGCGGACGTAGTCGTCGCGGCCCGTATCGAAGGCCACCGAGTAGCCGGTTCGCGTGAACGCGCCGCGCCCCTCCTCGTCGAACGTGACGCTCGGCAGGATCTCCGCAATGCGCTCGCGCACCTCGCGCGCGGCGCCGAGGGTGTGCTCGCCGGCGACACCTGGCACGAACTGGAGCCGGTCGGATTTGAGCAGCACGGCGGTGACCGTGGGCGACGAGTCCGAGGCGGCCGTGCGCCGGGGGGCCGGCTCGGGCTCACGCCTGGTCAGTGAGGCGAACACGCGTGACAGCCGCATGGTGGTCTCCTGGTCCTTCTGGTCTGGCGAAATTCAGACCACCTCCGACTTCGGGCGTCTTGAATCGCGCAAGCCCCAACCAGTCAGCCGCTTGCGGCGGCCGTCGTCCGGCCGGCTGCACACGGCTGCACCGCGGACGGCTCCGTTCCGACGCGCAGGATAGGACACGAAGAGACGAATTCGACACACGAGCGGTCGCGGCATCAGCGAGACCGTGCCGCCGAGAGCGCGTGGGCCTTCTGCTTGAATTCCCGATCCTCCGGCGCCCAGTCCGGATCGACGGGCGCCGCGATGATCTTCTTCAGCTCCTCGTGCGCTTCCGCATCACGGTTCATCGAGAACAGCGTTTCGGCGAGGAAGAAGCGCGACGCGTGGCTGTTCGGGTTGTAGGTGAGCGACCGGCGCAGGTGCGCCTCCGCCTTCTTCTTGCTGCCGCCGAAGAGCCCCGGCACCTTGTAGTACCAGCGCCCGAGCGCGCGGTCGGCTGATCCGTGCTGGAAGGCGGGGTCCAGCCGCAGCACGGTCTCGAGCGCCGCCTTGATCGCGCCGCGATACCTGAGGCCCTGCCGCATGCCGAACGACTCGGCGAGCGCGCCCATGTTCGCGGCTTTCCAGAAGTGACCCTCCGGACGATCGGGTCCGAGCGCGATGGCACGCTCGGCGGCGGCCACGGCGCGCTCGAGATCTCTTTGCGGCCGCCCTGTGGGCCGTGTCCGCCGAGCCAGTAGTACGCGCGCGCCAGCTTCCACCACGACTCGAAGTCGCCCGCGTCGGCCTGCGCGCGCGCGTGCCAGATCGCGGCCGCCTCGCGCGCGCTCGCGAGATGCTCGCGTGCCCGATAGAGCGCGTCGGGATCGCGCGTCGCCGGCGCCTGGATCTGCGCGGTGCCGGCCGCGAGCGTGAGCAAGACGAGAAAACCCGTGTTGTACAATACGCGGATGCAGGCGCTCATTCGGCAGTTGCTCGTGGAGCTCGGAGAGGATCCCGACCGCGAGGGGCTCGTGCGCACACCCGCCCGGGTGGAGAAGGCGCTCGGGTTCCTCACGAGCGGGTACCGCGCCGACGTCGACACCGTGCTCAACGACGCGCTGTTCACCGTCGATTATAGCGAGATGGTGATCGTGAAGGACGTCGATTTCTACAGCCTCTGCGAGCACCACCTGCTGCCGTTCTTCGGCAAGTGCCACGTCGCGTACATTCCGCGCACCCAGGTCATCGGGCTGAGCAAGATCCCACGGCTCGTCGAGGTGTTCGCACGCCGGCTGCAGATCCAGGAGCGCATGACGAACCAGATCGCCGAAACGATCCGCGAGAAGATCGACCCGCTCGGCGTCGCCGTCGTCGTCGAGGCGACACACCTCTGCATGTCGATGCGAGGCGTGGAGAAGCAGAACTCGTTCGCCGTGACGAGCGCGATGATCGGCGCCTTCCGCGACAACGCGCGCACGCGTATGGAGTTCCTCGAGCTGGTGAAGCTGCGCGGCGCGGCGCCGACGGCGTTGCCCGTCGGCGCCGGCCTCACCTGCATGGCCGATTGAGCGGAAGGTCTCTGCGTCTCGAGAGCGTCAGGGTTCTCTGCGTCCTTCGCATCTGCGTCTCGTCGGCGTCAGAGCTCTTTGCGCTCTCCGCGCCTTAAAAGCGGAAACCCACGTTGAACCGGATGTTCCTCGGCCCGTACACCTGCGCGGGCGAGAGGAACTGTGGCACGACGTTCACGGCGCCCGTCGGAACGCCGCCCTGCCTGAGCCCGATCGTGCCGCTGAGCGTGCGCACGTCCCAGATCGTGTTCGCGTTCATCATGTTGTTGAAATCCACCGAGGCCTCGATCTCCCGCGTGCCGAAGCGCGCCGCCTTGAACACGCGGAAGTCGATCACCGTCCGGGCCGGCAGCCGTTCCGACCCGGGCTCCTCGACGTTCACCGTCGTCGTGCCGCCGACGGTCAGGGCGGTGCTGACCTGGCGCGTGATGGCGATGCCGCTCTGCGCGTTGAGGTTGCCGGCGACGCCGATGTCGTAGAGCGGCAGGATGTAGGTGCCCGTCAGCTTGAGCTGGTGCGGCCGATCCGTGAGCTGCCCGTTGACGCCGAAGGTCGGAGTGTTATTGACCCCGACCTGGCCGGTGAGGCGGCCATTGACGTTGAGCAGGCTGTTCGGGTTGATGTTCACGCTGAGACCGCTGACATTCATCCGGGAAAAGGTGTAGCCGGCGAGCATCTGCCACTGGTTCGACATCCGCTTCGTGGCAGTGACCTCGATGCCCTTGTACGTCTGCAGGGCCGTCGGGTCGTTGGTGACCACCGTCAGGTTGGTAGGCGACAGGCGGTTGTAGAACTGGAACGTGCCATCGTCGGCAGTACCGAGAACGCCGTCGCGTCCGGCGTCGGCGCGCGACGTCAGGGTCGTCGCGAACGGATTCGTCGGGTTGAGGGTCGCTTGCGGATTGTCCTCGCGCCGGTAGGTGAATACCGCGCTGAGCCGTACGGTCGGCACGAGCTCGTGATCGACGCCGGCCGTGTATTCGTCGGTCCAGGGGCGGCTGTAGCCGGGATCGATCGAGGTCGTGATGCCCGAGGTGATGACCGGCGTGCCGGTCTGCTCGCCCGCCTGGAACCGGAGATCGCCGTTCACGTCGTTCCAGCCGTACAGCTCCTGGTAGTTCGCATTCGGGTTGACGTTGTCGAGCGGCGTGCCACCCGTGCTGATCACGTAGTAGTAGCGTCCGGCAGACGCTTTGAGCGCCGTGCGGCCGTTGCCGTACAGATCGTAGGCCGCGCTCACCCGCGGGCCGGTCGTGTGCCAGAGGACGACGTCGCGTACCTCACTGAAGCTTCGAGTCAGGCTGGGAAACCACCGGCTCGCCGGGCTCTCCTGTTCGGGCAGGTATCCTTCGAGGCGCTCCCACCGGAGGCCGCCCGTCAGGGTGAGCCGCTGGATCGCGTAGCTGTCCTGGAAGTACAGGGCCGTGATGTCCACGGCGGTCCTCGTGAAGAACGGCGTGGCAAAGAGCGTCACGTTCTGACTGAGCCCCGTGGCGCTGCTGTACCGCAGCTCGAGATCGTCCACGCGGCGCGTCCTCACGAGCACCGGCGCATGCGCGTGATCGAAGCCGAACTTGAACTCGTGGCGTCCGCCGAGCGCCTGGTCCAGGTAGTACTGAAAGGTCGTGTTGGCCTGGTAGCGGTCGCGGAAGCGCTCGACGTCGGTCGTGAAATTGCGCGTCCGGATGTTGGTCGCCGTGTCGAGCAGCGTCTGGTCCGTGCCGTTCTGGTAGGTCGGGAAGAGGATCTTGTTCAGGCCGACGCGCGCGTCCACGAAGAAGTTCCGCGTCAGCACCGAGTTCCACAGCACCTGGAAC
>JBOGIW010000193.1:0-5988 GCA_050748045.1 Vicinamibacterales bacterium | reverse complement strand
GAGCAATACGGCGCCGCTGTCGAGGGCGTGGCGCTCGGCTGCCTCGGACGCGCGCCCTCGGGCGCCGACGTGCCCGTGATCGTGCGCCGGGGCAACGGCCCGGTCGAGTTCCTGATCGCCTGCGAGCATCGCTTCGACGCGGCGGCCGCGCCGGACACGCGGATCGTCATCGGCTGGACCCGCGAGGCCGCCGGACAGATGTGCCGCGTCGCATGCCTCATACCTCCGGAGGCCGGGGTGTGATGCTTGACTTGTGCGTGTCGAGTCTTGAATTGTGAGCGCTGAACTCTGATGTTGCGTCTGTACAACACGCTGACCCGCCTGGAAGAGCCGTTCACGCCGTTGCGTGACAACGTCGTCCGCATGTACGCGTGCGGCCTCACCGTGTACTCCCGCGGGCACATCGGCAACTTCCGGACCTTCGTCTGCCTCGACGTGCTGCGCCGCGCGCTGAAGTACCACTGTGGCTACGGCATGCACGGCGCCATCAACTACACCGACGTGGACGACCGGACGATCGCCGGCGCGCAGAAGGCGGGCGTGCCGCTCCGCGAGTACACCGAACAGTGGATCCAGGCGTTCCGCGAGGACGCCGCCACGCTCGGCCTCGAGACGCCGGAGGAGCTGCCGCGGGCCACCGACCCCCACAATCTGCTCGCGATGAGCGACATGATCCTGGCGCTCGAGCGGAACGGCCACACGTACCGGAGCGACGGCTCGATCTACTTCAAGATCAGCAGCCTGGCGGACTACGGCAAGCTGGCGCGTCTCGACCATACGGGGATGAAAGCCGGCGCGCGCGTCGACGTCGACGAGTATGCCAAGGAGGACGCGCGCGATTTCGTGCTGTGGAAGGCGACCCGCGACGGCGAGCCCTCCTGGAGCCTGCCGGTCGGTACGGGCCGTCCCGGCTGGCACATCGAGTGCTCGGCGATGTCGCTGCGCCTCCTCGGCCCGCCGCCGCTCGACATCCACGCCGGCGGCGTCGACCTCATCTTTCCGCACCACGAGAACGAGATCGCGCAGAGCGAGGGGGCCGAGCGGACGCCGTTCTCGCGCTTCTGGGTGCACGTGGAGCACCTCTTCGTCGAGAACGAGAAGATGTCGAAGTCGCTCGGCAACGTCTACACCGTGCCGGACGTGATCGCGCGCGGACATCGGCCGTCGGCGCTGCGCTACCTGCTGCTCTCGTCGCATTACCGGAAGCAGCTCAACTTCACCTGGACCGGTATGGACCAGGCGGAGGAGGCGCTCCGCCGGCTCACCGACTTCCTCGATCGGCTCGACACCGTCACGGAGCCCGGCGCGTCGGAGGCCACCGCGGCCGCCGTGGCGAAGGCGCGCGACGCCTTCGGCGCCGCGATCGAGAGCGACCTGAACACCGCCGGCGCCCTCGCGGCGATGTTCGAGCTCGTCCGCGACGCCAACAAGGCCATCGACGAGCGCCGTTTCGGCACGGGCGACGCCGCCGCCGTGCGCGGCGCCTTCGCGGACGTCGACCGGGTGCTGGGCGTGATTGCGCTGCGCCGCTCGGAAGACGAACGGCCGCCCGTGCCCGTGGACGAGATCGAGCGGCTCATCGAGGAGCGGCACGCCGCGCGCCGGCGGCGCGATTTCAAGGCCGCCGACGGCATTCGCACCAGCCTGGCCGGGCGCGGGATCCTGCTCGAGGACAACCCCACCGGCACGCGGTGGAAGCGCAGATGAAAGGGCCCGGAATCGACATGCTAACGACCGTTCCCGACTTGAAGACGGCCTTGCCCGGGGCGAAGGCGAAGGCCATCATCGACCGCGACGCGAAGGTCGTGTCCTCGTCCTACACGCGCGAGTATCCGCTCGTGATGGCGCGTGGAGAAGGCGCCGCCGTCGAGGACGTCGACGGCAACGTCTTCCTCGACTGCGCCGCGGGCATCGCGGTCACGGCGACCGGCCACTCGCATCCCGAGGTGGTGAAGGCCATCGTCGATCAGGCGCAGAAGTTCCTGCACATGTCGGGGACCGACTTCTATTACGAGCCGCAGGTGCGCCTCGGCGAGGAGCTGGCCGCCATTGCGCCGATGAAGGGGCAGCCCCGCTCGTTCTTCGGCAACTCGGGGACCGAGGCGAACGAAGCCGCGGTGAAGCTGGCGAAGTACTACACGAAGCGGCACAACGTCATCGCCTTCTTCGGCGGCTTTCACGGGCGCTCGATGGGCTCGCTGTCGCTGACCGCCAGCAAGGTCGGGCACCGCACGGGTTTCGGTCCGCTGCTGCCGGGCATCTACCACGCGCCGTACCCGGATACGTACCGCTCGGCCCCGGGCCAGTCGCCCGAGTCGTGCGCGGCGGAGTGTCTCGACTTCATCGAGGACAAGCTCTTCGCGCACGTCGTCGCGCCGGGCGAGGTGGCGGCCGTCGTGGTGGAGCCGATCCAGGGAGAAGGGGGGTACATCGTGCCGCCCGACTCGTTCCTGCAGCGGCTGCGCGAGATCACGAGGCGGCACGGCATTCTGCTCATCGCCGACGAAGTGCAGTCGGGCATGGGGCGGAGCGGCCGGATGTTCGCCGTCGAGCACGCCGGCGTCGAGCCCGACATCGTGCCGATGGCGAAGGGGATCGCGTCGGGGATGCCCCTCGGCGTCGCCACCGCGCCGGCCGAGATCATGTCGTGGCCGCCCGGGACGCACGCGAGCACCTTCGGCGGCAACCCCGTGTCGTGCGCCGCGTCGCTGGCGACGCTGACGCTGCTGCGCGAGTCGCTCGTGAAGAACGCGGAGGTCGTCGGCGCGCACCTGATGGCGGGCGCGAGAGCGCTGATGGAGAAGCACGCGCTCATCGGCGACGTGCGCGGGCGGGGCCTGATGATCGGCCTCGAGCTCGTGCGGGATCGCCGGACGAAGGAGCGCGCCGTCACCGAGCGCGACGCCGTCGTGAAGGCGTGCTTCCGGCGCGGCCTGCTCGTGCTCGGCGCCGGGCGGAACACGATCCGCCTGTCTCCGCCGCTCGTCCTCACGAAGCAGCTGGCGGACACCGCGCTCGAGATCCTCGACGAGGCGCTCCGCGGGGTCAGAACGGGGTCAGAGTAACGCTGCGGCGCGACTCAACTTTCCCCGGGATGGCCTGATAATTGCCCGCTACGGCCCGGATGTCGGACGATCCACGTCACACACTCGGCAGCGTCGGCGAGGAGATCGCTTGCACGGAACTTCAGCGTCTCGGGTACGCAATACTTGCCCGGCGCCATCGCACACGGTACGGTGAAATCGACATCATCGCCCGCGATGCCGGCACGACGGTCTTCGTGGAGGTCAAGACGCGGGCGGGAGACGACTTCGGGACCGGCGCCGAGTCGGTGGCGCCCTGGAAGCAGCAGCGGCTGGCGCGCATGGCCATCGACTATGCTGCGCGGCATGGGCTGCTTGACACCCCCTGTCGCGTCGACGTCGTCGCCGTCACGGTTGGAGCGGGCGCGCCACGAATCGAGGTTTTTCGGAACGCATTCGATGTCCGAGCTACGTAAGGATCCCGTCACCGGCCGCTGGGTCATCATCTCCACCGAGCGCCGCAAGCGCCCCAGCGACTTCCGTCTCGAACCGGTCGTCATCCAGCCCGACGCCGCGTGTCCGTTCTGCGAGGGGCACGAGCAGATGACACCCCGCGAGATCCTCGCCTACGGGCGGAACGGGCAGGCGCCCGATCAACCCGGCTGGGACCTCCGCGTCGTGCCGAACCAGTTTCCCGTGCTGCGCGTCGAAGGCAACCTCGATCGCGAGGGCGAAGGGCTCTTCGACAAGATGAACGGCATCGGCGCGCACGAGGTGATCATCGAGACGCCGAAGCACCTGGCGTCGCTGGCGACGATGGGCGAGGGAGCGGTGGAGCAGGTGCTGTGGTCGTTCCGCGAGCGCGTGCGGGACCTGAAGCAGGATCGCCGCTTTCGGTACATCATCATCTTCAAGAATCACGGCGCCGCGGCCGGCGCGTCGCTCGACCATCCCCACTCGCAGCTCGTCGCGCTGCCGATCGTCCCGCGGGAGGTTCGCGACGAGGTGGAAGGCGCGCGCCAGCACTACGCGTCGAAGGAGCGGTGCGTCTTCTGCGACGTGATCCGCCAGGACGCGGCCGACGGCCGCCGTCTCATCGCCGAGAATGCGGACATGGTGGCGATGGCGCCGTTTGCGTCGCGCTTCCCGTTCGAGACGTGGATCCTGCCGAGGCGTCACCAGTCGCTCTTCGAGGACGCGCCGCGGCACGAGTATGCCTCGCTGGCGCGCCTGCTCGCCGACATCCTGCGGCGCATGGAGAGGATCCTGGTCTCGCCGCCCTACAACCTGCTCATTCACAGCGCGCCGCTCGCCGAGCCGGCGGGGGAGTTCTACCACTGGCATGTGGAGATCATCCCGAAGCTGACGAAGGTGGCCGGATTCGAGTGGGCCACCGGCTTCTACGTGAACCCCACCGCCCCGGAGGAAGCCGCGCAGGTGCTGCGCGACACCGAGCCGTAGCGGAGGAGCGTCGCGAGGCGCGTCACGGAAGGGCCCGCCTTCGCGGTCCGCAATCCGCGCTCCGCTTTCCGCGATCCGCGCTCCGGGGGTCCGTTTGCCGCGGCTCGCGGCGCGGGCGATGGCATTGGCAGCGCAGGCGATGGCTCTGGCCGCCCGGTTCGAGGGCCGTCGCAACGAGGACCGTCACGCGAGGGGCGATCCCGCAGTTCGTCTGGCAACACGCGACGACGAGCTGCCGTCTAAGCCCGCATGGAAACCCTCGTCCAGGACCTCCGCTACGCGCTTCGCAACCTGCTGCGCCAGCCCGGCTTCGCCGCCACGGCGATCCTGACGCTGGCCCTGGGCATCGGCGCGACCACCGCCATATTCAGCGTCGTGAACGCGGTCGTGTTGCGGCCGCTCCCGTACGAGGACGCCGGCCGCGTGGTGGCGCTAGCCAACTTCTACACGCGGAGCGGCGTCCGCGCGACGGCCGTCTCCGCTCCCGATTTCCACGACTGGCGCCGCGAGAGCCGGAGCTTCGAGGCGCTGGCCTACTACACGGGCGGGGAGACGAGCGTGACCGTGGCGGGGAACGCCGACTACGCATCCCCGATCCGCGTGACCGACGGCTTCTTCGAGTCGCTGCGCGTGAGGCCGCAAATCGGCCGGCTCCTCTCGCCCGAGGAGCAGCGCCCCGGCGGGCCGCTGGCCGTCGTCATCACCGATGCGTTCTTGCGCCGGCAGTTCAACGGAGGGCGCGAGGCGCTCGGATCGACGGTGCGCTTCGGCGAGCGCATCTACGAGATCGTCGGCGTCCCGCCGCCCGGCGTCCGCTTCCCGGCGCGAGCCGACATCTACTACGCGGCGTGGATCGTTCCGGAGACGACGTCACGAGCGGCGCACAACTACCGCGTCATCGGGCGGCTGCGCGCCGGCGTGTCGCTGGAGCAGGCGGGCGCCGAGATGGCGGGTATCGCCGCGAGGCTCGAGCGGCAGTACCCGGCCAGCAACGGCGGGAAGTCGGCCGTCGTCGTGCCGCTGCAGGAGATTCTCGTCGGCGGCGCGCGCCCCACGTTGTACATGCTGCTGGCCGCCGTGTCGTTCGTGCTGCTGATTGCGTGCGCGAACGTAGCGAACCTGCTGCTCGCGCGCGCGACCGTGCGAGGCCGTGAGATGGTCGTGCGCGCCGCCGTGGGCGCCGGGCGCGGGCGGCTCGTGCGCCAGTTGTTGACCGAGAGCGTCGTCCTTGGAGGCATCGCCGGCGTGGCTGGCATGCTCCTGGCGGGCGCCGGCCTGACGGCGCTCGTCGCGCTGGCGCCGCAGGACCTTCCGAGAATCGACGAGATCCGCGTCGATCGCGCGGCCCTGGGGTTCGCGATGCTCGTGGCCTTTGCCTCGAGCCTCCTCTTCGGGCTTGCGCCGGCGGTGCAGGTGTCGCGCGTCCAGCTCGTCGACGGGTTGCGCCAGGGGGGCAAGGGGTCCGCGTCCGGCGTGCGCGCCGGCTGGGCGCGCAGTGCCCTCG
>JBOGIW010000192.1:0-4383 GCA_050748045.1 Vicinamibacterales bacterium | reverse complement strand
GAGTACGTGCCTGGCGAGCGCGGCGGATCTGGTGCCTGCCTCGTGGCAGCACACTTGCTCGGAACATCGACGAATGAAACACAACTGCTGGGCTCAAGCGAGGAGGAGACGCATGGCATACGACCGTGATCGATACGAACGGGATCGGTACGACCGCGACCGCTACGATCGCGACCGGACGGATCGCGATCGCGGCGCGTTCGAGCGCGTGGGCGACGAGGTGCGGTCGTGGTTCGGCGACGACGAGGCGCGGCGGCGGCGCGAACGCGACGAGCGCGAGAGGGAGCGCGCCCCTGGCGGCGATCGCCCGTACGGCGAGCGCGACTACAGCCGGAGGGCACGGTGGGGCGGCGAACCAGCCAGGACCGAAGGCTACCGTGACTACGGCGATCGCTACGGCCGCACGTACAGCGCCGCCATCGATCGGGACACGGACCTCGGCCGGGGGCCGGCGTACCAGCCGTACGCACGCGGTACGCATCAGCTCGGGCAGGAAGGGTACGGCTCACCCAGGGGTCTCAGCTCGACGGGAAGCCACGGGCGCGAGTGGCGCGCAGGCGAAAGCTGGCGCGTACCAGGACCCTACACCGGCCGAGGCCCGAAGGGCTACCAGCGCTCCGACGAGCGCATCCGCGAGGAGCTGAGCGACCGGCTCACGGCCCACGGCATGATCGACGCGACGGACATCGAGATCAGAATCCAGGGCGGCGAAGTCACGCTGACGGGCTTCGTGGACAGCCGCGAGGCGAAGCACGCCGCCGAGGACTGCACCGAGGATGTTCCCGGGGTCCGCGAGGTCCACAACCAGCTCCGCATCCGCAGCCATGCCGACGACGACGTGGGTGTCGGCCGCACGAACGTGCTCGGCCTCACCGAGCGCGAGACCCAGACCGTGAACGCGGAGAAGAAGGTGCGCTAGGTGACTCAGCGTGCGCTGGGGGCGTCAGGTGCGCCCCTAGCGCACGCGAAGCGTCTCGTCTTCCCGGACGATGACGACCTTCCGGTTGGCGACGTGGAGCGCGAGCGCGTCGGCTTGCGCCTGCCGGCGCCATTCGTCGAGGTAGTCCTGGTACGCGGCCAGCGTGTCGAAGCCGAGGATTCGCAGGTAGTCCCAGCCGTCGCCCACGATGACCCGTCCGGTTTCCGTCAGGTGCAGAAAGGTGAGCTCGCGTTCCCAGGGGACGACCCCGGTCTGCAGCAGCAGCTCGTAGGCGCGGTGCGCGGCCGGCACGAGACGCACCCATTCGAAGACGAGCAGCCGCGGCTCGGTCCCGGTCCGGTAGTCGTGATCGCGGAGCATCTCGACGAACTCGTCGCGATGCCACTCGCTCATCTCGTCGAGACGCTGATAGGCGACGGCGAGCATCCGGCCGTCGCGCGTGCGGGTGCTGCCCATCTGCTTGCGCGCCAGCTCGAAGCCCTCCAGCCCGCGATAGCTCGTCATGAGGATCAGGTCGAACGGCTCTGGACTCTCCGCCTCCTGGAACCCGCGCAGCCGGAGCACCGCCGGCGTCTGGCGGTACACCTCGACCAGCGTGTCCATGGCGGGCCGGGCGCCGAACGGCACGCGCTCGGCCCAGCGAAACGTCACGAGCTGGCGGACCTCCGCGACGTAGAACGACGACTGCCCGTGGACCGCCGTCGCCGCCGTACACACGACCGTCGCCAACCCGATGAGCGCCTTCATAGCTCCCACTTGAGAGACCTCCCGACGGCCTTTTGCCACCCGCGGTAGAGGGCGTCGCGCCGCTCGTCGTCCATCGACGGGGTGAACTCACGATCGAGCGCCCAGTTCCGCCGGACGTCGTCGAGGTCCTGCCAGTACTCGACGGCGAGACCGGCCAGATAGGCGGCTCCGAGCGCCGTCGTCTCGCCGACGACAGGCCGCTGGACGGGCACGCGCAGGAGGTCGGCCTGGAACTGCAGCAACGTCGAGTTCACCGTCGCGCCGCCGTCGACTTTCAGCGACGCGAGGCACGCGCCGCACTCACGCTGCATCAGGTCCAGCACGTCCCGCGTCTGGAACGCCATCGAATCCACGGCCGCTCGCGCGATGTGCTCGATCGTCGTGCCGCGGGTGAGCCCGATGACGAGGCCGCGGGCGTACGGGTCCCAGTATGGCGCGCCGAGTCCGACGAAGGCCGGCACGAAGTACACGCCGCCGCTGTCGGGCACCCGCGACATCAGCCCTTCCACCTCGGACGACGAGGCGATGGCCCGCAGGCCGTCGCGCAGCCACTGCACGACGGCGCCGGCCACGAACACCGCGCCCTCGAGGCAGTACGTGGTCTCGCCGCCGATGCGCCAGCCGACGGTCGCGAGAAGGCCGCCCGTGGACGAGACCGGCGTCGAGCCGGTGTTCATCAGCAGGAAGCAGCCGGTGCCGTAGGTGTTCTTCGCGTCGCCGGGCGCGAAGCACGCCTGGCCGAAGAGCGCCGCCTGCTGGTCGCCCGCGATGCCGGCGATCCGGATGGGCGCGCCGAAGAGCGTCGGCTCCGTCTCGCCGTACACCTCGCTCGACCCGCAGACCGCCGGCAGCATCGCCCGCGGCACGCCCATGATCCGGAGCAGCTCGTCGTCCCAGTCGAGCGTGCGAAGGTTGAACAGGAGCGTCCGGCTGGCATTGCTGACGTCGGTGGCGTGCACCTTCCCGCCGGTGAGGCGCCACAGCAGGTACGAGTCGACCGTTCCGAACAGCGCGTCGCCCCGTTCGGCGCGTTGCCGCAGCCCGGGCACGGTGTCGAGCAGGTGCCTGATCTTCGTTCCCGAGAAGTACGGGTCGAGCACGAGCCCGGTCCGCTCGCGGAAGAGCGGCTCGACGCCCTCCCGCTTCAGGCGCTCGCAGATCGGCGCGGTGATGCGGCTCTGCCACACGATCGCGTTCGCCGCGGCACGGCCGGTGTGGCGATCCCACACGACGGCCGTCTCACGCTGGTTCGTGATGCCGATCGCGGCGATGTCGCGCGGCTCCAGTCCGGCGCGCGCGATCGCGTCGCGCGCCACGGCGAGCTGGGAGAACCAGATCTCTTCCGGGTCGTGCTCCACGTGTCCGGGCGACGGGAAGATCTGCGGAAACTCCTGCTGCGCGGTGGAGCGGCTGCGGCCATCGCGGCCGAACACGATGGCGCGGCTCGACGTCGTGCCCTGATCGAGGGCGAGAACGAATGGACTCACGAGATGGCGGCCTCGCCGACCGGCCCGGCGCCGGC
Organism: Vicinamibacterales bacterium; assembly: GCA_050748045.1. GTDB lineage: Bacteria > Acidobacteriota > Vicinamibacteria > Vicinamibacterales > UBA2999 > CAVYVZ01. The sequence continues at coordinate 1,174 of JBOGIW010000192.1, read as the reverse complement.
GGGATAGTGACGCGTGATGAAGAGGTCATAGACGGCGCCGCCGATCACGCCGCCCACGCACGGCGCGACGATCGGCACCCACCACCAGGCGCCCGACGCGGAGAACACGCCCGCACCCCACCCGCCGACGGCCGTCAACAGCCGTGGACCGAAGTCTCGGGCGGGGTTGATGGCGTAGCCGGCGTTCCAGCCGAAGGTCGCGCCGATCACGAGGACCAGCAGGCCGACGAGGACCGGCGTGAGGCTGCCCGGCGCAGGCGCGTTGCGGCGATCGGTGATGGCGAAGATGCCGAGCACCAGGAGCGCCGTCCCGACGATCTGATCGACGAACCCGCCGGGGAGCGTGGAGAGAAACGGCTGCGGGTACGTGGCGAAGATGCCCGCCGTGCCCTGCGCGCCGGCGATCTGCCGCACGCCGCCGTCGAAGGCGGTGAACGCTTCACGGTAGGTGAGGTACACCGTGGCGGCCGCGATGAACGCTCCGGCGGTCTGCGCGATGACGAACGGCGGCACCTTCCGCCAGGGGAAGCCGCGGTGCACGGCCAGCGCGAGCGTCACCGCCGGGTTGAGGTGCGCTCCCGAGACGCCGCCGGCCACGTAGCACCCCATCGTGACCGCGAGGCCCCAGCCGATGTTGATGGACACGTATTGTCCCGCCGTGCCGCCGCTGAGCACGACCTGGGCGACGACACCGACACCAAAGATGATCAGCACGAACGTGCCGAGACACTCGGCCGCTGCTTCTCGCGCGGTTCCTGTAAGCATCGCTCCACTCCCGCTTCCGGCTCCCAGGTGCCGAGCCCGGAGCCGCAAGAAGGTAGCATATGAGATAGAATCTGTCGGATTAGAGGGAGCGCTTGCCAGTCCGTCTGTTCATCGGGAACCTGCCTTACGGAGCGTCGGAAGCCGACCTTCGCGCCCATTTCGCAGCCATCGCGGAACCGTCGCACGTGGTCATGCCCGTCGATCGCGAGACGGGTCGTCCGCGTGGATTTGCGTTTGTCGAGTTCGCGGACCGCGGTGTCGCCGACCAGGTGATCCAGCGATTCAATGCACAGCCGTTTCAGGGGCGGAACCTTGCCGTCAGCGAGGCGCGCGCGCGCGAGGATCGGCCGCCGGGCCCGAGGCCGGCGGGCGGCTTCGGCGGCCCGCGTCCCGCAGGCGGCTTCGGCGG
>JBOGIW010000191.1:0-2501 GCA_050748045.1 Vicinamibacterales bacterium | reverse complement strand
ATCGGGCATCGGCCGTCCCCGGCTCAGGTTCGAATCGCCCAGAGCTCCAGCGCCAGGCCCGGGAACTCGCCGGCGACGTGCAGTGCCACGCCGCCCGAGGTCTTGAGCTGGCCCCAGAGCTCGTCGGACTGATCGAGCTCGAAATACACGAACCCGGCGTGATACGGGATCTGCCGCGGCGCGACGGGGACTGCGTTCACCGGCACGCCGGGGAGTTGCAGGTTGACGAGGTCGCGAATCTTCTCCACCGGACCGATCTTGAGCTGCGCCGGGAACCGCCGCCGCAGCTCCTCGGCCGGCACGTCGGCCCGCGCCGCGAGGACGAAAACGGCCGTGCCGTACAGCGTCCGATCCGAGACGGCGGCGACGCTGATGCCGAACTTCTTCGACTCGATCGGGATCGGGATGGCGCGCTGCTCCAGCACGGCACTGAGCGACGCGCGCAACGCGGCGATGACCGGGTCGAACGACTCGCGCAGGCGATCGTGGCGATACCCGGCGAGCATCGGCGCCCGCTGGGAGGGGGTGGTGAACGTCGCCAGCTCCCCTGCGGCCGACGCGCATACGCGGTAGAGATCCTCCGGGTGCACGATGCCGGAATCGGCGAAGTGCCCGACGAGCGGCTCGTAGCGATTGATCGCCTGCAGCATGAGGAACTCGGCGATCTCGGCGGCGGCTCCCCGGCCGGTCGCCGTGACGCGTCCGCTGAGCGCCTCGCCGCGCTGGTGGAGCAGCCCCAGCAGCTCCGTCATGAACATGGCGAGCCGGGGGGCCGCGCCCGCGCGGAGCACCGTGGGGATGAACGAGCCGTCGAGCACGACGTGCTTGTCGGCGCGGCACTCGACCAGGTGCGCCAGCGGGAGGCACGCATAGGCTTGCGTCACGTCGCTCGCCAGCATCAGCCGCGTGCGCAGCGCGCCGACCTCGACGACGACCGGCTCGCCCGAGGCCGACGTGGCGTCGCGCGCCTCGAGCTCGCGCACATCGTGGCGGGCCAGCCCGTTGGCGGCCGCGGCGCGCTCCACGTCGGGCGCGTCCGCGCGGCGCAGCGGCACGGCCAGGTAGAGGACCTGGTCGCGCGCGTTCGGCGCGATGTCAATCGGCGCGGGCACCGGGTCGTCGTCGGGCATCCGGAAGGGCGTGCCGTCGGGAAAGACGCCGGCGGCGCGGCGGAGCCCGAACTTGCCGATGTCGAGGAAATCGCGCTCCAGCTCGATGTCGGTGAAGCCCCAGCTGTGCGAGGCGAGCGCCTGGCACCGGGTCTCGACGTACCGCTCGAAATAGCGGTCCTGCTGCTGAAAATGCTGCGGTTGGAGGAAAAGGCCTTCGGACCAGACGACTTTGTTGTTGGCCGACATTCGCCCGGGCTCATTCCACAGGAGACAGGAGGATCCGCGTGCGTTCGACGGCCACCGTCAGCCCCTTGCGCGGCGCCGGCACGAGCGCGCGCCACTGCGAGTTGCGGATGTCGCGGAACGCGGCAATGGCGCCGACAAAGCGCGTCTCGCCGGCGAGCGCGATGTCGATGACGCGCTTCTCGGCCGGTGCCAGCACGAACTCGTCGCGGCTGATGAGCTCGGGCCCCAGCACCTTCTGCTCGTCGTCGAACAAGGCGAAGAACTCCGCGGCGTTGAACGCCAGATCGGTCTTGAGCTGGTAGACCCGCACGACGATCGGAGAGGGCCGGCCGGTCGAATCGGGGTTGGCATCCTCGGTGGCCGACACGGTCATCGGCGCCTTGACCCGTGCGCCTTCGGCGGCGGCTATCGTCAGCGCCGGCGGACCGGCCGGCGGCGCGCCCTTGGCGCAGGCGAACGCGGCCAGCGCGACGATGAACGGCCAGGTGACGTGCGGCAGTCCGCGGCGAACGATCATCTCCCCTCTCGTTCCGTGTGTCCGCTCTCGTTCAGTGTTTGCCGGAACGGCTCTGGGCCTTGAGGCGATCGAGCTGCTCCTCGTACGCTTTCGCGAATTCGTCGCCGAAGAGCGACCGGAAGCTCCCGTCGGCGTCGCTGACCATATCATGAACCTTGTCCCGATAGAGTTCCCAGTAGCGCATCTTCGCCGGCACCGCCCGAAGCGAGCCGGCCTTCTTGATCTGACGGTCGAATTCTTCCTGCAGCCGACTGGGATCGAATTGCGCGAGCATCGCCTCGAAGGCGATGCGGACGCCGGCCAGCATGGCCATCTGGTGGTTCCGGATGTCGGCGAAGGCGTCCTCGAAGGCCTCCACCGGCGGCAGGTAGGCGGAGCTTTGCGCGCCGAGCAGGTTCTGGAGCGCGTGCTCCACGTCCGCCGAGAACTTCAGCGGGTTGTTGTCGGATCGCTTGAACGTGGTGACGCGGATCCGGAACTCCTCCTTGATGCGCTGGCGCGCCTGGAGGACGTCCATGACGCCGGAGACGACGACCCGCAGGATCCTGCCGAAGTTGCGCGCAAGGTCCGGCGTGACCGGGACGTTCGCCAGGCCGGCGCCCCTCAACACGTCGGCGAGCCCGCTC
>JBOGIW010000190.1:0-4129 GCA_050748045.1 Vicinamibacterales bacterium | reverse complement strand
TTGTTCTCGAGCGAACAGGCAATGGAGAGCCGCGAACTGGGAACAGCGAACACAGAACACGGAACAGGGAACGGAACCGAGAACACGAACGAGGAACCAGGAACCAGGAACCGGGAACAGTACGCAGATGATATAGTTTCGGGTTTACTGCTGCGGAGAGCCGTATGGCGAAGAAGGACCAGGACGGCACGGAGGACGCCGGCGCCGTATCGCGACGCGATTTCTTCAAGACGGTCGGCGTCGGCTCCCTCGCGACGAGCGTCCTCACGGCCGTCGAGTCCGAGGCGCAGGGCGCCGCGCCGCGCGCGTTCGGTCCCGGCCAGGTGCCGATTCGTCTCACCATCAACGGCCGGTCGCAGTCGCTGATCGTCGAGCCGCGCATGACGCTGCTCGACGCCGTTCGGAACAGGCTCGACTATACCGGGACGAAGCGCGTCTGCGACCGTGGCTCGTGCGGCGCCTGCACGATGATCGTGGACGGCCGCGCGATCTACGCGTGCTCGACGCTCGCCATCGACAGCCAGGGCAAGCACATTCGCACCGTCGAAGGGCTGTCGGAGGGCACGGTGCTCCATCCCGTGCAGCAGGCCTTCTGCGACAGCGACGGTCTGATGTGCGGCTTCTGCACGCCGGGCTTCGTCGTCGCGGCGGTGGCGCTCCTCGAGACGATCCCCAATCCGACACCCGAGCAGGCGCGGCGGCACCTGGACGGCAACATCTGCCGCTGCGGCACGTACGTCGGGGTGCTCGACGCTGCGCTCACGGCCAGGGGGGTGTCCCGTGGCTGAGGACATGCGCCAGGTGCCCGAGGTGCAGGCCGCGGCGCGGCCCGCGACGCACGAGACGTACGCCTGGCCCGGGAAGCCGGCGCTCGTCGGCACCCCGGTGACGCGCATCGACGGCGCCGTCAAGGCGACTGGGCGGGCGAAGTACTCGTACGACATGAAACGGCCCGGGATGCTCTACGGGAAGATCCTGCGGTCGCCGCTGGCGCATGCGCGCATCCTGTCGATCGACGTCTCGGCTGCCGAGCAGGCGCCGGGCGTCGGCGCCGTGCTGCCGTGGCGCAAGGCGGGCGAGAAGGTGGTCTACCAGGGCGACGAGGTGGCGTGCGTCGCCGCCGCGACCGAAGAGCAGGCACTCGATGCGCGGCGTCTGATCAAGGTGCAGTACGAGGCGCTGCCGCACCTCGCCAACGTCGAGCAGGCGCTCAGGCCCGAGGCGCCCGTCGCGTTCGCGGGGGGCAACGTCAGAGTGGGGAGCGCCGAGGAGACTGGCGACGTCGCGGCCGGCCTCAACGCCGCCGCGCACATCGTCGAGAACACCTACAACACCCAGGTGCAGACGCACGTCTCGCTCGAGACGCACGGGTGCGTCTGCGAGTGGGAGGGGGAGCGTCTCACGGCGTGGGTGTCCACCCAGGCGGTGCACGCCACGCGCGAGGGATTCGCGAAAGCGCTCGACATCCCGATGAACAGCGTGCGCGTGATCGCCGAGTACATGGGCGGCGGCTTCGGCAGCAAGTTCGGCCCTGACGTCCAGGGGATCATGTGCGCGCGGCTTGCCAGAAAGGCGGGCAAGCCCGTGCACGTGATGCTCGACCGCAAGGAAGAGCACCTGGCGACCGGCAACCGCCCGTCGGCCTACGCGAAGATTCGCGCTGGCGTCGCCGCCGACGGGACGCTCACCGCGTTCGACGCCGAGACGTGGGGAACCGGGGGCGCCGGGGCGGGCTCCGGCTTTCCGCTGCCGTACATCTACCAGTTCCCCAGCCGGCGCCGCCAGCACAAGGACGTCTTCATCAACGGCGGCCAGCAGCGCGCGATGCGGGCGCCGGGCCATCCGCAAGGCTGCTTCATCACCGAAGTCCTGATGGACGAGCTTGCCGATCGCGTGCGCATGGACCCGGTGGAGTTCCGGCTCAAGAACCTGCCGGCACAGGCGCCGAATGCCATGTGGCGGTCGTACTTCCCCATGGCGGCGGAGATGATCGGCTGGAAGGCGCGTCATCCCACCGGTGATCCGGCGCCCGGTCCGATCAAGCGCGGCCTCGGGTGCGCCGCCAACCGGTGGGGCGGCGCGGGGCGGGGCACCCAGGTGCACTGCGAGATCAATCCCGACGGAAGCGTTCTCGTCCGGACCGGGACGCAGGACATCGGCACGGGCACGAAGACAATCATCGCGATGATCGCCGCCGAGACGCTCGGCATTCCGATGGACCTCGTCACCGTGCAGATCGGCGACTCGAATTACCCGTTCAGCGGCGGCAGCGGCGGCAGCACCACGGCGGCGTCGGTGTCGCCCGCGATTCGCGTGACGACCGGGAAGGCGCGTGATGCGGTCTTCGCCCGTGTGGCGCCGCAGCTCGGCGCGGCGCCCGACGCGCTCGCCGTTCAGGACGGACGCGTGATCGCAGCCGGCGGGAGCGTCTCGTGGCGGGACGCGTGCAAGGCGCTCGGCACGCAGCCGATCTCGATCGACGGTCAATGGGAGGCAGGTCTCTCGGCGAGCGGCACGAGCGGCGTCCAGATGTCGGAGGTCGAGGTCGATATCGAGACCGGCGTCACGCGCGTCACGCGCGTCGTCTGCGTCCAGGACATGGGGATGGTCGTCAATGCGAAACTGGCGCGGACGCAGATCTACGGCGGCATCATCGGCGGCGTGAACTATGCCCTGTTCGAGGAGCGCATTCTCGATCGCAACACCGCGCAGATGGTGAATCCCGACATGGAGTTCTACCTGATCGCCGGCCTCTCGGACCTGCCGCAGATCGACGTCAGAATCGTCAGCCAGCCGGACCGCGGCGTGATTGGCATCGGCGAGCCGCCGGCCATCTCCACGGCGGCGGCGATTGCCAACGCCGTCCGCAACGCGACGGGCGTCACCATCCGCAGCCTGCCGCTGACCCCGGACAAGATCCTCGGCGCGCTGGAGCGAGCAGGAGGCACGAATTGAAGGCCTTCGCGTACGTCAACGCCGCCAGCGAGCGTGAGGCGCTCGCCGCGCTCGACACCGAGCGCGGGCGCGTCCTCCCGCTGGCGGGCGGCATGGATCTCGTCGGCTTGATGAAGAACTACGTGGCGCAGCCCGACCGCGTCGTGAACATCAAGAACCTCGACCGGGCGATTGCGGTGTCGGCGAGTGGCGCGCGCATCGGCGCCGCGGCCACGCTCGCCGAGATCGTCGAGCACGCGGCGTTGTCGAAAGCCTACCCCGCGCTCGTCACGGCGGCCGAAGACGTGGGAACGCCGCAGATCCGGAACGCCGGCACGATCGGCGGCAACATCGTGCAGCGGCCCCGCTGCTGGTACTTCCGGAATGAGGAGTTCCACTGTCTCAAGAAAGGCGGACCCCGCTGCTTTGCCGTCGACGGCGAGAACCAGTACCACGCCATCTTCGGCGGCGGGCCCTGTCACATCGTGCACCCGTCGAGCCTGGCGGTGCCGCTCATCGCCTACGGCGCGCGGTTCCGCGTCATCGGCTCCGGCGGGGAGCGCGAGGTCGACGCCGGCGAATTCTTCCAGCTCCCGGCCGACAACCTGATGGGCGAGACCGTGCTGCGCCCGAACGAGCTTCTCACGCACGTCATGCTCCCCTCGCCGGCGACCGTCAAGGCGGCCACCTACGAGGTGCGCTTCAAGCAGTCGCACGACTGGCCGCTCGCCATCGCGTCGGCGGCGCTGACGATGGAAGGCGACCGTGTCAGGAGCGCGCGCGTCGTGATGGGGGCCGTCGCGCCGATCCCCTGGCGCGTGCCATCGGCGGAACAGGCGCTCGCGGGCAGGACGATCACCGAGGCCGTCGCCACCGAGGCGGCGGGCGCCGCCGTCGCCGGCGCTACGGCGATGTCGCAGAACGGCTACAAGATCCAGGTGGCGCGCACGGCCGTCAAGCGCGCCATCCTGCGCGCGGCCGGCATTCGAACCGTGTGAGAGGGTACGTCATGGATCATCCGAAACCTGCATCGCCGCTCGTCCACGCGCACCACTGCAACCACCTCCGGCACAAGGGCATGTACGTCCTGACCGTCGTCGATCGGGATGAGCACACGTTCTACGACCCGTACGACGCCACGGCCTACTGGTGCATCAAGACGATGCGCGGCCTCGGGCCCGACGGCAGGGCTGTG
>JBOGIW010000189.1:0-48152 GCA_050748045.1 Vicinamibacterales bacterium | reverse complement strand
CAAGGCGCGACGACAGAGAATATCGGGAATATTCGAGGGAGGAGCAACGCAGCCGGCGGGGATGCATCGCTGGCCGAATGCAGCCGGACTTGCACCACGGGCTGCTAGGTACTGGGAGTGCCGGTGGTGACGCGAAGCCTTGGACTTCCAGCTTCCGCTGGTGGCTTCCACGGCCAACGCTGGCTGTATAGGGGCCATGTCTGACGCTGAGCCAAGGACCTGCTCAATAACTCAGGAAACGTAGCGCCAAGTCGCTGAAAGATCACTGCGCCAGAAACCGAAGGGTGGCGTGGCGAAGCCAACCGAGATGGTTCCGCCAGGCGGGAGATCAGATGCTGGCTGCGAGGCAAGAGTCGCAGGCGAGAGGGTGGTCGGAAGGTTCACCCTCTTCGTCTTTTCAACAGTGTTGATATAGCACTCGAAGATCGCATATCCGTCTTCGGTCTTCTCGACGCCCCTTGACTAGCCTCAATGCGTCAAAAAACTCAGGCGGCCCGGGCCAACGCCTTCTCGATGCGTGTAAACCGCTGCCGCGCCGCCGCATTGTTCGCGAGTCGCAGCCGCGTGATACCGCTGGGTCGCACCAGAATCGCAGCACGGTGGAAGACCTCGAACCGTAACGTCTGGACTGTCTGAAGCAGGTGGAGCACCGTGTGTTTGCGTGTCCGCGTCCGTTCGTGCGCGCCGGCGTCGAGTTGAAAGTTCGTGAGCAGGTTGTGGGCCAGGGCGACCAGTTGCTGCCAGGCGCTGTTGGCGGCGTACGCGTGGGTCGGCACGGTGTGAAACGCGAGCCCGCTCTTCAGCGGCCCGATGGTCTTCTCGTGGTTCCCGCGGCCGGCCATGAAGTGCCACAGGTTGCGAATCGTCAGCGACAGATTGCTCGCCACGGCCGAGTACTCGTAGTAGCCGTCGTTGGGATCGAAGAGGTCGAGTTGAAAGTTCTTCGCGGTGCGATGGCGGACCTTCTTGCGATAGATCGTGACCGCGATCGGGAAGCCCCAGGGCGTGATCGCCTCCGGCAGGGCGAACCCGCTCACGTCATGCGTGACCCGGGTCCAGGTGCGCTGGCGCCGAATCTCCGCCTGCAGATCCAGCCAGGTGTAGAACGGCACCTTGATGGCATAGGCCACCGGGCGCCCACGCAGCCAGCGCAGCACATCTTCGCGGAAAAAGGCCCCATCCATGCGAAAGCGGATGCCGCGCCGGTGGCCCAGCGTCGCGACCAGTTGGGCCCACACTTCGCGCAGAAACGGCAGGCTCGCCTTCCCGTCGTGCACGTTGCCGGACCGGTTCTTGACGCGGAGGATGTGTGTGGTCTCGGCGACGTGCGCCAGGATCGGGTAGTAACTCGGCACCTTTCGGTGATGCGGGTTGAAGCCGCGAAACGCGCGCTCGGCCTGCAGGCCGGTCGACACCACGACGCCATCGACATCGATCGTGATCGTGCCGAGCCCGAGGGCCGGCACGAGGCGCGCGACCACGCCAGCGTTGAGATCCTGCAAGCGGCCGACGGTGGTCATCGTGAACTGCTTGAGCCACCGGCTCACCGTGCGCGCCGTCGGCAGGCGCCGGAGCCCGGTGAACCGGCGGAACAGCGGATCGTCGGCGACGTAGGCCACATGGCGCAGCCGGCGCCCGCCGACGATCAGCAGGCCGATCAGCAGCCGCACCATCGCGACCACCCCGTAGTCGCCCCCCGTTGCGGTGCCCCGGAAGATCTCCCGGACCAGCGCGTTGAAGCGCGTGCGCCGCAAATACCGTGCGAACAATTCGAGCCCGGCATACGAGGTCAGCGCGGCGTCCGTGAAATCGAGCGGCAAATCGCCATTGACACGCGCCTGCCAATCGGGTGTTCTTTGTCTCACTCGCAAAGGCCTTTCGTTGTGGACAGTGGAAGGTTGGTCGCGCTTCCTTTCAACCACAACGGCGGGCCTTTTTCAATTTCAAAGTGCAGGGCCGCCTGAGTTTTTTGTCACATCAGGGCTAGGTATTCGTTTCGAGCGCCGTAGTCGCCTGATGGTCGATACGTCAGAACGCGGACGGCGCGAGATCCGCCGTGCCCCTGCACCGCAAGGAGCATCCGCTCCCGCCAGAACTTCTTGTCGAACATCAGCCCTTGGCAGCCGCCGGCTTCTGCTTCGTCTTGCGGCGCTCCGCCCAGTACTTCTTCATACGCAACGAAACCGCCTTCTTCTGCGCCGCGGACATCTTCGGTCTGCGTCGCCGTGCGGTCTTGGTTCCTCCGGCTCCCAGCCCGCCTCGAGGTCCTGCACCACGCCTGCGACCTCCTCGAGGCTTAATCCCGCCGTTTCCCCGCAGGCCGGGGAATTCCCGCAATAGCGCGGCTCTCTCCTGCTCCAGTTGGTTGAGGCGTGCCTGTGCACCGAGTCGTGCGAGCTCGTTAATGTCCATAAGCTGCACAGGATAAAAGTACTACCGCGGCCGTGCAAGCAAAAAACTCAAATATGAGCATTGTTCACAGTTGTTGATGATAGTTGACAGTGACTCATTTATCCACATGCTGCGCTGATGAGCCGCAGCCCGATCCGTTACAGCGCATTCCAAGTGGCCGGCCGCTTCGCCCAGCGGCCTTCGGCCTGATCCAGAGCCTACTCCATCCAGAACGAACGTGCGCGGACGTTCGTCGTTAGACGAGACATTCATCGTCACGCCCCGTTACTGTGCATTATCGCGACAACGGTGCCCTCGAGTTCCTCGCCCGGCGCGACACGCGGGCTGAAGGTGCGCGGTACCCCGCTTGAACTGGCTGCCCAACGAACCGCGACGCCAACGACCGCTGAGAGAATCTTCCCTTTGTCGAAGGCGCCAAACAAGAATTGCGCTCCACTCATCGCCTCTACGCCCCGAAACATGTTGTCCCACAGTTTCGGGTCGTCGTCACGGATGCACCGGTTCCAACCTGAAGTTTGCGCTGGGTCTCTTCCGTGGTATTCGCGTGATCCTGCCAAGCCCGAAGATGAAGTGTCGCAAAGAGACTTTCTGACAGCGCCTCCTGTTCGAATTCACTTAAGGCTGTCGTCTTGATCCGATCCTTAGTGTGCAACCGGAGGCGATCAGCAAGCGGGATCCTACGACTGCATCATTGGCTCAGTCGTTCATATTCAACATCAACTAGTGTCCCGTCTCAGTGGTTCGTGAAATAAATCATGCGGTGCCACCGCCAGCGATGCGCTGTGCAAATCGCGCGATGCTCGTCAGAATCTCATCGGCCGTTTTCGTCCAGACGAACGGTTTCGGGTCGTCGTGATGCGCATCGATGAAGTCACGAATCGCCTGCTCAAGTTCGGACACGCTGCGAGGCGCACCGCGCCGCAGCTGTTTGTTGGTCAGCTCGGCGAACCACCGTTCGACCAGGTTCAGCCAGGAGCCATAGGTCGGGGTGAAGTGCACGTGATACCGCGGACGCTTCGCCCCGCCTGCGCGGAGCGTGGCGAGACCACGGCCGTGGCGCGGCGCGTCCTTCGTGTCGCGTCGAAGTCCAGTCTCGCGCCGCGGCGGCTCGCAAAATCGACCGCCTTATGAAACTTTACGATAGGGATCATGTCGCGTCGTGACGACGGGAGTGCGCAAGCGCGTCCGTCTTGTAAATGTGTCGAGGCTGCAGGCTTCACGTGAGGTTGCGGCCCGCCGAGCGTTGATGGCGCGCGGTCGGCGTCTCGAATCCCCCTGGAAGCAGCACGTCGTTGACAGCAAGCGCTGGCGCCGTACGTTCCGTCCCACCACTTTCGGCTCTTCGCCGAACATTCTGGGACGCTCGCCTGGTCGCGAACGCTCCTGACTCTCGTCCTCGACGAGCTCTGCACGGAGGACGCCTTCCGGGAGCTTGGTCGGGGATCCCCGCCACGTGCCTACCAGCCGCTACCCGCAGGCGATCGCCCTGCGTCACAGTCGGAGGCGCGACGAACTCACCCGCCTCGCCAAACGACTGGGCATCGCGCTGTCCGCAAGAACGCTCTCCGCTGTCCTCGGCAAACAGCTGGTGCTGTTCGCGAGCCACGCACGGAGACCCTGGTTGAGTGCGTTGGACGCAATCGAGGCGGGCAGCGTCCGGAGGCAGTGTGGCGACGCGCCGGCGATGGTCGCGAGCCGGCCGAAGCTCCCAGTGCGTGAGAGCGGCGGTGCGACCCGACGACTCGGGAATGACGAGATCGTCGGTGTCGCCCGCCTCCGCTCTGAGCTCGCCGGTGTCGATGATGCGCGCGCCATGCGCGGGCGCCGTCGGAGAGCGCGTGCACGCTGATCTACCGTTCGTCGGGTGGGCGCGAGCCCATTCCCCATGAGCCATGTAGTTTCACAGAAACGCAGGACATCGCGCTTTTGCGTGATCTCGCGCAGGTCGGTTTGTGGTAACACCGGGGTACCGAGGCGACCACGGGTCGGCGTAACCCCCTCGTTCCCGCACGCAGACCTCGGACCCTAGCACCGGCAGGATGTTCCGGCCAAATCGCTGATTGGAGGATCGATGACTCCACACGATCCGCGACTGCGTGGACCGGCTCGTGCGCTTCTGGTGGTTGACCAGACGGTGCTCGCCGACAGAGTGAAGATCGTGCTCAGTCGCGGGCCCTACCGCACACGCGTCACCCCGACGGTCGAGGAGGCCGGAAGTGCGCTTGCCGACTGGAGACCGCACCTCGTCGTCATCGATATCGATAGCCCTGCAGGCACGGTCTTGGATCAGCTTGCCGATCCGACACCGCAGCGCGACCGCCCTCCCGTCATCGCGCTCACGCGAAGAGGCGATCTCAAAGCGAAGCTGACTGCGTTCGAAAGGGGCGTTGACGATATCCTCACGATCCCGTTCTCGCCGGAAGAACTCGTGGCGCGTATCCTCGCGCTGATGCGGCGCACCTACCGCGACGCTGTCGCGTTCATGCCGGCACTTCGGCTGGGCGACCTGGAGATCGACATTCTCAACCGGCGCGTACGGGCCGGGAACCGTGACCTCCACCTCACGGCTCTCGAGCAGAGTCTGCTCTATCTGCTTGCGGCGAATGCCGGCCGGCTGCTCACACGCGACGAGATCCTGGATTATCTCTGGGGCGCCGACTACGTCGCCGAGAGCAACGTCGTCGACCGCCACATCCGCAACCTGCGGGTCAAACTTCGGAACCACCCACTGCAACCGGAATACATCCTTACGGTTCCCGGCTGCGGGTACAAGTTCCTGCCGCCACACGTCGGAAGCGGAAGTCATCGGCGTGACCGGACGCGTTGGAGCGTGCTTCACGTTTCGACCGCGGGCTGTGCACTCGGGCACCGCCCGGATGAGGAACACTCATGGCGAAAGTCCATGACAAAGCTCATGACGAAAGTTCATGACTCGAGCTTGGCCCATTCCCATACTAGGCGCTCTCCGGACCGTAACGGTGAGAGTCGATTGCTGGGGCAAGGGCGAGCAGGCGACGGCGCTCCTCGATCCCGTACGGCGAGTGCGGCGCATCAGGAGTTGTCGGCTGTTGCTGCTGCTGCGTGAAGCGCTGAAGCGACATGTGCAGATGAACAGGCAGTCGGCGGCGAACCAGTGCGGCGTCTACTGAATGTCAACTAGACATGGAGCTGACTCACGGCCTGTGTGCAGCTGTTGTGGTCGTGTAAGTCAGAGAGCGGAGCTTTACGCTCCCTATCATGACCCCGCGCACCGCACCCTCTGCGCTCGGATGCCGAGTCCGTAAGCTCGGTCACCCCGCAGGAAAGGCGGAGCGACCCGCCCGCGATCGTCGTCGCGAACCCCCAAGCTCCGGATCGTGCGCAGCAAGGCTTTTGGGTTCCTCGCCCTGAGGTGAGCGGCATCAACAGCCAGGCGCCGTATGCGGTGCGTCGCTCGACTTGTGCTTGCCGTCGGTCCCGACAACGATGATCAGAACCTCGGATTGGCTTCTGTTGACGACGTCGATCGTGCATCTTGCCCCCATAAAGCCCAGCATGCCGTCGATCTGGAGACGGGCGTGATTGTCGCCGTCACCGTCCAGGGCGCGCGCGCGAGGACTCGACGCGGGTGGGCATCCGGTCGTATACTGGTCGGCGGAGCCGGAGGCGCAGGCACCCGTGTATCGCAATCGCCGGCGAATACGTGGACGACGCGGCCGTCGATGACGCGGTGTCGCGGTGTGCCATTTTCCGCCGGCACGGGCGGGTGGAATCGCATCGAACACCGGTTCTTCTCGCACATCGCGATGAACTGGCGCGGCACGCCGCTGGTCGGCTTAGCCGCGATCGTCAGCCTGATCGGCCCGACGCACAGCCGCGCCGGCCTGCGGGTGCGATCCGAACTCGATCGGCGACGCCATCCCGATGGCGTGACGGATTAGCGACGCGCAGACGGCCCGCTTCCCACTCGACTGACAGCGCTTTCACGGCGAATCGAGCTACGCGACCCATCCAGTCGCACCGTGCGTCATGGGTCAGTTATTTCCTGACGCTCCCTGACGGGCCGTCTTGTATGCCTTGCGCTCAGCCGGAGGAAATATGGAATCGTTAGCACAGGATGTGCGCTTCAGCCTTCGCTTGCTGTGCAAGTCGCCGGGATTCGCAATCGCCGCCGTCGTGACGCTGGCGTTGGCAATCAGCGCAAACGCCGTGGTGTTTGGCGTATTGAATGCGCTGATACTGCGCCCACTGAACGTGCCTAATCCAGACAGCCTCTATGGAATCGAGACCGGGGACAGCGCCCTCGGGTACCAGTCCTATCTAGACTATCTCGATTTTCGCGATCGCAACCACAGCTTTGATGCTCTGGCAACGTACACTGTCACTAAGGTCGTGCTGGATACCGGCAAAAACCCATCCCGCAGCTGGGCTTACGAGACCAGTGGCAACTACTTCGATGTGCTGGGCATACAACCGTATCTCGGTCGGTTCTTCCATAGCTCTGATGAGCATGGCCCGGATAGTGCGCCGTATATCGTGCTCAGCTATGCATATTGGCACAGCCGTTTTCTGGACGATCCTGGCGTCGTGGGTCGTGTTGTTCAAGTGAACAGGAATCCCTTCACCATCATTGGTGTGGCGCCACCTGGTTTCTACGGGACTCTATTGTTCTTCGCTGCCGATTTCTTTGTACCAATGGTGAACCACAAGCAGCTGACCGGAAGAGATAGCCTGACCACTCGCCGTAGCCGTTGGACCTTTCCCGCGATGGGACGCCTGAAACCGGGAGTGACTCCGACTCAGGCGCTCACCGATCTCACTTCCATTGGAGCGTATCTCGAAGCGACCTATCCCAAAGAGGTAGAGCACAAGACCTTCTCCTTGATACGCCCAGATCTCCCCAGTTCTCTCGGCCGCTCGCTGCAAGCGTTCGCTGGAGGACTGATGCTGCTGACGGGCATGATCCTACTGGCCGCATGCGCCAACCTGGGAATCCTGTTTGCGGCACGCGCCGCCGACCGGTCCCGCGAAGTGGCTCTGCGGCTCGCGCTTGGTGCGAGCCGTACGTGCATCGTGCGGCAGCTATTGACCGAGACCGTGCTGATTTCCCTCATCGGTGGCACTCTAGGACTCCTGGGCAGCGTAGCGCTGTTGAACAGGCTCAGCACGTGGCGGCCCTTTCCCGTTCCCCTCCATTTGTCTGTAGCGCCGGACGCAAAGGTCTATGTCGCAGCTTTGATTCTGGCGTTGGTGAGCGGCTTCCTCTTGGGGATCCTTCCAACACGCCAGGTTCTCAGCGCCAGTCCGTATGAGATCATCAAAGCAGGCGCAGCAGGCCGATTCGGGCGACGCTTGACACTCCGGGATGCGCTCCTGGTCATGCAGGTCGCCATCTGTGCCGTTCTCGTCATGTCTTCGATGGTCGCCGTCCGTGGACTGGTACGCTCGTTACGCAGTGACCTTGGCTTTACGCCGCAGAACGTGATGCTGGTAGATGCAGATCTGAATATGGCCGGTTACAGTGCCGACGCCGTGTGGGCCGTGCAAAGACGCATGATCGATGCGATGGAAACGCTTCCTGGCGTAGAGCACGTGGGACTGGTGAACCTCCCGCCGTTAGGCCCGGGCGGTAGCGGGGTGACGAGTGTCTTCAAGGATGAGACGGCCGATCTGAGGCCATCGAATGTCGCCGCGGCCAGGGTGTACGTGTACAACATATCTCCCGGATACGTCCATGCGGCCGCCACCACCTTGTTGGCCGGCAGGACTTTATCATGGCGTGACGACAAAAACGCGCCTTCCGTTGCTGTGGTGAATCGGCAGTTTGCCGCCAGGGTTCTTGGCTCGGTGCCAAATGTAGTCGGCAGATATTACAAGCTGCCGAATGGAAATCGCATCCAGGTCGTGGGTGTTGTCGAAGACGGCAAATATGTGAGCCTCACTGAAGAGCAACACCCGGCAGTATTTCGTCCCATCCTGCAGCAACCACCACTGAGGGAGATGTGGCTGGTGGTGCGCTCGACCCGGGATCCCGAACAACTTGCCGCAGCCATGAGGAGTAAACTCCGCGAGCTGGATGCAGGGCTGCCCTTTGAAATCAAGACGTGGAACGCCGAATTGGACCTCGCACTGTTTCCCTCCCGCGTGGCGACGGTGGCGCTGGGTGTGCTGGGTATGATGGCGGCGATGCTGGCGATAGCTGGCATCTTTGGAATGGCGTCCTACTCGGTCAGCCAGCGGCTGCGGGAGCTGGGAATTCGCATAGCCATCGGCGCCGACCGTGGGCAAGTCATACAGGCGGCTCTGGCACGGGCAGTCAAATTGTTGGCTGTTGGTTCGGCGGCGGGGTTGTTCCTCGGAATCCTTTCGAGCCGGGTGCTGGCTCTCATCGTGTATCAGGCAACGCCTTACGATCCGCTCGTATTGGGTGGTGTTGTGTTGGCCATGCTGCTCCTGGGACTGCTGGCTACGTGGATTCCAGCGCAACGCGCGCTGTCGATCAATCCTGTGGTGTTGCTGCGCGATCAGTGAGCGCTCCCGGCTACACGCGCCAGTAAGATTCTCGAGCACGCCTGTCCGGGGGCGACGTGTCGCCGTTCGGCCCATGTTCTGGTCGCCACATCTACAACGTGTGCTCGCCGGCATTCGTCGCTGGTTGGTGAAGAAGCCCTCGGATTCGCCGTTTATTAGTCGCGGTCGCGATTCTCATTCCCAAGCCACGATGGATATTCAGCTCCTCCTCGTTCCCTACGATACCGCCCGGCATGGATGGCGTAGCGGTGCCGGCCCCGAGCACCTGCTTCAGGCGGGGCTGACTACACACCTCCAGGCTCGGGGACACTCCGTTGCGAACCTTCAGGTGATTGAGCCGGATCCTGATCAGCCGCCAGCGGAGATGGGCACTGCCTTCGACCTCATGCGGCGCCTCGCCGTCGCGGTACGCGCAGTCCGCGCTGCCGGTCAGTTCCCGGTGGTCCTGAGCGGGAATTGCAACGCGGCGGTCGGGACCCTTAGTGGTCTGACACCGGCGCGCCGGGCCATTTTTCTGGTTCGATGCCCACGGGGACTGCAATACCCCTGATACCACCGCGACTGGCTTCCTCGATGGCACTGGGCTCGCCACGGCCCTGGGCCTGTGCTGGCACCAGCTCACCTCAACGGTGCCCGGGTATCGCCCCGTGCAACCCGAGGCCACCTTCCTGTTGGGGGCGCGCGACCTCGATCCCCCAGAGGCGGCGCTGCTTGCCGGGTCCGCGATCACCGCGGTGTCAACCACTCACATCCCCGCCCGCCTTCCAGAGCTCCTGGCCCGGGCGCCGTTGGAGGATGCCCTCGGTTACCTTCACTCGGATCTCGACGTGCTGGACCCAGCCGGGGTGGGTCCAGCCAACTCTCTGCCCGTGGCCCGCGGCCTCTCGGTCGAGCAGGTGACCGCGAGCATTGCGGCCATTCGGGACCGCGTCCCGCTCGGAGCCGCCGCCCTCGCCTCGTACGCACCAGAGTACGATTCCCGGCAGGAAGTCTGCCGGGCAGCCTTCGCAGCGCTCGACGCGATACTTGCCGACGGCGCCTGACCAGCGCATGAAGCTGACGGCCTGCACCTGATGCGCGGTCTTTTCGGCTGCCTGCTCACCTCGCACGCTCGAGGTGACTGCGAATCCAGTCGGCGAGCTGCGCTTCGCTGAGTGCGCCGTCAGCCAAGGACAGCATCGTCGTGACCACGTCGGCGTCGGTGGCCTCGAGCTCATAGCCGTTGATGCCAAGGAACGTCGCGAGCGCGAGGAACCCGATCCTCTTGTTGCCATCGCGATACGGATGGTTTCGCACGAGGCCAAAGCCGTAGGCGGCAGCCAGGACGGAGAGATCCCGCTCGTCATCGTAGGACCACTTCTGTTGGGCTCGCGCGAGAGCCGATTCGAGCGCGTTCTCGTCACGGACACCGGCGAGACCGCCATGCTGGCGGATCTGGTCGGCGTGGATGGCATCGGCGACGATGCTGGGGAGCCAACGGGGCTCTCGCGGCCGTTTGGCCACCGCTATTTCGCGAGCTCGCGCAACGCGTTGCGATACTTTTTGGCGGTCTTGGCGGCGACCTTCAGCGCGCGCTCGACGTCCGGGTCGTACGGGGTGAGCAGAATCCCCCGGTCAGTCTCGACAGCGAGCACGCGATCGCCCGCTTCGAGGTGAAGCCGGTCGGCCATATCCTTCGGCAGGGTGGCGCTGACCGAACCGCCGGCTTGCCGGAGGGTGACTTCCTTGGTCACGGGCACCTCGCGTCCAGAGTAGCATATTGGTGCTACCCCTGGGGCAGCCTGACTTGCCGCTGCAGCCGACGAGCGGCCCGGGCAGACCGAGCTGGATCGAGAGAACGCGAGCGCCGCTCGCGGCCGAGCGGCAGGCGTCAGGCAGCGGCGGTTCTCGCCAACTCCTGAAAGGAGTTCATATGAAACATCCTCACCCTCAGGGCTTTCTCGCGGTCCCGCCGGCCGGCAATGGCGACGGTGTATTGGTCCTCCACGCCTGTGGGGGCTGCACTGTTTGAGAAGCCCAACCTGGCCAAGGCTGATATCGCAGAGGCAACAGCGTTCCTCAAGAACGTGTCGGCGAGTCCGAGTCCAACCAATACCTGCTGCCTGACAACCACGTGCAGCCGACTCGCTTCGCTGGCGCCCGCGAGCGGCTGACGCGCACCGTTGGCAGACAAGAGGGCCGGCGGATCAGTGTTCGAGTGGCGCCAGCAGGAGGAAACGTGTGGCACTCGTGGTTCTTCTGAAAGGAATCAACGTTGGCGGTCACCGGACCTTCCGACCTGCCACGCTCGCCGAACAATTGAAGCACCTCGAGGCCATCAACATCGGCGCGGCGGGCACCCTCGTGATCCGGCAGCCAGTCACCCGGGCGCAACTCCGGGCAGAATTGGCACGCAGGCTTCCCTTTCAGGCCGAGATCGTGATCTGCCAGGGCCGGGAGATTGTCAGGCTGATGTCCAGGAATCATTTCGCGGAGCAGCCCGTGCGACCCGACATCGTCCGCTTCGTGAGCGTCCTGTCCCGGCGCCCCGGCTCGGCGCCGTCGATGCCCATGCGCTTTCCTTCCAGCGGCAAGTGGCTGCTGAAAATTCTCGCGAGGGAGGGCCGATTCGTCTTCGGCGTGTACCGGCGCCACATGAAGGTCATCAGCTACCTCGGCACGTTCGACCGGCTCTTTGGGGTCCCGGTCACCACGCGCAACTGGAATACCATCACTGCGATCGCCAGGGTGCTGGGTAACGGCGCGACCTGATCAACCGGCGAGCCGTCACGAGACATCCAGACGACGTTCTCTCTCCGGAGCACCCGGTGGCCACGGATACGTCCTGAGTATGCTGTTGCTCAATACCACGGGACTGATGTCGATCATCGGTTTGCAGCCGGCGGCGTCCCGCCAGACAATGAGGCCGCCGCGGCTGAAGCTGCACGTCAGCTGGACGACGGAATCCTGGACACACTGATTCGGTGGAGACACCGTGGCTAGAATCGCAAATTCGAGATCTGTTTTGGCAGTGCGCGACCTGGCGGCCTCAACGCGTTACTACACGGACGTTCTCGGTTTCAGCCGGGATCCGATCGATGCCGACGGATGGAGTTTTCTGACCCGAGACAATTTCAGGGTCATGCTCGGCGAGTGCCAGGACGCGAGACCGGCAAGTGAACTGGGAGACCACTCGTACTTCGTGTACTGGAACATCGAGGGCTTGGATGAGTTCTACCGGGAAGTGGCCGCTCGGGGGGCGCTGGTGACATCGGAACCTGCAGACAAGCCCTGGGGGCTTCGAGAATTCGGCCTTCGCACACCCGACGGGCATCGCATCACCTGTGGCGAGTTGATCCAAGCCCTGAAGTAGCTTTTTCGAGCCGGCCTTCGAGGGCGATGTCCGCCCCCAGATTCCCGACGGGAATCGGATCCTGGCGCGGCTGTCGTTGGCGAGACTCGCCGAGATGACGTAAGCCTCGGCAGATCGTTTACAGTTGAAGTATGCCAAGTGCGGACGATGTGAAACAGGTGGGACCCCGGCGGCGCGTGAAGTTCATGCCGCTGACCGCCGATGAGCTGCGGTCCAGATACCTCCAATTCTTCAAGGACCGCGGCCACGCCGTCATCCCCAGCGCGCCGCTCGTTCCGGAAAACGATCCCAACGTGCTGTTCACGACGGCGGGCATGCATCCCCTCGTGCCATATCTCCTCGGGCAGCCGCATCCGAGCGGCAAGCGCCTCGTCGACTACCAGAAGTGCGTCCGGACGACGGACATCGAGGAGGTGGGGGATGCGTCGCACCTGACGTTTTTCGAGATGCTTGGCAACTGGTCGCTCGGCGACTACTTCAAGCGGGAATCGATCAGCTGGAGTCACGAGTTTCTCACCCGTCCCGACTGCCTCGGCATCCCGCCGGAGCTCATTCATGTCAGCGTCTTTGCCGGCGATGAACAGGCGCCGCGGGACGATGAGGCGGCGGACATCTGGCGGTCCCTCGGCATACCACGCGAACGCATGTCGTTCCTGTCTGCCGAGCACAACTGGTGGGCGCCCGGTGAGGAGGGACCCTGTGGTCCCGACACGGAAATCTTCGTCGACATGACGCAGGAGCCCTGCGATCGCGGGAGCGACTGCATCGCGGGATTGTGCACGTGCGGCCGCTTTTTCGAGATCTGGAACAACGTGTTCATGTCGTACAGCCGCCGCAACGGCGTCACGACACCCCTCGCCACGCACAATGTCGATACCGGCATGGGCCTCGAGCGGACACTGGCGGTGCTCAACGGTGTCGAGACGGTCTATGAGACGCCGGACTTCCAGCCGATCGTGCAGGCGCTCGTCGCCGCGTCGGGCTATTCGCGCGAGGAGATCGCCGGCGGCCAACGCACCAGGGCGCTTCGCATCGTGTCGGACCACCTGCGCACGGCCGTCTTCATCCTCGGCGATCAGAGCGGCATCACGCCGTCGAATCAGGGCCAGGGATATGTGCTCCGCCGGCTGATCCGGCGGGCGGTGCGTTTCTGCGGCATCCTGCAGATCCACGCGGCGAGATGGGTGGAGGCGGCGCAGGTGGTCATCGCCCACTACGAGCGTGCCTATCCGGAGTTGCGGACCGCGGCGTCGCGAATCCAGGAGGAGCTGCTCCTCGAGCACGAGCGCTTTCAGCAGACGCTGGTCAAGGGGACACGGTTGCTGGAGCAGGAAATCGGCCGCCTGCGCGAGTCGGGGGGAGCGGCCCTGCCGGGCGACTTCACGTTCCGGCTCTACGACACCTACGGGTTCCCCATCGAGTTCACGCAGGAGCTGGCGGGGGAGCACGGCATCGGCGTCGATCTGGCCGATTTCCACAACCGCTTCGAGGAACATCGCTCCCGGTCGAAGACCGAGGCCGCGCGGAGCGGCCTGGCCGACCTGAGCGATGAGAGCGTCCGCTATCACACGGCCACGCACCTGCTTCATGCCGCGTTGCGCAAAGTGCTTGGCGAAGGCGTGCAGCAGAAGGGATCGAATATCACGCGCGAGCGGTTGCGATTCGACTTTTCCTATCCGCGCGCCATGACGAAAGAGGAAATCGCGCTGACGGAGCAGTTGGTTCAGGAGGCCATCGACCGCGCGATCCCGGTCACCTCCCGAGTGATGGCCTACGCCGACGCCGTCAAGAGCGGCGCCATCGGTCTGTTCGAAAGCCGGTACGGCAACGACGTGTCCGTGTACACCATCGGTGACGTCTCGAAGGAAGTGTGCACGGGTCCGCACGTGTCCAACACCAGGGAGATCGGCCGCTTCACAATCGTCAAGGAACAGTCGTCGTCGGCGGGTGTGCGCCGCATCCGGGCGGTCGTGTCCTGATCACCGCCCGCACACAGTGTCGCGCCAGGTCCAGGCCGCGTGCACCGCAACGACGCCGGGAAGATCCGGTAAACAACGTTGTCAAGGCCAGGCCAAGGACCATCCCAGCGGTCAACTCGAACGACGAATCCACAAGAGGAGCGACGTGACGAAAGTCTCGTGAGGAACCGGCATGACATGCACCATGCAGCTGACCCCCTATCTCAGCTTCAAGGGACAGTGCGAGGCAGCGTTCGAGTTTTATGAGCAAATGTCTTGGCGGCCAACTCGGCGCGATCTTCCGTTACGCAGGGACTCCGCTGGCGGATCAGGTCCCGGCGGTAGGGTCGTGATGCCACTCGAGAAGACGTTCTGGGCCGCGCGTTTTGGCAGCGTGTGGATCGCGTCGGGATACCGTGGCTGATCAACTGCGAGGGGTTGGATCAACCTCCCGAAACGTGACGCCGTGATCGCTAAAGAGCTCGAGGTGACGCACGGTCAACCAACCGTAGCACTCACGCTCAGGCGGCGCGCACGTGAATCGACCTGAATGGTGTCGAACGGGAATGCGACCTGATTCGTCTCGGTCCTCTCCGGGAGCCCGGTGCCGATCAAAGCGTGTACATCGCCATGAACGGCTTTGTAGTGGATTGCGCCCCGCCATCCCGGCGTTGCCCTTTTTGATGCCCGTTTGGCGCGCGATAGCGCGCAAGGCAACTTCGGCAGAGAGACGTCCGGACGTCAGATGGCGGACCGCTTCCCGCCACCCGTGCGGCGGCCCAGCCAGTCGCGTGGCGTCAGCGCCGGCACCGAGAGCTTTCCCGCGAAATGTTTCGCATTCCAACTGACAAAGGCGCTCAGATTCGCCGCGTGTTGCTCGACCGCCAAGGCAATCTCGGCGTCCTTGAGCGCCATCCGCTTCTCCATCTTCGCGAGGACGTCGCGCACTGCCGGAGCCGGAAGCCGCGTGTCGTAGCCGCCCCCAGGGACCAAGATCATGCGATAACGCTGGGCGAAGTGGACGTACAGCGCGTGGAGCGCCGTCACGGAGAGGTTGAAGCTCAGGATCCCACAAAGCTCGAGGACGTTGAGGACGCTCGTCACGCCGCTCCCGTTTCGGGCCAACCGGTCGAGCGCGCGACGATTCACGCGATAATCGGCATCGTCGGGATAGCGGAGGTCGATGACGAACAGATTGGAGTCGACAAAAATCACCGCCGACCCCGGCTTTCGTCCTCCGCCTCCTTCCAGGAGGCGAAACGAGGCTTCGAGCGCTTCAGTTGCGCTTCGATCTCGGCCCACGCCTTCTCGTAGGGTCGAATCGCCGCCACATCCTCGCCAACAGTCCGGAGGGGCTCGATCGTGCCCAAGGCCTTGCCTCGAAACGTGAGCAGGATGCTCTCACCGCGCCGGAGCGCGCGAACGACCTCGCCCGTCGAGTTCTTCAGCTCGCGCGCAGTCATGGGTTTCATCGAACAGGCCTCATCGTAGTAGCTATTTCGGATCGATCATAGCTACTTCGAGCGCAACCGTCAAACTGGCCACTGCGGGCGGCGCTCAACGAGTGGTCAAGCCGTGGCTGGAGGCAACCGTTCGCTCGCACTGGGCTTCTCTCAGACGATCGTCTATGACCTGGAGCGTTCCATCGTGGAATCCGTAGCCGGCGAACGCCAAACCGACAGCCTGGCGACGGACGGCGCAGCGATATGAGATCGTAGGGCGCGAGTCGATGCGGCCGATCTACCTTTTCGCCGACAGCCAGCTTCTGTTCTGGAAGATGGGCGAGGTGCCGTTTCTCGCCTCGATTCGCGACCCTCGTCTCGCGCACGCTCCACGGGCCGCGTACATCGGCGCCTCCAACGGTGATGCGCCGGAGTACTACGCCATCTTCCAGGCTGCCTTGGAGGGAATCGGGGTCGTCACCTGCTGGATGATCCACTCGGCGTTCTCCTCCCCCGACCAGACATTCCTGCGCGAGGCGGACATCGTCTTGCTCGCAGGCGGCGACGTCGAGCGGGGCTGGCGCGTGCTCGGCCAGACCGGGATGAAGGAGCTGATCGTCGAGCGCTATCAGGCCGGCGCGACGCTGATAGGCGTGTCGGCTGGCGCCGTGCAACTTGGCTCGCACGGCATACGCGAACGAGAGGGGTCGCCGGACGAGTTGTTCGAGACCTTGAACCTGTGCCCGTTCGTCGTGATCGCCCACGGCGAGGAGCGGGCCTGGTCCGACGCCGGCCACGCCGCCCGCCTGCTCGACCGGACGACGCGCGCGGTCGGGATACCGAGCGGGGGTGGTCTCGTTTACCACGCCGATCGACGCCTCGACGCCGTGAGACGCCCTGCCCATGAGTTCCTCTTCGAGCGCGGCGAGGTGACGCGCCGCGTCCTGATTCCGATCGCACCCGATGTCACGCCGCTCGGTCGTTCGTGATGGGCTCTCGATGGCATGTTCTTCATGCACGAGCTTCTCGACTCGTTGACGCAGGGGCTCGCTCACGCCGCGCCGGCGTCGAGGAACTCGATGCCGAGGTGCTCGCGGCAACTCGCTCAGAGGCGGAACGGCTGTGGTGTGACCAGGTGTGACACGCCGTCGCCGTGTGGGGCGGGAAGCAGTGGCCTCCCACCTCGAATCAGGCCGACATCGGGGAGAGTCACCACCGGCCGCTGGCGCCGCCGCCGCCTGACGAGCCTCCACCAAAGTCGGAGCCCGATGAGGATCCCGCGCTGTCAGAAGATCCGCCGCTCGACGAGTCCGGCGATCCCCCCGCCTCCCACTCGAACGGGCCGTCGTCTCTGACCGGGTCAGGGGTGCCCTTGCGCAACATGCCGGTCCAGTACGGCGACTGCCCCTTCCGGTATCCCAGGGCCAGCGCTCCCAGGCCAAGCGGCACCAGTACGGCATGCGAGACGATCGACGAAAACGCGGCGAGCATCAGCAGCGGAATGCCGGCAAACATCCCGCCCCACACAAGCGGCAGGCAGGTTTTCGTCCTGATGCCCAGGCCCGCCGCGAAGGCCCCCAGCACGATGAAGGATGCGAAGAAGGGCACCATCACCAGTGCGGACGGAAAGCCATTGCCGCCATGGGGAGCGGGCGCCGCCGAGGCGAGAGCTGCCGGATCGCGGCGGACGATCTGGGCAATGCGATTGAGTCCGCGGCCGACGCCGCGCGGATAGTTGCCGTTCCTGAGCTCCGGGAGGATCTCCGTCCTGATGATTTCTCCAGCGAGGCCATCCGGCAGGATCGGCTCCAATCCGTAGCCGACTTCGATCCGGACGATCCTGTCGGTTGGAACCACGAGCAGCAGCACGCCGTTATCCTGCTGCTTCTTGCCGATCTCCCATTCGTCGAACAACCGGTTCGCATAGGCCTCCACGGTCGAGCCCTCGAGCGACCCGACGGTCGCCACCACGATCTCCGCGGAGGTGTCCCGCTCGAGTGTTCTCAGAAACGTCTCGAGATACGCTTCCGCCGCTTCGTCCAGTATCGAAGCGAAGTCGTTTACATAGCCTGTGGGGCGCGGAAGGGTGGCGAGCAGCGGAAGCTGGTGGAGAGCGACCAGGACGCACGCGAGGAGCCGGACTGTGTTGAGAGGTGGCCGATTCACGCCCCCTTTATCGTCGCGAAGGCGGACGACCAACATTCACGCCATACCGGCGTGCAAGTCTGTAAGCATCAGGCGACCCGCGGAACGGTAGGCGTGATGTGCTCGTCAGCCGGCATCAGGCTTCCGGCTCAACCAGCGCGGCGGCTGCGAGGCTATCGGTCGCCGCCGAACTTTCCGGAGATCCCCTCCGCGATACTCCCCAGATTGCTGCCGCCTGAGGTCGCGCTGTCCAGTTGGCTGGAAACGGCCGAGGGCAACTTGTCCTTGAGATACCCGACCACCGTTTCCGCGGCCTTCCGCGCCTGGTCCTCCGACACAGCGGCCTTTTCCATCACGGCTCGGATCAGTTCCTGCTGCATGTGTTCTCCTCCCTGTCACGCGAGCACCGGAAGAGAACCGCTGTGCAAACGGCCGGCCGGCCCCCCTCACAGGTCGTTGCCCGAGTAGGACTGGTTGAAGGATTTGTTGCAGGGCGGGAAGTCGGGGACGATGCCTCGCCCGACCGTGACTCGCCTCGGCCGGATGGCACCGTTCGAGCCGGCGTTCGGGATCGTGCGATCGAGGAGAAGCGTGTGCCAGGCAAATCTGCACGATCTCTTCGAAGTCAGCCATTTCCGACTCGACGTCGGCCGCGACGTCCACGTGGGCCGGCAGGTCGAACGTGACCCCGCCCGGCCGGAGCGCGCCGCGCAGCAGCCGCGAACCGGTGAGCGGCTTGTTCAATCGCAACAGCCGCTCGCGGATGCGAGAGCAGTGCGCGTGCGCCACCGCGAAGCCTGCGTCGCTGACGATGGCGCCCTCCGATTATGCTTCTCATCGTCGACACTGTGCGCGCGTCCATCGGCGGCAGCGAGGACTCATCAGAACACGTCCATGCCTGCGCGCGACATGCCAAGGCGAAAGGGGATACAGGGATTCACGCAAAGCGATGCAAGAGCGGAGATCGTGCGCCAACTTGCAGGCGTTCTGACGCTGCCGGCTGATACGTCGAAAATGTTGAGGAGTGGTGACGCTCTGGATGCTGTCGTGTGCCTGCTCGCGGCAAAGGGACTTCCTCAACGGCTCAGCGATGGCACCCGAGGACTTCGACCTGGCGAAAAGGGAGGGCTGGATCTGGGTCGCTCGTCCGAAGGAACGTACTTCGGACGTCACAGTTCGGCAGGGACTCTCTGGTGCGAGGGCCTCGCGGTGTCGCACACGTTGCCTCGCCCGGGAAGGAGGGAGGGGCCGTGATCGAAGACGTCGCGGTCTGACGTCAGCAGATGTAGCACGGAGGCGCGTTCTCTGACCGGGGTGTCGGACGAAAGTGTTCGAGTCGTGGCCAGGGGGCTGGGACAGCCACGCGGGGCGAAGTTGCTCCGGTCTTCAGGGATTTGACACAAAAGTCCGCAAAGCTGAGTTCAAGAATCGCTTTCGCCGCCTCTTTCGATGAGGGCTGTAGGGAACCTGTGGAAATTGGTCCGAGACCGGCAGACGGGCTCGATCCCATCCGCGCGTCGCAGTTCGACCGGTCACAACGTGGGGGTGCATATCCCAGATAAATGTGTTTGACCTGCGCAACAGGCTTGTCGAGGACTCCGCCCGTTACACGCGCAGCTTCATCTGGATCGCCGACCCGCGCATCAAGGCGAAGGTGGACCGCGCGCTTGATGACGGCGCGATTTGGCCGAACCGCTTCTGCAACTGACCCCCACGTTCCTGCCGGGCGGCACGATCGACGACCTCGTTGCCGACGGACCCTGCACCCTGAATGCAAGCGAATCTTTTGAATCGACAAGTCGGACTCCGACCACACTGGGAAGCAGTTCCTGCTTCACACGCACCAAACCGTTGCTCGCGCGCGGCGTCGATCGACACATCTGCGTCTGCCTGCCCGCCATCCGCGACGAGGCGGTCAAGACACCGAGACTGGCGGCCCCGCGGACCATCGTCAGCACGCCGCCCCGGTACAACTCCAGCGTCTCGATCGAGCTGCGTCCCGATCGCGATGGCGACGGCAACTCGCGGCCGTGGCACGCCAAGATGTTCGCGCTAAAGGCCGACAGGTACGCCGCTCTGATGGTGGGCTCGTCCAACTTCACGACCGCAGGCCTGGGCGTCGGCCGCCGCCGGAACGCGGAGGCGAACCTTCTGACCATCGTCAACTACGTGGAGTCCGGCAGGGCGGCGCGGAACTCGACGTGGTATGGCCGGAGATGGAGGAGGTTGAGGATCCCGAGTCGGCTGAGTGGAGGGCAGCCAGCCTGAGGCCGACGAAGAAGAACGAGCCGCCGACCGCCCGGCGCCGCCGGGGTTTCTGTCGGCAGTGTTTCGGGCTGGTAGCGCGCAGCAGATCGTCCTTCACCTGGATCCAGACAGCCTGCCCAGCGCCTGGGCCGTGTGGGCGAGCGGTCGCGACGGTCACGGGCTTCTGACTTCGTCCGATTGGCATCAGAAGGGCCGCCTTGAGGTCGTCGAACTCCCGTGGTCGGCACCGCAACCTCCGGAGAAGCTGCTTGTGCGGTGGGAAGACTTCGAAGCATTCCTACCCCTGAACGTCGAGGATCGGCACGCGCTGCCGCCGCCCTCGCAACTGGAACACATGAGCGCGGACGACATGCCGGGGATCCTCGCAGCCGCCGATCCGAGCGCTGCCTTTCGTGCGTGGGCCAAGCGGCACGAACGGTCCGAGGTGTTTGACGATGACCTCGACTCCGCGACGCCCATTGACCTCGATCCATTGCGGCGGTTTGATCTGCAGGCGACGTTCCTCCACCGGATTCGCCGGCGCGCCCGCATCCCGCGCAGATGCGCGCCAACCTCCAGCGTCCGGTCTGGGGCCGGCAGACGCTCGAGTGGAGGCTGAATTTTGAGTTTGACTTTTGATTTATCAAGTTCTCCCCAGGACGATCAAGTACTGATACGGCAGGAACGTCTCGCGTGACAGCACGCGCAGACCGGCGGCCCGTGCGTCGGCCTCCACGATCGACGCATCGACACGCAGGCCCTCGTCGGGCGACGGCCCCGGCCCGCCCTGCCCGGGCTTGTAGTTCACGATGCCGATGCGGCCGTTGGGCTTGAGCGATGCGCCGAGGTTGCGGAGGAGCGTGACGCGGTCCTCGACCTCGGGGTAGACGTCCACGACCAGCACGGCGTCGAGGGCCGCCGCGGGCAGGTTCGGATGGCTCCCCTCGCCGAGCCGCGTCTGCACGTTCGCGAGCCCTTCCTTCGCGACGCGACGGCGGATGGCTTCGAGCATCTCGCGCTGCACGTCCTGCGCGTACACGGTGCCGCGCGGGCCGACCCGCCGCGCGAGCCGGATGGTGAACCATCCCGCGCCCGCGCCGATGTCGGCGACGGTCGAGCCGTCGGCGATGTTGAGCGCATCCATGATCTCGTCGGGTTGCTGCCACTTGTCGCGGTCCGGACCTTCGAGCAAGCCCAGATCCTGCGGCGGGAACAGGCGGCCGTGCGGCGCCGTGGGGCCGGGGCCCGTCTGGATAGTGGTTGCGACGATGAAGGCGAGCGCGAGAACCGGCAGGTTCACTTCGGCATCTCGGCGCCCGGCACGCCCGGCCGCGTCATCGATTCGACTGAGAGGATCCGATCGAGCTGGGCGGGATCCATCAGACGACGCTCGACGACCAGCTCGCGAATCGTCCGGCCCGTCCTGACCGCCTCCTTGGCAATCTCCGCCGTCACGGCGTACCCGAGGTACGGGCTGAGCGCCGTTGCCACGGCGGTACTGCGATCGAGGAGCTCGCGGCAGCGCTCCACGTTGGCCACGAGGCCGTCGATCGAGCGGGCCTTCAGCGCCTTCATCGACTCGCGCAGGATGATCGTCTCGTGAATGGCGTTCCAGGCGATGACCGGCATCATCACGTTCAGCTCGAGCTGCCCGGCTTCCGCCGCGGCGCAGATCGTCATATCGCAGCCCATCACCTGGTAGCAGACCTGGTTGACCATCTCGGGGACCGATGGGTTCACCTTTCCCGGCATGATCGACGAGCCCGGCTGCACGGCCGGCAGGGTGATCTCGCCGATCCCCGCGCGCGGCCCCATGCTGAGGAGGCGCAGGTCGCTGGCGACCTTCGACAGCTCCACGGCCAGACGACGCACCGCGCCGGAGTACGCGAGGATGTCGCCCATGCTCTGCGTCACGCGGAACGTGTTCGGCGCCGGCGTGAGGTCGAAGCCCGTGTCGCTCGAGAGGCTCTTGACGGCGAGGCTCGTGAAGGGCTCGCCGGCGAGCAGGCCCGTGCCGACGGCGGAGGCCCCGAGGTTCAGCTCGCGAAGCTGCCACGACGCATGCTCCACGTCGTCGGCGCCCCGCGTGATGCAGCCGGCGTAGCCGGAGAGCTCCTGGCCGAGCGTCATCGGCACGGCGTCCTGCAGGTGTGTGCGCCCGGCCTTCAGGACGCTCTCGAGCTCGCGCGACTTGCGATCGAGCGCCGAGGCCAGATCGCGCGCCGCGTGCAGCAGCGGGCCGCAGCCGAGGAGCAGCGCGAGCCGGGTCGCCGTCGGGTAGACGTCGTTTGTCGACTGGCCCATGTTGACGTGGTCGTTCGGGTGAACCAGCGTGTACTGGCCGCGCGCGCCGCCGAGGAGCTCTGCCGCCCGGTTGGCGAGCACCTCGTTCGTGTTCATGTTGTGCGACGTTCCGGCGCCCGCCTGGTAGACGTCCACCACGAACTGGTCGCGCATCGCGCCGCCGAGCACCTCGTCCGCCGCCCGAATAATGGCCTCGCCGATCCGCGCGTCGAGCCGCCCCGCGGCCACGTTCGCGCCAGCGCAGGCTTTCTTCACCAGGACCGTGGCGGTGACGAGGTCCGCCGGGGCGCGCAGCCCGCTGATCGGGAAGTTCTCCAGCGCGCGGACGGTCTGGATGCCGTAGTACGCTTCGGCAGGGACCGGCTTGTCACCCAGCGGATCGCGCTCAATCCGGACGTTCATCTCAACTGGCAACTTTCGGAACTTCCTTCCAATCCCCCTGACGTGGGTCGCTTTGGAGCTGGGACTTGGGAGCTGGAAGTTCTCAGTGAAATTATACTGGGCATCTATGCAGTCCTTCTTCGACAGCGTCCTGTCGCTCGTCGTGCAGACCTCGACCAATCTGCCGCCCGACGTGCGCGCGGCGATGAAGGCGGCGCTCGCGGAGGAGCCGCCCCCGACGCAGTCGGGCCAGGCGCTGCAGATCATCGCGCAG
This sequence comes from Vicinamibacterales bacterium, assembly GCA_050748045.1. Lineage (GTDB taxonomy): Bacteria > Acidobacteriota > Vicinamibacteria > Vicinamibacterales > UBA2999 > CAVYVZ01. Next base: position 25,127 of record JBOGIW010000189.1, on the reverse strand, counting down.
AACATCGATCAGGCCGCCGACGCCGAGGGCGCCATCTGCCAGGACACGGGCATGCCGACCTTCGAGGTCAAAACGCCCGTCGGCGCGAACCAGATCGTCATGAAGCAGCAGATCCGCGACGCGGTCGCCGAGGCGACCCGGCGCGGCACGCTGCGGCCGAACTCGGTCGATTCGATCACCGGCGAGAACTCGGGCTCGAACCTCGGGCCCGGCACGCCGATCGTGCACTTCGAGCAGTGGGAGCACGACGACGAGATCGAGGTGAAGCTCATACTCAAGGGGGGCGGCTGCGAGAACATGAACGCGCAGTACTCGCTGCCCGTGGAGCTGCCGAATCTCGGGCGCGCGGACCGGACGCTCGCGGGCGTGCGCACATGCATCCTCCACGCCGTGTGGCAGGCGCAAGGCAAGGGGTGCGCGCCGGGCGCGGTCGGCGTCTGCATCGGCGGCGATCGAACGTCGGGCTACGTCGGCGCGAAAGAGCAGTTGTTCCGGACGCTCGACGACGTGAACCCCGATCCGCGGCTGGCCGGGCTCGAGGCCTCGATCATGGGCGAGATCAACAGGCTCGGGATCGGCGCCATGGGCTTCGGGGGGCGCGTCTCGCTCATCGGCTGCAAGATCGGCGCGCTCAACCGCCTGCCTGCGAGCTTCTTCGTGTCGGTGGCCTACGACTGCTGGGCCTTTCGCCGGCTCGGCATCATCGTCGACGCCCGCACGGGCGCGATCAGGCGCTGGCTCTACCGCGACCCGGCGACTCCCGTCGTCGCCATGGCCGACCAGGCCGGCTTCCAGCGCACCGGCCGAGAGGTCGTGCTGCGGACGCCGCTCGCCGAAGAGCAGGTGCGATCGCTTCGGGTCGGCGACGTCGTCCTGCTGTCGGGGCGCGTTTACACCGGCCGCGACGCGGTGCACGCGCACCTGATGCAGCACGATCCGCCGGTCGATCTCCGCGGCGCGGTGATGTATCACTGCGGCCCGGTGGTGGTGCAGGAGGGAGGCGCCTGGCGTGTCACCGCGGCCGGCCCGACCACCAGCATCCGCGAGGAGCCGTACCAGGCCGACATCATCACGCGCTACGGCGTACGCGCCGTGATGGGGAAGGGCGGCATGGGCGCGAAGACGCTCGGCGCCCTGAAGGACGCCGGGGCGGTGTACCTGAACGCCATCGGCGGCGCCGCGCAGTTCTACGCACGCACCATCACGAAGGTCGACGGCGTGTCACTCATGGAGTTCGGGACGCCCGAGGCGATGTGGCACCTGCAGATCGAGGCCTTCCCCGCCATCGTCACGATGGATGCGCACGGGAACAGCTTGCACACGGACGTCGAGACCGCATCGGCCCGTGAGCTCGCTGCGCTCGGATGACCTGCGATCCGCGATCAGCGTTTCCTGATCTCCGGCAACGGCGGGCGGATGTACTTCCGCTCGATCGCCGTCAGGTCGAGGTCCATCGACGCGAGGTCCTCGACGGCCACGAGCGGGAACTCGGTTGGCGTGACGAGCTCCAGCACCTTGACGTAGCCTCCGCACGCCCCGCACATCTGCAGGCGTCGCCACGGCTGCTTCGGATCCGGCGCGCCGGTGAGGAACGTCTCGCCGTCATTCGAGCAGTAGAGGCAGCGATACGATGACAGCTCCCAGCCCGCGGCGCAGAACGAGCAGCGGAGTGTGTGGCGTCCCGCCACCGCTTCGGCGATCGCGGGCCACGATCCGCACGCCGGGCAGTAGCCGCGATCCCACGCGCGAACGCTTCCGGTCGTGTGTGCGGTGGCGAGCGCGCGGCACTGGAGCAGATGCGCGAACGGTGCCAGCGCCATCTCGGCGACCAGCCACGCAATGTCGGGCGAAAGGCCCTGCTGGGCCGTCATGAATCGGACGCGCCGCTGGTCGCGTCCGAAACAGGCGGAGATCACGGCGGCGGCGTCGAGCGTGCCCGCCTCGAACGCGCGTCCGATGGCGGCGGCCGCCTCGCCGGCGCCGCTTCCGGCAAGGTGCGCGCAATATTCGCGCGCGCTCAGCTCGAGCAGTTTCGACGGCAACGGGATCGGCTCGCCGTGGAGCGCCGGCACGCTGGTCCTCAACTTGGCGGCGAGGTACCGGGGGGGGAGTGACACGCTCGGGATGCCGCCCGAGCGGAACACGTCGAGCATGTCGATCTGCCGGCTGAGGAGCGTCCGCTGCAGCTCGAGGGCGCGCTCGAGCTCGGGGCGGGCGGCGGAGATCTCGGCCAGGCGTCGGTCGAGACTGGCGCGAAGCTCGGCCATCGGCCAAAGTATATTGCAGCCAACAAGTTAGGGGCTGCGACCGGACTGCGCTATAATTCAGGGGCAACTTTTTCCACGGAGATGACAGACGATGATCAACGTGTCCAGCACCGCGGCCTCGAAGATCAGTGAGCTGCTCGCCGAAGAGGGCAAGGCCGGAAGCGGCCTGCGCGTGTTCGTGCAGGGCGGCGGCTGCTCGGGCTTCCAGTACGGCCTGATGATCGAGGAAAGCGGCGGCGTCGGGGACCAGGTCTACGAGTCGAACGGCGTCAAGCTGTTCGTCGACCCCGTGAGCATCAGCTACCTCAAGGGCGCGGAGGTCGACTTCGTCGACACCGTGACCGGCGGCGGCTTCACGATCAAGAACCCGAACGCGACGTCGACCTGCGGCTGCGGCTCGTCGTTCAGCGTTGCGGGTGAAGGCGGCGGCGGACATTACTGAAACGTGCAGGTCAAAGGTCAATCGACGGGTCGACGGTGAAGGCAACGGACCTTCGAGTTGACCTTTGACCAGTGACCTTTGACGTGCCGGTGGCCCTCCACATCCCGGTCGAACGTCTCAAACCTGAAGGCGGCAAGCGCTCGAGCAAGCGCGAGCAGATCCTGAACGTTTTCCTGCGCCAGGAAGGACACCTCAGCGCCGACGATCTCGTCGATCTGATCCGGCGGGAGGATCAGCGCATCAGCCGCGCCACGGTCTACCGCACGCTCCAGTGGATGGTCGACGCCGGCATTGCGCGCAAGGTCGACTTCGGCGAGGGGCACTTCCGCTTCGAGCATTCCTATCGCCACCCGCGGCACTATCACCTGATCTGCAAGAGCTGCAACCGATCGTCCGAGTTTCTCAGCTCCGACATCGAGGGGCTCGTCGAGGAGGTGGCCGCCGCACGCAACTTCGCCGCCACACAGAGCGTCGTGCAGATCTACGGCACGTGCGAGGAGTGCCGCACCGGGAAGCGGACGACCGGTCCGGACGGGTACACCGAGCTGCTCTTCGCGCGCGACGCGCTTCGCATCGCCATCGCCACCGAGCGCAGCGGCCTCGAGTTCTACACGCGCGCCGCCCGCATGACGAGGGATGCCCGCGGGCGCTCCGTCTTCCAGAAGCTGGCGGACGAAGAGAAGCATCACCTGTCGGAGCTCGAGGAGCGCTACAAGACGCTCCTCGAGCGCGATCCGCAGCTCGAATCGCGTCCCACGTTCCTCTTCTTCAAGGGCGCCGCGAACGGTCTCTTCGCCGATGGCTCCGACCGGCTGACCAGAGGCGTCAACGATCAGCAGGCCCTGCTCATCGGCATCCGCTGCGAGCGGGGCTCGCACCGCTTCTTCAAGAAGTACGGCGAGCGTTTCGAGGATTCCGACGGCAAGCAGATCTTTCTCGAGTTCGCCGACGAAGAGCGCAACCACCTCGATCTCCTCATCCGCGAGTACAAGGCGCTCGTGAAGCGGCAGGGCCGGAGCCGCAAGCCACGCGGCGGCGCCGCCGCGGCCCGCGCGGCGCGGTGACCGTTCGCCCCGCGCAGGGTTCCTCCGAACCCCCTCGAGGCGCGATCGATCTCCATCTGCACACCACCGCGTCGGACGGGCTGTGCGCGCCGGAGCTGCTGGTGCAGCAGGCGGCCGCCCAGGGCCTCACGACGATCGCCGTGACCGACCACGATACGACGGCGGCCGTCCCCGCCGCGACGCGGCTCTCGGAGGCCGCCGGGCTCACACTCGTCCCCGGCATCGAGATCACCGCGGTCGAAGCCGGGCGCGACGTGCACGTGCTGGGCTACTTCATCGACCCGGCGCACGAGGGGCTGCAGGCCTTCCTCGCGCGGGCGCGGGAGAGCCGTCTGGATCGGGTCCGGGCGATCGGCGATCGCCTCGCGGCGCTCGGCGTGCCGATCGACGTGGCGCCGCTCGTCGATGACGCGTCCAGGCAGGACGGACGCTCGATCGGGCGCCCGCAGGTCGCGCGCGCGCTCATCGCCACCGGACATGCCGCCGATGTGAACGACGCCTTCGAGCGTTGGCTGGCCCGCGGCAGGCCCGGCTTCGTCCCGCGGGCGGGTGCGTCGCCCGAGCAGGTGATCGCGATCATTCACGACGCCGGCGGCCTCGCCTCGCTCGCGCACCCGGAGCTCACGGAGATCGATGCCCGGATTCCCCCCCTCCGTGACGCGGGGCTCGATGCCCTCGAGGCCTATCACTCCGAGCACGACGAGCGGGTGCGTGACCGCTACCTCTCTCTCGCGGGCCGGTTGGGCCTCCTCGTCACAGGCGGTTCGGATTACCATGGCGATCCCGCGCACGGCCTGGCCCCGGGAACGGTCACGCTGCCGACTCGGGAGTGGGAGCGACTCTCCGCATGGCCGCGGCGCTCGTTACGCTGACTGCGCTCTCCATCCTCGCCATCGGCGCCAGCTTCGTGGTTGCGCTGCGCCCCGATCCCGCCTCCACGACGCTGCACGTCCTCGCAGGCGTGTTCGGCACGATGCTCAACCTGCTCGCGCACTCGTTGATGATGTTCTACCTCATTGGCAAGGGGAAGGCGGTTCGCGAGGCCGTCACCGAGGGCGCACTCACCGGCGACTACATGCAGCGCATCTCCCGCCTGCGCGCGCCCGTCTTCACGCGCGCGACGCTCGCGATGGCCCTGACGATGACGGCGGGCATTCTCGGCGCCTCGGTGGACGTCGGCGCGATGCCGGTGTGGCCCCACGCCACGCTCGCGGCGGCCGGCCTCGGCGCCCAGCTCTACGCGTTCGTCACGGAAGTCGCGGCCCTCGCCGGGAGCGCGCGCGTGGTCGATGACGTGAACGCGCGGCTCGGCGCGCATGAGTGAGTCCGCCACGGCGCCTCTCGTCGAGGTCCGGGGCATTCAGAAAGCGTACGGGGGCCTGCGCCCGCTCCGGATCCGACGGCTCGACCTCGGCCCCGGCCAGAACCTGGCGCTCGTCGGCTTCGATCGCGCCGCCGCCGAAGCGTTCGTGAACCTCGTGACCGGCGCGACCGTTCCCGATGTTGGGGACGTGCGGGTTTTCGGCCAGCCCACAACCGCGATTACCGATGCGGACGCCTGGTTGAGGTCTCTCGATCGCTTCGGCATCGTCAGCGAGCGAGCCGTGCTCGTCGAAGGCCTGACGGGGCTGCAGAACCTCGCGATGCCCTTGACGCTCGAGGTCGATCCGCCCGCCGACGCCGTCCGCGCCCAGGTGATGCAGCTGGCGGTGGAGGTTGGCATCGATACCGGCGACCTGGGCCGACCCGTGGCCGAGCTGTCGCCCATCACGCGCCTGCGCGTGCGCCTCGGACGAGCGCTCGCGCTTGGACCCCTCGTGCTGCTCGCCGAGCACCCCAACGCGTCGCTCTCCGCCGCCGAGGCGCCCGTTTTCGCTGCCGACTTCGCCGCACTTGCGGCGGCCCGGGGCGTCGCCAGCATCACCCTGACGGCCGATCGGAGGTTTGCCGCCGCCGTCGCCGATGAGATATTGGTGCTGCAACCGGCCACGGGCGAGCTGAAACCGGCAGCCGGCTGGCGTCGCTGGTTCGGGGAACGGTAGAATCCCTGCGGCAAAGGAGGCTCTCATGCGGCGTCTATCGGCGCTCGTCGCCGGATTGTTCCTGCTTCTCGTCGTTGCCATCGCGTCCGTCGCGGCCCGCCAGGCGGCACAGCCTGCGTTCACGCCCCCCCGCGGCCTCATGGCGATGGCCATCCCCGTGCCGTCGGCGAACCCGATGACTGCGGCCCGCATCGCGCTGGGCAAGCAGCTCTTCTTCGACCCGCGCCTCTCGCGGACGAAGAAGATGTCGTGCGAGACGTGTCACGTTCCTGAAAAAGGGTGGACCGACGGCCTTGCGCTGTCGCCTCGCTTCGACGGCAGCCTGAACACGCGCCACACCCCCACGCTCTACGGTGTCGCCTACTATCCCGAGCTGTACTGGGACGGGCGCTCCAAGGGTCTCGAGGCCCAGATCCTCGCGGCCTGGAAGTCGCAGATGGGCGCCGACCCGGACGCGATTGCCGCCGACCTCAACGCTGTGCCCGCCTACAAGGCGGCGTTCGAGAAGGAGTTCGGTGGCCCCGCCACCGGTCCTCGGGTCATCGATGCGCTCGCGACCTTCGTCCGCACGATTCACGCCGGCGACACCGAATGGGATCGCATGAAACAGGATCCCGCCTCGCTCAAGCAGACCGCGGCGGGACGCGGCTTCATCGTCTTCTCGGAGGTCGCGCACTGTACGAATTGCCATCTGCCGCCGCTCTTGTCCGACACGCTGTTTCACAACGTCGGAATTGGCTACGACAAGGAGACGCCCGATCCCGGCCGGGGCAAGGTCGCCACCGAAGACCCGAAGATGATGGGAGCCTTCAAGACTCCCAGCCTCCGCGGCGTGGAGCTCTCGGGCCCGTACTTCCATGACGGCCAGGCGAAGACCCTCGAAGCGGCGGTCGACGTGATGCTCAAGGGCGGCATCAAGAACCCGAACCTCGACGAGAAGATGCAGGTCTGGCCGGTTACTCCTCAGCAGCGCCGCGAACTGCTGGCGTTTCTGCGGACCCTGACGCCGGCCGACGCCAAGAGTCGCTATCCACGGCCGACTCTTCCGTCCGGAAGCTAACGACGTGGAATGGAACTTGATTTAGTTCTGCTGTTGGACCGTTCCTCGGGCAATTCGGCGGAAGGCAGGCGACGAATGGCGAGCGGCACGATTAAGCGATTGGTGCGGGATCGCGGCTTCGGGTTCATCCGGGACGACGGCGGGCAGGAGTGGTTCTTCCATCGAAGCGCTGTGAAGGCCGGCAGTTTCGAGCAGCTCAACGAAGGGCAGCGCGTCAGTTTCGACGAGGAGCCGTCTGCGAAAGGACCGCGGGCCGGAAACATTCGATCTGACACGTAAAACGGAGCCCTCGATTCCGAATCGAGATTCCGTTTCCGGATTCTGAATTTGCATTCGATTCCGAACTCCGGCCGCGGAATCTCGTCCCAATTGCTGAGCTCTGAATTCGAGAATCCGGAATCGGGATCCCGAATGAAGAGACTGGCGGAAGCGCCTGGGAGTCGAACCCAGCCCCCCCGCAGAGCGGGGAGCGACCGATTTTGAAGACCGGGAGGGCCACCGGGCCCCGTTCGCTTCCAGACGACTCCAGAAATTATCTCACGTCGACTCCGCACACCTGGCGGAGGCCAAGCGCGACGAGGATGCGGCGGAAGCGCGGCCGCCTGGCTGGTACGAACGCGGCGGCATGAGGCGAGATGTCCCCGGCCCTCAACGTACGGGGGCCGGGCAACGGCGTATGGAACGGCGACCGTGTCAGCCTTCGATCAACCGGACGTCGCCCGCGCGTGGACCTTTCGTTGAGTCCTCGGGCGTGAACTCGACACGCTGTCCTTCGCGCAACAGCTCGAAGACGGCCCCCCGGACCGCACTGCGGTGAAAGAAGTGCTCGATACCACCTTCATCGCGGATGAAGCCGAAGCCTTTGTCGATGAGGAGCCGTGCGATTGTCCCGGTCGGCATACCCGTGTCCTCCGATGTGCGAAAACCCCGGGGACATCCCAGGGGCCCACGGACCGCTGAAGAGCGGAGCGTATGAGGCCACGGTAATAAGCGCGGTCGTGGCGCACGCCGGCGAATGCTCGAAAGCTCGGCCAGTGTAGGGATTTCCTCCCCGCCAAGTCAAGCACACCTGCCACACCTCCTCGTCATCCTCGTCTTCCCCCTCGGTGTCCTCGCTGTCATCATCGAGGTCCTCGTCGTCGGGGTCGTCGTCCGGACGGAAGCGATGGTCGGGGCCCATAACGCTAGGGATTACCGTTCGTGGCGGGTGCGTGGGGAGGAGATGCCGGCGTGTTCAGGTTGGGGGTGGCCGGCGGCGGCGCGGCGGCCTTGGCTCCCGGCGCGGCCGCATAGGTCGTCCAGAAATGGCGACCACAGCGGTTGCACACCCAGAATTGCAGCGGCGGCCAGGCTTGTCCCGGCGCCGGGTCCTTCAGCTCCATCTGGTCCCCGCACCGCTGACAACGAATCTGCAGCCCCAAGTCAGCCATGTGGCGGATTGTAGCGCAGGAGGCGGGGGCGGCGCGCTAGCATGGCGCCGTCGTGAGGCTCAACATACGAGGGATCGTGCTTGCCGCCGGCGCGTCGTCCCGGATGGGCGCGCCGAAGGCGCTCCTGCCGGACGGAGCTGGCCGCGTGTTCCTCACGCGGGTGCTGCACACATTCTGCGCGGCGGGCGTCGGCGACCTGACCGTCGTCACCGGCGCGCTGCACGATCACCTGGTGCACGCGGTTGCGGCCGACGCGCCTGTTGGAGCGGTGGTGCGGTTTGCCCGCAACCCCGATCCCGCGCGCGGGCAACTCTCGTCGCTCGTGACAGGCTTGGATGCGGCCGCCGATCACGGCGTCGATGCCGTGCTCGTCACGCTCGTCGACGTGCCGTTCGTGGCGGCCGCGACCGTGCGAGCCGTCATCGACGCGTTCCGGCGCACGGGGGCGCCGATCGTCAGACCCGCCCGAGGCGAGCATCACGGGCACCCGGTGCTCTTCGCACGAGCGCTCGCCGGCGAGCTGCGCCGCGCCGATCCCGCGCAGGGCGCGAAGGCCGTCGTGCGCGCTTACGCCGCAGAGATCGTCAACGTCGACGTGCTCGATGAGGGCGCTTTCTTCGACGTGGATACGCGCGAGCAGTACGCGCGCGTCCTTGGCTAGGAACAGGAACCACGAACCAGGAACCAGGAACCCGAACCAGGAACCCGAACCTGGAACACGGAACCTGGAACCTGGAACCCGAGTTATGGCATCTGGCACTTCGCCGCGATCATCTTGATCTCCCGCACTCTCAGCACGGGAAGTGGCTTCTCCATTCCGGACGTGCCGGTCGGCTCGGCGCGGGATGGCTTTTCCTCGACGGCGACGATCTCCACCCAGTGACCGACTTCGGTCTCGAGTTTTTCGTCGTGGCCCGAGAGCCGATACGACTTCCCGGCCTCCTTCGAGGCGGTCCCGGTCGTGCCGGCAGTCTCCGGCATGCCGGCCTTGCGCGCTCTCGCGTTGGTCAGGTTGTACCTGGTGGTGGCCGTGGCACCCGTCGTGCCCGGCGTCGCCGGCGCGACCTCGACGCAGCCGACGATCGTCATCGTGTGTTCTGAAGCTTGCTGTGGCGTCTGTGGCGTGCCGGTCGTCGGTGTCTGCGCCGCGATCGCGGCCGCGGCGAAGGCAATCGCCAGCGTAACCGCGCCGATATTCCTGATCATCGTGAACCTCCTCCGTTTGGCTCGTGACCGTTGAAACGATGCGGAATTACGCGGCTTGTGCAAGCGGTACGCCGCGATGCCCCGGTTGAGGTCGCAGTAGCACGCCTGGAGGCGTTGCCCGGAGCTCGACGTTGTCGAGTGACCTGCCGGTAACCGCGGTTGCGCTCGGCACAACAGGGATCAATCCGCATGTGAGCACCGCGTCGTCGGTCTGACGTCGGCCGGCCGGCGCTCAGGAGCGGCACCTCGGGAAGGCAGGATCCCTCCCTCCGGCCGAGTTCGAACGCAGGACACGGTAAGAAGCCCCGGCGTACGACTCCCGTAGCTCAGCACGCGGCACGACACCTTGCCTCGCCAATCCGGTAGGATTACGCCGCAGAGGTGAGCGATGCGGACGTGGAGGGTCCACGGTATCGGTGGCGTGCTGGCGGGGTGCCTCCTCTGGGCGCCGGAAGGCGTCGTCGCGCAGGCTGGGCGAACCGCGAGCGACTGGCAGCAATGGGGCGGACCCACTCGCAACTTCATCGTCAACGCGACGGGCCTTGCCGACAGGTGGCCGGAGGCCGGGCCGCGCGTAATCTGGAGCAGGCCGCTTGGCACCGGCCACTCGGCAATCGTCGCCGCACACGGCCGCCTGTTCACGATGTACCGGGAGGGCAACGGCCGAGCGAGGCGGGGTCCGTGGGCGGCCGAGGAATCCGTCGTCGCGCTCGACGCCGCGACGGGGACGACGCTCTGGGAATACAAGTACCCGTCCAAACGCGAGGACTTCGGCTTCGGCGCGGGTCCGCACTCGACGCCGCTCGTCGTCGGCGATCGGCTCTTCACGTTCGGCACCAACAAGCAGCTCCACGCGTTCGACACGCGCACCGGCAAGGTGCTCTGGTCGCACGACCTGGTGAAGGAGTTCGGTGCTCCGACGCTACTCATCCGCCCCGTCGTGAAGTCGGGCTACGGCTGCAGTGCGGTCGCGTTCAGGGACACGATCATCTGCAGCGTCGGCGGGCCCGGGCAGTCGGTGATGGCGTTCCGGCAGCGTGACGGCGGCGTCGTCTGGAAGAGCGGCGACTTCCTGACCTCGGAGGCGCCGCCGATCCTGATCGACTTCGCCGGCGCGCAACACCTCGTCGTCTTCGGCGGCGGGACGGTCAACGGGCTGGATCCTGCGACGGGAAAGGTCTTGTGGTCCCATCCGCACGATCCAGGCAACGACCTCAATTGCGGAACGCCGCTGTGGGGGCCCGACAACGTGCTGTTCCTGTCGTCCGCCTACAAGGCCGGCAGCCGCGCCATCCGCCTCGTGAAACACGGCGATGCGACGATGCCCGAGGAGGTGTGGTTCACGAACCGCGTCCGCTTCATGTTCCTCAACGCGATCCGTCTCGGCGACTTCATCTACGGCACCACGGGCGACTTCGGCCCGGCGTTCCTCACCGCGCTCGACGTGAAGACGGGACAGGCGCGGTGGCAGCACCGCGGCTTCGGCCGCGCGAGCCTCGTGTACGCCGACGGCAAGGCGATCATCCTCGATGAAGACGGCGATCTCGCGCTGGCGAGGCTGGCGCCCGAAGGAGTGACCATCCTGGCGGAAGCCAGGGTGTTCGAGACGGTGTCGTGGACCGTGCCCACGCTGGTCGGCACCACGCTCTTCGCGCGCGATCGGGAGAAGATCGTGGCGCTCGACCTGGGGGCGCAATGACCCGCGCGGCCGGACGCGGCGCCGCCATCCTGGCGATCGCCCAGGTTGCCGCGGTCCTCGCGCAGGCGCCCGACTTCTCGGGCACCTGGAAGCTCGATCCGGATCGAAGCCGCGTGACGCCACCGGTGGCGCTGGCGGGACTGGTCGCGTCCGGCGCGCCGCCGACGCTTCACATTACGCAGCCGGCCAATGGCACGCTGATCGTCGAGAGCCAGATCAACGAAAGCCACTCACGCGTGTACGTGCCCGGAGTCACACGGACAACGCCAGTCACCGTCGGACCGCCCGGCAGCGTCACGACGACGTCGCGATGGGAGCGCGGCGCGCTCGTCAGCGAGGGGAGTCGTGAGACCTCGTCGGGCACGTCGACGGTGGTGACCGCGATCACAGAGCGGTTCAGGCTGAGCGCGGACGGAAGGACGCTCGTCATCGAGGTGACGGCGACCCTCGACGGCGCGACGAGCGCGAGCTCGATGGTGTACACGAGAACGCAGGACGTCGGTCCCTGCCAGAGCTGGCCGACACCCTGCAAGCCATTCTCGTAGGGACCAAGGTCCCGTCAGCGGCGACAGGTTTGTAAAGGGAAACCGGCTCCCAACCGAGAACCCGCGACGCTCGTCCAACGTATCGGACATCATGGGACTGGCCAAGGAGGCCGAATGTCGTTCCTGAACCGCCTGTTGGGCAAGAGCGAAGCCCCGAAGCAGCGAACCCGGATTTGCGTCGAATGTGGCATGCCGGTGGCCGATCACAAGGATTGGTGCTCCATCCTCCGGGGCCAGAACGAGATGAAGCTCAGGACCGCGGATACCTCGTCCCAGTCCTCCTGATTCCCGCGATCGTCAGAGCGGCGGCGGCACGCGGCGCTTCGTGGCCTGCTCGAAGGCGTATGCGAGCGCGACGAGCCGCGGCTCGCTGCAGGCCCGCCCGGTGAAGGCGACGCCGTACGGCGCGGGCCTGGCGTCGAAGCGCGGGGGAAACGGCGGCGCCGGCGCGTTCGGCACCATGCCGAATGGCACGACGATGATCGGATAGCCCGCGCGCGCGGCCAGCCCGGCCCCCATGCTTCCCGGCGTGAGAATCGCGTCGAGACGATGGCCGTCGAGCACGGCGTCGAGGCCGTTCGCGCGGCTGAGGAGCAGGTCCTTCCGGTGATCCGCGTCGAAGCGCGCGCGGTCGGCCTCCACGTCCATCTCGTCCGAGATGTCCAGCCGCGACTGACCGAACTTCATCGCGCCCGCGCGTGCGTGGGCGATGTTCCACTGCCGGAGCCCGGTCAGCGTTTTCACCGGCGCAGAGGATCCGAGGCTCTGGAGCCAGCGATTGAAGTCGCGCTTCATGCCGTACTTGAAGTTGACGGTGCAGCCCGCGTCCTTCCCCTTCGCGTGCTCCGCGCCCGCGCAGTAGTTCCACAGCAGGAAGTTCCGCTGCGGGTCCGGGTTCACGATGCTCGGGATGTCCGTCGGGTCGACGACGATCGCGCCCTGCCGCCTGAGCACGGCAATCGCCTCGGCCATGACGTTCGCCTGATCGGCGTTGAGGCCGCCTCGACCTTCGCGCGCCTCACTGCGCCCTGAGCCCTCCGAGGGGCGCGGCGTGCCCTCAACGGGGAGCGTGATGCGGTCGTAGTAGAACGCGCGCGGGATGCCGATGCGCGCGCCCTTCAAGGCATCGGGGCGCAGGAACGGTGTGTAGTCGCGTCCCGGCGGCGGCGTACACGCCGACGTCGCCGGATCCTGCGGATCGGGCGAGGCGCCTTCCATCGCGCCGAGCAGGATCGCCGCGTCGGCAACGGTGCGCGTCATCGGGCCGGCGGTGTCGTGGTCCGCCGTGATTGGAATCACCCCGTGGCGGCTGATGCGGCCGATCGTCGGGCGGATGCCGACGAGCATGTTCGCGTTGGACGGGCTGATGACCGATCCACCTGTATCGCTGCCGACGCTGGCGGCCCAGAGGTTGGCCGCCGTGCCGATGCCCGAGCTCGAGCCGCCCGTTCCGAGCGCGGGTCGTCCGTCGGCGGTCGCCTCACGTGGATCCGGCCGCGGGTCGTACGGGTTGAACGCGAAGCCGCCGATCGCGTTGTAGTTGCCCGGCATCGGCGTCGGGCCGCCGGCCACCCAGTTCGCCAGCTCGGTGAGGCCGGTCTTCGCGATGATGATGGCGCCCGCCTCACGCAGGTGCCTGGTGAGCGTCGCCTCGTACGGCGGCACGTACCCGGCGAACGCGAGCGCGCCGCCCGTCGTGGGGAGATCGATCGTGTGGATATTGTCCTTCAGCGCAACGGGGATGCCGTGGAGCGGCCCGCGCAGGGTGCCTGCCGCGCGCTCCCGATCGAGCCGGTCGGCCTCCTCGAGCGCTCGCGGGTTCACCGCGAGCGCGGCGTTCAGCCGATCCTCATACGTCGCCAGGCGGATCAGGTACTGGCCAACCAGCTCGCGCGAGGTGAGCCGGCCCTCGGCCATGGCCGCCTGCATCTCGGAAATCGTGGCCTCGACGAGGCGGAAGGCCGGACGCTGGCCGGGGGCCGTCGCCGCGCAGGCGACGAGGGCCGCGACCGTGAGCATCGCCGTGCGTGTCATCGGTCGCGCGAACCCTCCTCGGTTCGCGCCGCATTGTAGTTCACTCCCTGGCGTCGTGCGCGACGCGCTCGTTGTCGCGGACGCCGCGCTCGTGGCGCTCCAGGTCGTGGCGGCGTGGCTGGATGTGGATCCCGCATTCGAGCTTCTGCCCCTGCCACCGCCCCGAGCGTGGATTCGACGGGTCGAGCGGCAGCGACGTGCACGGCTCACACCCGATGCTGGTATATCCGGCCTGGTACAGCGGCAGGAGGGCGATCTCGTGGGCTCTCGCGTAGTCCCACACCTCCTTCGTCGTCCAGTGCGCGAGCGGGCTCACCTTCCGGAGCGTTGCGCCCGACGGCAGTTGAAAGGGCTCCACCTCTTCGAGACCGGCGCGCGACGCGGCCTGCTCGCGCCGGAGGCCGGTGAACCAGACGTCGTAGGCGGCAAGCGCGGCGAAGAGCGGCTCCACCTTGTGCCGCGCGCAGCACGCATCCGTGCTCGTCTGCCACAGTCCGGGCGCCGGCTCGCTCGCGCGCAGGGTGATCAGGTTCAATCCCCACGCGTGGGCCAGACGGTCGCGGTAGGCGTAGGTCTCCGTGAAGTGGTGCACGGTGTCGAGAAAGAGCACCGGGACATCGGGGAGGACCGAGCGCAGCATGTGGAGCACGACCACGTCCTCCGCCTGGAAGCTGCAGGTCAGGCATGGCTGTCTGGCGCCGCGGAGCGCGGCAGCGATGACCGCCGTCGCCGCACTCATACGAGCATCTCCTCGAGCGCGCGCCGGACGAGCGCCGCCGCGGCGGTGTCGGACGGCGCGGCTCGCGCCAGCTGCGCAAGGCGCTCGGCCAGGCCGTCGCGCACCTGCCGCCCCCCCACGTCATGCACGGCGGCGGCGATCATCCCCGCGCCCGCCGTGAAGTGAGTCGCCGGGTCGATGAGCACGAAGCTGCCGGTGGCGCGGTTCTCCGCGTACGGGTCGAAGACGAGCGGCGCGGAGGCCGTCACGAGAGCTGTGCCGATGTCGTTGGTCGCCAGTGTCCGATCGAGCTCCGCCGTCACCGTCCGCGTGCCGTGCTTCAACAGATACACCCGCCCGGGATCGAGCGGCCGATCGTCCATCCAGACGATGTGCGCCTCGAATCGATCGGCGACGTGGACCTCGCCGCACGCGATGACGTCGCCGCGCCCCACGTCGAGCTCGTCTTCGAGCACCAGCGTCACCGACATCGGGGCGAACGCCACCTCCAGATCGGCATTCCGCGTGACGATTCGCGCCACGCGCGTCCGCCGGCCCGATGGCCACACGGTGACCGGGTCTCCGGCCCGGATGGCTCCCGTGGCGATCTGTCCCGCGCAGCCGCGAAATTCGTGATTCGGGCGGAGCGCCAGCTGCACGGGGAATCGGAAAGGCCTGGTGGCGAGGTCGCCGTTCACCTCGATCGTCTCGAGGTGCTGGAGGAGCGCCGGCCCGTCGAACCAGGGGGTTCGCTCGCTCGGCGCGATGACGTTGTCTCCATGGAGCGCGCTCATCGGAATGGCGTGCAGGCGCGCGGACCCCAGCGCCCCGGCGAACTCGGTCCGGATCTCCTCGAACACCTCGCGGTCGAAGTCCACGAGATCCATCTTGTTCACGGCGAGCACAAACGACGAGATGCCGAGGAGCCTGGCAATCCGGGCATGACGATGCGACTGCGGGCGCAAGCCGTTGCGAACGTCGACGAGGAGGATGGCGAGGTCGGCCGTGGACGCCCCCGTGGCCATGTTTCGCGTGAACTGCTCGTGGCCGGGTGTGTCCGCGAGGATGAACTTCCGCCGGCCCGTGGCGAAGTAGCGATACGCCACGTCGATCGTGATCCCCTGCTCGCGCTCGGCGCGCAGGCCGTCGGTGAAGAGCGAGAAGTCGATCGGGCCGGCCGCGCGGTTCCGCGACGACTGGCGGACGGCCCGCACCTGGTCCTCGTACACGGCACGCGAGTCGTAGAGCAGTCTCCCGACGAGCGTGCTCTTGCCGTCGTCGACGCTCCCGGCCGTGCAGATGCGCAGCAGGCTGGACATCAGAAGTATCCTTCACGCTTCTTGAGCTCCATCGACCCGTCCCGGTCGTGGTCGATGACGCGAAGCTGCCGCTCCGAGTGGCGCGTCGCGACGAGCTCGTCGATGATCTTCGGGACCGTGTCGGCCGCGGAGCGGACGGCGCCCGTGCACGGCGAGCAGCCGAGCGACCGCATGCGGCACACGACGCGCTGCGGCTGCTCGCCGGGGAGCAGCGGCACGAACGGTTGCTCGAGCAGGATCAGGGATACGCCGCGCACGATCACGTCGCGCTCCCTGGCGAAGTAGAGCGGCACGACGGGAATCGATTCGGCCTCGATGTAGCGCCAGACGTCGATCTCGGTCCAGTTCGACAGCGGAAAGACGCGCACGCTCTCGCCCTGCCTCACGCGCCCGTTCCAGAGGTTCCAGAGCTCCGGGCGCTGGCGCCGCGGGTCCCAGCGGCCGCGCCCGTCGCGCACGGAGAAGACGCGCTCCTTGGCGCGCGATCGCTCCTCGTCGCGGCGCGCGCCGCCGATTGCCGCGTCGAAGCTGCCGGCCTGCAGGGCGTCGAGGAGCGCCTGCGTCTTCAGCAGCGCGCAGCAGCGCTCGGTGCCGACCGCGAACGGCTGCGTCCCGGCGGCCACCGCCTCGCGGTTCGTGTGGACGATGAGCTTCGCGCCGGCGCGGGCGGCCGTCTCGTCGCGGAACGCGATCATCTCGCGGAACTTGTACGTCGTGTCGACGTGCAGCAGCGGGAACGGAATCGGCCCCGGGTAGAACGCCTTCTGCGCCAGGCGCAGCAGCACCGAGGAGTCCTTGCCGACCGAGTACAGCATCACCGGCCGCTCGAGCTCCGCGGCCACCTCGCGGAGGATGTGAATGCTCTCCGCTTCCAGCGCCTCGAGATGATCAGGCCGCATGGCTGGCCGGCGCCGGGACCGCCTCCGAGAAGAACCGATAGAGCAGCCAGATGTCGATGACGACCACCGCCGCCATGACGGAGAAGGCGGCCGCGCTCTCGACCAGATGCAGATCGCGGAGCAGGATCGAGATGCCGAACGACACCACCCAGGCATCGAAGCTCATGCAGACGCGCCGGAACGTCTCCGCCCGGACGTGGTGGATGACGAACGCGCCGATCGGCAAGCCGATCGCGACGCTCGGCAGAATCTGGGGCACGAGCGCGAGGCTGTCGAACGTGTACAGCCCCATGGCCGCGTACGCCACCGCCGTGAGCCCCGATTCCGCGAGCCGGATGAAGCCGAGCGCGGCCCGGAAGTCCTGCTTCGAGAACCCCTGGTTGTTCAGCGCCACCGCCAGCGGGGGACCCGAGATCGTCGTGACCGAATACAGCACGCCGATGCCGGTGCCGAAGGCGAGGCCCGCCCCCCGCTCGGACCGGATGGGCCGGCGAAGGCCGGCCGCCTGCACGAGGATCAGCGGGAGCAGCCCGACGTAGGTGCCGAGCTTGAGCCAGGCGGGGCTCACGTGCGCAACGATGAGCGTGCCGGCCAGGACGCCCGGGCCGAGGCCCATCACCACCGGCAGCACGCGCCGCCGGACTCGCGGCAGCGCCGCGCGATTGGCCCACAACACGTACGCGTTCAGGGCCACTTCGATGATGACGAGCGCGGGATTCAGGGCGCGGTTGGTCAGGAAGAGGAGCGCCACCGGCACCGTGATGGACGAGAAGCCGTACCCCAGGGCGCCGTTGACGACGGCGGCGAAGAGCGTGATGACGGCGAGGGCGACGGTGGGTTCCATCCACACTTCTCCTGGCGAGCACGCGGCTGGAGAACCGGCGCGCGAACCTGCCACTGGCTGCGAACTGCGTGAGATCGATCAGCCGAGCGATGGTGAGGGAGAAGCGGCCTGGGGCTAGCTGGGCAACTCACCTGCCATCGCCGGCGCAGTACAGGCGCATCGACAGCAGGTCGGCGCAAGGTGCGGGCGGAAGCGGCGCAGGTGAGCGATCATGCGGACCAGACATTCTTACCACGACGCGCGCAGGGCTTGTCAAGCGCTCTTGCAGAGAGAAAAATCGGCGTGCTCGGGCACAAGTCGGCTATCTTAACCGGCAGAAAGGACTTGCCATGACGATGCAGAACACCCGTCGCGAGATTCTCAAGGGCGGCCTGGCGCTGGCGGGGCTGAGCGTCGTCGGCGTGCCCGAGTGGATGCTGCCCGCCCTCGCCCAGGGCGAGACCCTTGTGCCCTTCACGGATCTGCCCGAGAAGATCGTCCTGGCCCCGACGCCCGACCGGCGCATCATCGACATCCGGACGATCGACGGGCCTCTCACACCGAAGGATCAGTTCTTCACGACCCAGCACCACGGGCATCCGGAGATCGACCCGGCAGCCTATCATTTGAAGGTCACGGGGCTCGTGGATCGGCCGAAGTCGCTCTCGCTCGACGAGATCAAGAAGCTGCGCACGACGGAGCTCGTGGCCGGCTTCGAGTGTTCCGGCAACCGCCGGCCGCTGCAGGGTCTGTCGTCGAACGGGCGGTGGACGGGCGTCCCGCTGCGCGTCGTGCTCGAGCAGGCGGGTGTGAAGCCGGAGGCGCGCGAGATCGTCTTCTTCGGCGCCGATCACGGCGAGGAGGAAGTGGAGTTCCGGACGCAGAAGCACAAGGTGGATCAGCAGTACGGCCGGAGCCTCCCGCGCGACATCGCCCTCTCGCCGGAGCCGTTCCTTGCCTGGGCGCTGAATGGCGAGCCGCTCACGCGCCACCAGGGGTCGCCCCTGCGGCTCATCGTGCCCGGCTGGTACGGCGCGCCGAACGTCAAGTGGCTCTCCCAGATCCACGCGCAGGAGGAGCAGTACCTCGGCAAGTACCAGGCGCGCTGGTACCGGACGCTCCGGGGCGAGATGATCGACGGCGAGATGAAGTGGACGGAGACGGCCATCACCCGCATGCGGCTGAAGTCGTTCATCGCCCGCGTGACGAAGGACGGCAGCCGCCACAAGGTTCTCGGCGTCATCCTGCACGACGGCACGTTGATCAAGTCGGTCGAGGTCAGGATCGACGATGGGCCGTGGCAGCCGGCGACGCTCGATCCGTCCACGAAAGCGAAGTATTCCTGGAAGCTCTTCACCTGCACGTGGAACGGCGCGACGCCCGGCGAGCACACGCTCGTGTCGCGCGTCACCGACGTGAAGGGCACCGTGCAGCCGACCGCGGAGGACCTGGAAGTCAAGAAGACCTTCCTGGAGGACAACTCCCAGCACCCGCGAAAAGTCATGATCTCGTAGGGGAGGCGGCCAGGTTGTCGTCTTTCGTTTCCCGCGAGGCGAGGAGCCCGATCGTGCTGAGGAGCGCCGCGGCGGAGAGGTAGTAGCCGACGTACTGCAGCCCGTAGCGTCCTGCGAGGCCCATGGCGATGTACGGCGCCAGCGAGGCGCCGAAGATGCCGGCCAGGTTGAACGTGAGCGAGCAGCCCGTGTAGCGCACCGCGGTCGGGAAGAGCTCCGACAGCACCGTCCCGAGCGGTCCATAGCTCAGGCCCGCCAGCGACAGGCCCACCGTCATCGTCAGCACCGCTCCCGCCGTGCCCGCCGTGAACATCGGCGCCATCACCAGGCCGAAGGCGCCGATGGCCGCGGTGACCCATAACAGCGTGCGGCGGCGCCCGCGCTCGGCCAGGAGCGCCGCGGTTGGAATCGTCACCGCGAACCAGATGACACCGAACAGTTGTATGAGCAGGAACTCCTCGCGGGTGAAGCCGAGCGCGGCCGTGCCCCACGACAGCGCGAAGACCGTCATCAGATAGAAGAGCACGAACGTCGCCAGGGAGATCAGGGTGCCGACGACGAGCGCCCGCGAGTGATCGCGGAACACGGCCAGCATCGGCACGGTGACGCGCTCCCGCCGCGTGAGCGCCTCGCGGAACACCGGCGTTTCGGTGATCTTCAGCCGGACGTAGAGGCCCACCAGCACGAGCACGGCGCTGGCCAGGAATGGAATGCGCCAGCCGAAGGCGAAGAACTGCTCGTCGGTGAGCCACCGCGAGAGCGCCAGGAAGACGCCGCCCGAGAAGACGAACCCAATCGGCGCGCCGAGCTGCGGGAACATGCCGTACCAGGCGCGCTGCCCTTTGGGCGCGTTCTCGACGGCGAGGAGCACGGCGCCGCCCCACTCGCCGCCGAGGCCGAGGCCCTGGCCGAAGCGGCACAGCGCGAGGAGCGCCGGCGCCGCGAGGCCGATGCTCTCGTATCCCGGGAGCGCCCCAATTGCTACCGTCGAAATCCCCATCGTCAGGAGCGCGGCGACGAGCGTCGTCTTGCGGCCGACGCGGTCGCCGAAGTGGCCGAAGAGCGCCGACCCGATCGGGCGTGCGAGGAAGGCGATGCCGAACGTCGCCAGCGAGGCGAGCGTGGCCGAGGCCGGGTCGGACGCTGGAAAGAAGAGCCTGGGAAAGACCAGCACCGCGGCCGTGGCGTAGATGTAGAAATCGAAGAACTCGATGGCCGTGCCGATCAGGCTGGCGAAGAGCACCTGGCGCGGCGTGTTGACCTGCCGGTGCAGGCCGCCGCCGAGCTCGGTCGTCAGGATCGCCACGCTCCCGTCCCGTCCTCCGGTCCTGTGGCCGCTACCTCATTCGCTCGTAGGTCGCGTAGCTGACGCCGGTCGTCTTCCCGTCCGCGTCCAGGCGGATGTACGTGTTTGCGATCGTGTTGCCATCGGGCGTCAGCACGTTGATGAGCACCGTTGTGACCCTGCCGTCCTTCTTGTTGAGGATCTGGTTGATCCGGTCGTTGATGACGGTGACGGCCGACGCGTCCTGCCCCGGGTTGCCGGTCACGGACGCGTCCTTGCCATCAAAGTTCGTCGCGTACCACCACTGCGTCTTGACGCCCTCGCGGTTGACCGCGTCGATCGTCACCTTCATGCCCTTCTCGCCGGACGGCTCGTAGGTCATGACGTTGCTCGCGGGCGGAGGGGCATCGGACTTGAGCTTCCACGTGCCGAACCGCGGGTTCGCGCTCTGCGCGGAGCCGCCGACGAGCGCCGCGTTGACGAAGACGATGACGATCCCGACGCTCCAGGCCCGTGTCCGCATGCCGGCTCCTCCTGCGCGTGCAACCGTAGTCGGAATGGGGCCGGGTTGTCTACTTGCCGGCGGCGCGGTGCCCAGGATCGGCAACAGCTCGGTGCTTCCGGTCCGTGGATCCGATACCGCCAAATCGGGTGTGGCTGTCGAATCGGGCACAAGGGCTAGAAAAGGCCGGCCGCCCGAGGAGAGGTTCAGCAGTCGGTCCATACTACCCCTCGGCCGCCCGGGAAATCATGACACGCCGAGAAATGACGCGTTCCACCGTCACCATGTCAAACGCTGGCCTCCGCGCGTTGGAAAGCGCGGATCACGTTCGGCGAGCTCTCATTCCGCAGGTGCGCCAGTTCGACCGAACCTTCAGCGAGAGGGTATTCCCGCCGTTTGGCTTCGCGCCATGCAACGCCGGGGTTGGGCGCGGCGGACAGGAGCGCCTCGGCGTAAGGGTGTCTGATCCCCGACGGCCGCGTGTCGGTCGCCGCCCGGACTCGCGCGAACGCCTGCCGAACCGACCGACGAGCAGTCGATTCCAAATGACGATCGAAGGAGGACAGCCACGTGAAGCGCATGTCGAAAATCCTGGGCGCCGTCCTGATGGTCGCCGCGCCGGCACTGGGCCAGGAGATCACACCCGAGGATGAGTTGCGGGCCGAGATTGCCCGACTGAAGGCACACGTCGCACGTGCCGAGGCGCTGCTCGAACGTTTGGAAGGCGCGAACCCGCCCGCGCCCGGTCGACCGATAGCGGCGGTGCTGCCGCCTCAGGTCTCCAGCGCTGCTCAGGGCGCCCCCCCGCCTCCACGACGGCCGCCGGCGTTCAACACCCCGCCAAAGCTGCCCCCCTCGAGCGCCGCCGATTTCAGCAAGGCGCCGCCGCGGGTTGATGTTCTGGTGCAGACGCGCTTCGACCACTTCGCCGACACGAACCGCCACAGCACATTCTTCCTGCGCAAGGCCGAAGTTGGTGTCAAGGGTCACATCGGCAGACACGTCGATTTCGCTCTCGAGCTCGACCCCGTGCGGGCACCCGTGAATGACCCGTTCCGGCGCACGTATATCCGCCTGTCGCATCTCAGCCGGCTGCACGTGAAGGTGGGCCTGGAGAAGGCGCCGATCGGTGTCGAGGAGCTCACCGCGAACGGCCAGATTCCATTCGTCGATCGCTCCGAGGTCACCGACCGCTTCGCCGCCGCGGAAGAGATGGGTCTGTTTCTGGAAAGCACCTGGGATCGGTGGATGTTCCAGGCCTCGGTGACCAACGGCGGACGACGACTCCTTCGTGACGACAACCGCCACAAAGATTTCACCGCCAGAGCCGTATGGGCGGCGCACGAGAAGCTCTCCATGGGCGTGTCCACCCTGCGCCGCTTGAACTCCAAGATCGGCTCGCGCGGGTCGCGGTCGCGCCCGTACTGGCGGACCGCCATCGCGCGTCGCCCGGCAACGATCGGACGGACCTTGAAATGGCGGGCGACCCGTTCGAACGAATCGCGCGCGTCCCGCACATCCCGCCAGAGCTCCCGTAACTCCCGAGCTGGCACGAGGAATTCGGCTGCCGCCTGGTCGCAGAACTTCTCGATGCGGCTGTCTCCAGGAAACAGGCCCTCGAACCCGGAGATGCCTTCTCCCTCCGGTCCCAGCCAGACATGCGCGAGCTCGTGCGCCAAGGTGAACATCTGCGCGGATTTCGCGTCGGCGCCGTTGACGAAGATGAGAGGCGCATAGCGGTCGGTCAGCGCGAAGCCGCGGAATTCGTCCACGTCGAGCTTGCGATGCGTGTTGTTGCCGACGATGCCGTTGATAACGGCCATGACGCCGAGGCCCTCGATGCGGCGCCGCAGCTCGCTGACCGCCTCCTGCCAGCTCGGCACCTCGCCGGCCCACCCGTCGTCCAGGCCGACGATTCGCCGCATCTCCTGCCCGACGGCCGTTGGCTCGTCGTTCACGCGAGCATTGCCCACGAACTCCAGCGGGTCCGCCTCGCCCTCGATGCGCTCCTCGCGCAGCCAATCCTGCCGGCGCTGCATCGCATAAATCGTGTCGAGGAGATCGGGACTCGGACGTGCCGGTCGATGCTTCACGGTCCGAAAGTCAGGGATCGGCAGCGGCTCTTCGGGTGGCTCGGGCAGGAACAGGAACCCGAACGGCGTGTGGGTAGCCCTGGCGAACGCCTCGAGCTGCTTGAGGGTCGGCGTCTTCTTACCTCCGGCTGGCAGATACGGCATCTGAATAGGTGATGATAGTAGAACGACTGGATGCCACTACTAGGTCGAAGGATGTCGTACGCTGGACTGGTTACACCGTCGTACTGCGAGACACCAAACGCGCCCATCCAAGCGAGCAACTTGTTCACGATCAAGTCACCACGTCGAACCATCCAGCAGTCATCAGTCGTAGTCGCCTTATTCCCGCGCTCTTCAAGTTCTCGCCTCGGCTTTACGCCGATGTCGGTGTATAGCGAAAGCAACTCGTACTCGTTGTCCGCTGGCGCCGGCTCGGAAACCAGCCTGAAGAGATACTTCATTCGCTTCGTTTCCCAATGCACCGGGATCTCACCGAGCCAGGGAATCCCTGAGTCGCGGAGAGGTGCGGCGGCGTCGAGGCCGCGGGTGACGGCGCGCGTGATGAGCGCACGGCGCTTCTCGGCCAGCAGCCAGAGCAGCCGCTCCTTCGCCGCGATCAACGCATCGATCCGCGCTGTCTCGCGATCGAGGTAATCGGCGATGGCGCGCTGCTGGGAGATCGGCGGCACCGGAATCGTCATGACCCCGATCTCGGACTTCGGCAAGCCGAACCGAGTCACTCCGTTGGCTGCCAGCTCCAGCTGGACGCGGATTGGCTTGGCTTGGAGGCAGCGGAAGAGAAACGCGCCGTGCATTTCTTCCTTGCGCGGCCGCAACAGGGCGAGGTGGTATCCACACACGAGATCACCGGCCGTTTCCGTGACCAACGCAGGCACCCCGATGTCGTCCCACGACTCCGAGTCCTTCGTAATGACGACGTCATCGACAGCGAAATGAAACTTGGCGATTTCAGCCTCGGTGGCGGTGGCCTCCATGAAATTGAGCTTAAGAGCGTGTAACAAAACTCAATCGGCACTCGTCGGGTGCGTGACTTCGGGCCGATTACTAAACACTGCGCGACGACTCATTACTGTTACCTCATCTGCAAGGCCTATCGAGGGGACGGTTCGGCGGACCGCCGCCGCTCATAGGATTGCCGTGGCGGGCCGGTTCGCGGAGACGCACGCCCTGCTGTGGGCTACCAAGTCGACGCCGCTCTTGGACTGAACTCCGTCCGATGACGAGGCGATTTCTACTCTTCCACCAAACTCAAGACGCTACCGTGCGGAAGTCCAAGGCGCCTGATCCCAAGTGACTCCGACGGCGGACACGAGGGCCGTCGCGACAATCGGCTTGTCGTCGCGCTGGCCGATCGGCGGTGAGGATCGGGAGCCGCGGCGTTCACGGCCGCGGCTCGATCGTGTCGAACCGCAGCCCGCTCGATCCTTCTCCCCGTCCGACGCGCCGACGGTGTCGCGCCCAGACGCACGTAGAGCCATCGGCGCCGCGCGCGCACACGTACTCCCGCTCTACGGTGACACCTTCGCGTGGCACTTCCTCTTCGTGGATCACGCCGCCGACGGCGGGCAGGATCGAGCCGCGCGGGTCGTCGAGCGACGGCGACAGCCGCGCCAGCTGCAGGAACCGAGGCAGGCCGCCGCGCAGCACCAGCGGAAACCACGAGGGCGGCACGCCGCTCTGCAGCCGGTATTTGAGTGGCGCGTCCGGATCCGGGGGCGGCTGCGCGGGCAGGGCTCGTGCCTCGGCCTCGGCGCGGGCGAGCGGGGTGCCGGCGCCGCCCTCAATGCGCCTCTCGACCGCCCACACCAGATTGGCCATCTCGTCGCGGAGCATGATCACGTCCTCGAGCGGCGTTCCGTTCAACGCATGGGCGGCGACGTGCGGTACCAGCAGGCCGCCGGATCGCGTGCCGCCCTCGCCGGCCGTTGCCAGGAAGCTCCACGCGCCGGCGGGGTGTCCGGGCTGACGCAGCGCCGGCGGCACGTCGATCCCGTCGCCGAACGTGTCGACGATCCGCAGGCGCGTCACCTCGTGCACGTTTCCGAGACGGAGGGCGGCGGGAATGGCAAAGACGTCGTTGCCGAAGACGAATGAGAACTCGAGCAGGGCCATCCGTGCCAGATCCGACGGCGCCGCGTCGACGGCGCCGAGATCGATCGAGGCGTCCTCCATTTCCCAGTAG